>CAXTCB010000033.1:0-25789 GCA_964242875.1 uncultured Acidobacteriaceae bacterium
AGTTCACGTTTTTGACGACAGCGATCCAGCAGGCGAGCTCGAACCTGCAGATGGTCTTCTCGACGGCGTCGGGGATTGCGGATCAGGCGCTGTTTTTGACGGACCTGATTGCGTTTTTTGAGATGAAGCCGACGGTGGATCAGAACCCGAACGGAGCGGCGGCGCCGCGGCCGATTTCGCGTGGCTTTGAGTTTCGCAATGTGAGCTTTACGTATCCGGGAACGAACCGAACGATTTTGAAGAACTTCACCTTTCACCTGAAGCCGGGTGAGCGGATTGCGTTGATCGGCGAGAACGGGCAGGGAAAGACGACGGTGGTGAAGCTGATCACGCGGCTGTACGACCCGACGGAAGGGCAGATTCTGCTCGACGGGAAGGATCTGCGGGAGTACTCGCTCGAAGATCTGCACCGGGAGATCGGCGTGATCTTTCAAGACTTCATGCGCTATGAGATGACAGCGCGGGAGAATATTGCGGTCGGGCGGATCGAGTGGGACCACGAGCAGAAGGAGATCGAGTTCGCGGCGCACAAGAGCCTGGCGGACACGGTGGTGGCGAAGCTGGAGCATGGGTATGACCAGACGCTGGGGCGGCGGTTTGAGGGCGGTGTGGAGCTTTCGGGCGGCGAGTGGCAGAAGATTGCGCTGGCGCGGGCCTATCTGCGGGATGCCCAGCTGCTGATCCTGGATGAGCCGACGGCGGCGCTCGATGCGAAGAGCGAGCTTGAGGTGTTTGAGCGATTTGCGGAGCTGACGCAGGGCAAGATGGCGTTGTTGATCTCCCATCGGTTCTCGACGGTGCGGATGGCGGATCGGATCGTGGTGCTTTCGGGTGGGCAGCTGGTGGAAGAGGGCAACCACGCAGAGCTGATGGCGCGCGGTGGGTTGTACGCGGAGATGTTCGAGATGCAGGCAGCGAGCTATCGTTAGGGCAGGGAACGAGGAAGAGGGCAGAAGAAAAGCAGGATCGGGAGAAGCAGGACGTGGCTGGTGGGCGGCGTTGTTCGGCGTAGCGGAACAGGAGAGGGAGGGACATGGCAGAGTCGCAGGAGTACAGCGCAGTAGAACAGACGGTCCCACTCACGGCTCCTCTCAGCGAGGTGCCGACGGACAAGCTGCCGGAGAAGCCGACCGTGACGGAGGCGGCGCTGCGGACGCATGCGACGGCCCAGGCCGGGCACTGGCAGATGACGCATCACTCGGCGGTGAAGAGTGACAATCTACCGGAGCGGCTGAAGAGTTTGAAGAAGCGGCTGACGGAGCGGCTCGCGGCGTGCAGGGCGATTGTGAGTATGAAAGAGCTGACGCCGCAGCTGGAGTTTCTGGAGAGCACGCGGGCGCTACAGGGCGTGCTGCAGGGGATGACGGCGGCGGCGGCGGAATTTCGTGAGCTGCCGTATGTGACGGTGAACCAGGAGGAGGCGATTCCGCGGGTGATGAACCTGGCGGAGGGATACCTGTCGGCGGCGGAAGGGATCTGGTCGCCTGAGTCGCTGGCGGCGTATGTGGGGGCCGCCCAGGGTCATGATCCGCTGCGCCTGGGTGAGGTGCTGCTGCTGCCGATGGCGTTGAAGCTGGCGCAGCTAGAGTTTCTGCTGGACCGGGCGGATGAGGTGTTCGGGCTGGCTACGCCGCGGCCGGTGAATGAGCTGCCGTCAATTGAAGAGTCTCCGTTTTCAGCGCCGTTGCATAGTCTGCGCAGGCTGAACCAGTTTGAGTGGCCGGAGGTGCTGGAGCCGCTGGTGCCGTTTCAGAACGTACTGCTGGCGGACCCTGCGGGCGCGTTTGGGCGCATGGAAGAGGAGACGCGGGATGCCTACCGGCTGCGGGTGGCGCAGCTGGCGAAGTACGCGGATGCGAGCGAGCTGCAGGTGGCGGAGAAGGCGCTGGCGCTGGCGCATAACGCGGCGGCGCGTACGGGCGCGGGCGCGCACGGGGACCCGCGGCTGCAACGGCGCGTGTCGCATGTGGGGTACTACCTGTTTGAGCAGGGGTTTCATGCCCTGTCGCGGGAGATTGGCTACCATCCGCCGCTGGCGGACCGCGTTCGATCGCTGATCCTGACGAACAATGAAGAGTTTTACATTCTCGGGATCTTTACGATTTCGGTGCTGTTGATTGTGGCGTTTATTGCGCCGCTCGTGCCGCACCACACGTTTGCGCTGGTGATCGCGACGTTGTTCCTGGCGCTGCTGCCGGCGACGCAGGGCGCGGCGGATCTGGTGAACAACATTGTGACGGCGGGGCTGCACCCGCGAGCGCTGCCGAAGCTGGACCTGACGGATGGGATTCCGGTGGAGGAGTCGACGCTGGTGGTGGTGCCGACGCTGCTGCTCTCGATCCACCAGGTTCAGGAGATGTTTGAGGACCTGGAGGCGCGGTATCTCTCGAACGAGGATCCGCACCTGCACTTCGGGCTGCTGACGGATTTGCCGGACTCGCTGGCGCGGCCGGAGCCGGAGGATCGGCATGAGCTGGTGGAGCTGGCACTGCGGCTGACCAACGATCTGAATCAGAAGTACCAGGATGGCCGCGGCGGGCGGTTTCTGCTGCTGCACCGGCATCGCACGTTCAATGCGCGGCAGGGTGCGTGGATGGGGTGGGAGCGTAAGCGTGGCAAGCTGCTGGACCTGAATAAGTTCATCCTGGGGGACTTCGACAGCTTTCCGGTGAAGGGCGGACCGGTCGAGGTGCTGCACACGGTGCGGTACGTGATTACGCTGGACTCTGATACGCAGCTGCCGCGCGGGACGGCGTCGCGGATGATCGGGACGATGGCGCATCCGTTGAACCAGGCGATTGTGGATCCGCAGTCGCGGATTGTGACGCTGGGGTACGGGATTTTGCAGCCGCGGGTGGGCGTGAGTGTGTCGTCGGCGGCGCGGTCTCGGCTGGCGGCGCTGTATTCGGGCGAGACCGGGTTCGATATCTACACGCGGGCGGTATCGGACGTGTACCAGGATCTGTTTGGGGAGGGGATTTTTACCGGCAAGGGGATCTACGAGGTTTCGATTCTGCACCAGGTGCTGGATCGCCGGTTCCCGCGCAATTCGTTGCTGTCGCATGACCTGATTGAAGGCGCGTATGCGCGCGCGGGGCTGGTGACGGACATTGAGGTGATTGACGATTATCCGTCGCATCACTCGGCGCATACGCGACGCAAGCATCGCTGGGTGCGCGGCGACTGGCAGATTGTGCAGTGGCTGTTTGGGCGGGTGCCGGATGAGTCCGGCAATCAGGTCGAGAACCCGATCAGCACGGTGTCGCGATGGAAGATTTTTGACAATCTGCGGCGATCGCTGGTGGAGCCGGTGACGTTTCTGCTGCTGGTATGCGGGTGGTTCTTTCTGCCGGGTGGACCGCTGTACTGGACGCTGGTGACGCTGACGCTGCTGTTTTTGCCGATGATTGTGCAGCTTGCGTTCAACCTGGGACGCGCGGCGGTGAAGCTTTCGGGAACGGCTGCGCTGGGTGGGATCTCGACGTTTGCGACGTCGATGTTCTTTGCGTTGCTGAACCTGGTGTTTCTGCCGCACCAGATGCTGCTGTCGCTTGATGCGATTGTGCGATCGCTGGTGCGACGATTTGTAACAGGGAAGAAGCTGCTGGAATGGGAGACGGCTGCGCAGTCAGAGTCTGGACGCAAGAAGACTTCGCTTGATCGCTACCTGCAGCTTTCGCCGGTGTTGTCGCTGGTGATTGCAGCGCTGCTGTTTGTCTCGCATCATGTGCCGGCGCTGATCATCGCGTCGCCGATTCTGCTGCTGTGGGCCGCGGCGCCGCTGGTGGCGGGATGGTTGAATGCTTCGCCGACACGCGAGCTGGGGCCGATTTCTGAGTCGGATCAGCGCTTTCTGGACGACCAGGCGTTATCCATCTGGCGCTACTTCTCGGATTTTGGCGGCGAGGAGAATCACTGGCTCATTCCTGACAATGTGGAAGAGAAGGATGTATTCCAGGTGCGGAAGCTTTCGCCGACAAACCTGGGGATGGCCTTCAATGCTCGACAGGCTGCGCTGGAGCTGGGATTTCTGACGCTGCCGGAGTTTGCGCGCGCGACGCTGGGAACGCTGGCGACCTATGAGCGGCTGGAGAAGCAGCGCGGGCATATCTACAACTGGTACGACATGGCGACTTTGCAGCCGATCTCGCCGAAGATTGTGTCGGCGGTGGATAGCGGCAATCTGATGGCATCGCTGTACTCGCTGCACGGCGGCGCGCTTGATCTGCTGAAGCGGCCGCTGCTTGAGATGCGGGCCTTTGCGGCGCTGCATCGGCTGCTGGAGCCGGAGGCGACGGTGTTGCCGGAGGCGATCTCCGGAAAGGGAGCGGAGGGTTTGCGATCCGCGGTGCGCTGGCTGCTGGCGATACAGCCAATTGCCTCGCGAACCGGCGGAGACAGGCGAGACGAGCGGCATGCGCGAGATGCGGAGGCGCGGCGGGCAATGCTGGTGCAATTTGTAACCGAGTATGCGCCGTGGTTGCTGCCTCGATTTGCGAAGCTCTACGATATTCCGACCTTCAACGATCCGGTGCACGCGGAGATGCCGCATCTGCAGCGCGCGGCGGAGTATGGACGGCAGCTGGACCGACGGGCAGAGGCGGTGCAGACGGCGGCGAAGGATGGATCCGCAGAGCATGCGCTGGCGACCGAGTTTGTGCAAGTGATGCGACAGGCGGACGCGCGACTGGATCAGCTGGGCAGGGGCGTAGCGCAGATTGTGGACGCGGCGGAGCTCTATGCGAACGCGATGGAGTACGGCTTTCTGCTGGTGGAGAGCCGGCAGCTGCTGTCGATCGGGTACGACGGCGCGACGGGCGAGCTTTACTCGGCGTGCTACGACCTGCTGGCGTCAGAGGCGCGGATTGCGTTCTTTCTGGCGGTGGCGAAGGGTGACATTCCGCAGCAGTCGTGGTTCCGGCTGGATCGATCGCATGTGCTGGTAAATGGGCGGGCGGCGCTGCTCTCGTGGACGGGCACGATGTTTGAGTATCTGATGCCGGCGCTGTGGATGCGGGCGTTTCCAAACACGCTGATCTCGCGCACGATTGAATCGGCGATTGCGATTCAACGGACGCATACGAAGGGTATTCCATGGGGCATCTCGGAGTCGGGCTTCGGGACGATGGATCCGAACGGGCGATATGGGTACCAGGCATTTGGCATTCCGCAGTTGGCGCTGAAGTATGGCGCGGAGGACGGCCCGGTGATCAGCCCGTACTCAACATTTCTGACGTTGCCGTTTGCGCGCAAGGAGGCGATCAGCAACCTACGTCGCATGGCGGGCATGGGCTGGACGGGCCTTTATGGTTTGTATGAGGCGGCGGACTATACGGGAGGCGGGAAGGAGCCGGTGATGGTTCGGTCGTGGATGGCGCATCACCAGGGCATGAGCCTGCTGGCGCTGACGAATCTGCTTTCGCATGACGTCTTTCAGCGATGGTTCCATGCGAACCCGCGGGTGCGGGCGGCGGAGCTGCTGCTGCACGAGCGGCCGCTGGCGAAGGAGACGCTGAAGGCACTGGCGGATCAGCCCTCGCCGACGCAGGCACCTACCCCCGAGGCAGCTTAGGTCTCCGCTCAGGTGGCGTATCGGCACGTGTCCGGTAAGGCTTTCTGTGCGGCTACGGGATCTTTGCCCATCGTTCCCGCAAGTTGCTAGATACTAGGGTATGGGTCGAGGGGCATCACTGGGGACCGCGGGGATCGCTGCGACGCGGCGGGAGTTTCTTCGTGGCGCGATCGGAAGTTTTTCGGCTGCGACCCTGACGCGGGCTCTTTCCGCCCAGCCCCTGCCGGCGTATCGACAGGCTCCAAAGACCATTCTGGTTACGTTTGGCGGAGGCGCGCGGGACGACGAGACGTTTGGAGAGGAGGGTCAGGAGAACATTCCCAATCTGCTGCATACGCTGCTTCCGCAAGGTACGTTTTTCACTCATGTCGTCAATGCCGGCATTCTGGGCCATTATGTTGCGACGGCGAGCATCGTCACGGGCAGCTACGAACGCTTTGATAATTTTGTCGCGCAGGCGCCGCCGAATCCGACGCTGTTTGAGTATTACCGCAAGGGTCTGAAGAAGCGTGCCGCCGATGCGTGGGTGATCGCGCCGAGCAATGGGTTTCAACGAATTGGAAGCAGCAGTCATCCGGCATTTGGCCCGGAGTACGGGGCGGGCGTCATTCTTCCGAAGCGCCTGCTGCAGGCGGCGATGCACCGCAGCGCGGCACTCGATGGCGACCGGCTCTCACACTTGTTGCAGGACAGCTACGAGATGCCGCTTTACCAGCCGCAGCAATCGAAGATGGATCACGAGATGCATCTGGATACGCTTGAGACATCGCTGAAGCTTTCCGTGCAGGACTTTGTGAACAAGGCGCGCAGCCTGGACAGCGCGGACGAGCTTTCGATCTACGTGACGCGGCAGTTGATGAAGCAGCAAGCACCGTCGCTGATGATGCTGACGCTGCATGACATGGATATTGCTCATTCGGGAGCGTACTCGTTGTATGTCGATGCGATTCAACGGGCAGACCGCCTGTGTGCCGAGCTGTGGGCGATGGTGCAGAGCGATCCGGAGTATAAAGATCGAACGACGGTGTACCTGATGCCGGATTTCGGACGAGATGCCGACGGGGATGCTGCGGGCAACGGCTTTCAACATCACAGGACGGGCAGCGCGACGGCGCGCACAACGTGGATGCTGGCGTTGGGTCCTCATGTTCGCCAGAACACGATTGTTGACAGGCCGATCGAGTCGATCGATCTTGTGCCAACGATCGGATGTGCGCTCGGGTTTGACACGAAGTCGCCGGGCAGATGCCTTTGGGAACTGCTATGACGCCCGACCAGCTTTCCCCTGCATCCTTCGTGACGTACGCGGAGGCGGCGCGAGCGTTTGCCCTTGCGTACCTGCCGTTGTTGCGACGGTTGCCGCTGGCGATCTGTCCTTCGTTCCTGCAGCAGATACAGGGCCTGGACACGAGTTTTCCGGCGGAGCGGGCGAGCCTTCGCTCGCAGTGTGACTCGCTGCAGCGTTTGCCCGGAGATCAGTTTGCGGCTTTGGTGAAGCCGCTACTTGCCCTTTCTCTTTCAGCATCTCTTGAAGCTTCGACGTGGGTTGACGCCCCCGCAAGCTTTGTGACGGAGCTGACCTCTTACCTGTGGTCCAGCGGCCAGGTGAATGCATTTCGCGTGGCAACGGCGGAGCTGTTTGCGGCGATTCCGACGCCGCAGGACACAACTCACCGGCTGGTTCTCGTTCTGCTCGGTCAAGGCGCGACGGTGGACAGCAGCAAGGTGCTGCGGAGGCTTCGAAGGCAGGGAACCTTCCTGAATGCGCTTGAGCACGATGCGACCCTCCAGGGAGTTCGAACTCTGATGCAGCAGCACGCGGGAGCCTCCCCTGAGCCGTACACGAGCTGGTACGTCGACGGGGGCGAGCCGAACGCAGATCTTGCGGATCATCGTTCGGGGATGCTGGTCGTAAGCTACCCGGCGTTGGCGAAGATCCGGGAGCGCGTGCTGCAGCGGATGCAGGCTACCATCTCCAGCGGCAGCGGCGGTGCCGAACAGATGCGGAGTCACCTGGCGGAGACCTCGCGTATGGACGTGGGGGCGCAGGAGACGACGAGCGATGCGGTGCTGCAGCGCTTTTACACCGAGCTGTTTACGCAGAGCTCCGGGCCGCAGATCTTCAGCACCAGCTTTGTGCAGTGGACGGGGCGGGAGCTTGCACGGCGGGCACAACCACACACGCTGCTGCTGCGGTATGCGCCGCGACAACGGCACCGGGACCTGAATGAGTTGTTTGCTGAGACACAGCCGAACACGCTTGATCCGCAGGGATCGTTGCGAGACGCGGAGATGGGTGCTTACTACAACTGGATTGAGATGAACCGGATCTCTGCGCCGGGCAAGCTGACGTTTGCCGTTGTCGTGGAGGGGCATCCTTTGGGAGTGGTGATTGGCGAAGGATCGCGCGCCGGCACGATCTGCTCGACGCCGATGACACTTGAGCGGGCTCTCCAGACCTTTGGTTGAGGCAGATTTGGGAGTGCGAAGCTCAGGCCAAAGAAAGGGCTCCCTCGAAATCTTCTTCGAGGGAGCCGCTCTGGTTTGGAGCTGTTAGAAGCTGAGCCGAGCCGCAACCTGCACGACACGCGCGTTTGGAAGCAGACCGGAGAAGCGAGTCGAGGTGATGGATTGCCCTGACGTACCCGTGAGGCTGGTGTTGGGATTGCTGAAGGACGGCGTGTTCAGGATGTTGAAGCCATCGACGCGGAGCTGGAGGGAGCTCTCGCGATAGCCAAGGACAAAGCTCTTGAACAGTGACATGTCGACGCGGTTGAAGCCGGGCCCAACGACGCCGACGCGACCACGCGGGCCGGACGGAATGAGCCCCGCATTCGCTGCGTCGATGGTGTTTTGCGCAGCAGAGGAACCGCTGGAGACGACCTGTGGCGGATTCGCGAAGGAGCAGGGGTTGAACCACTGCTGCAGCGTGCGTGTTCTGGTAGCGCAGTTGAACTGTGGCTGGGTTGAACTGAGGGAGCTGCCAGTGCCATCGGCACCAAGCGGAGCACCGGCGGCAAACGGATCGAAGATACGGTACGGGTAGCTTGATCCCTGGTTGGAGGATGTCAGGAAGACGGGGTTTCCGCTCTGCGCCTGGAAGACGAGGCTCGACTTCCAGCCGCCGATGACTTCATCGAGCAGCTTGCTATCGTGAGCGAACTGCTTGCCGCGACCGAAGGGCAGTTCGTACTGCGCGTTGAGCGTGGCGCGGTTGCGGACGTCCTGCGTGCAGTTGCCGTAGTCGTATTTGAAGCCGAGGAGATTCGGATTACGGTAGCCGCCCTGCTGTGCCTGGCCGATCGGTCCAAAGGAGTCGTCAAGGCAATGAGCCCAGGTGTAGCCGCCCTGAAAGTACAGGCCCGCACCGAACTGCTTTTCGACCTTGGCCTGCAGCGAATCGTACGAAGCGACGCCTTCGTTTGAGACGTTGGCGATGCCGAAGTCATGGAACGGCTGAAAATCCTGGCCGTTCGCGCCGCTTGGAACGTAGCCGGCGAAGGTATTGGCGTTGTAGCTCATCCTCAGGCGGCGGCTCTTGTTGCCCTGGTAGCTGGTGGTGACGGTGAGTGTGTTGGTGAACTGGTGCTGGAGGCTGAGGTTATACGCCTCGTTGTAAGCACTTTTGGCGTTCTGATCCTGGCTGTAGATCTGGCCGATTCCAGAGGCGGCTGCGAGCGCTTCGGGACTGGTAGCCGCAGCACCGAAGCCGGTTTCGAGAGTCTGTCCGTTGGTTGGGCAGGTTACGGTGCCGTTCAGGTTGTAGCACTGGTCCGGGGTGGGGATGAAGCTCGAGTTGACGAAGAAGGGGGCGTTGTTTGCGAGGTTCAGACCAAGGCCGATGTTCTCCAAGCCTCCGTAGAACAAGCCGAAGCCGCCACGAAGCACGGTCTTCGGATCGGCCAGGTAGGAGAAGCCGATGCGCGGCGCGAAGTTGAGCTTTCGTGGATTCACAAGGTAGTCGTTGTCGGTGTATTGGACGGTGATGTTGTCGGATGCGAGCGCTGTCGCCAACGCGGTCGCGATCGGGTAGTTACGCTGCGACGAGGGGATCAGCAGCGTGCCTGTGCCCTGGTTGTTGTTGGCGTAGTTGCCGACGAAGTTGGATTGCAGATTGTGCAGCTCGCGGATGGGTTGGGTGTATTCCCAGCGAAGGCCGAGGTTGACGGTGAAATGTGGCGTTAGCTTCCAGTCGTCCTGCAGGAATGCGGAGTAGTACCAACGCAGGTCGGTGAAGGGCTGCACGGTGCTGAGGCCAGAGTTGTTCATCTGATCCTGGAGGTAGTCCGCCAGGCCCGAGCCGGAGACGTTGATCTTATCCGCCGGATTCTCCGTGTACGTTCCGTTGAAGTTCTGGTAGCCGATGCCATTGGGTGGCTGCAGGCCATAGAAGCGGACGTGCTGGAAGTTGATGCCGGCCTTGAGGGTATGCGCGCGGAGCTGCTTGTTTACGTTGTCGATGATCTGCAGGACGTTCTGCAGCTCGTCCGACGGCAGGTAGCCGGTGGTGCCGAGCTGCGTTGCGGCATCGTTGCCGCTGCGCGAATCGCCGAAGTTGGTCTGGGGCAAGCCGCCCAAATTTTTGCCAATGGGAATGCCGCCCAGACCGAGGCTGCCGGCAAAGTTGCTATTCGCGGCGTTCGGCCCAAGGTAAGAGGCGTGCAGGTAGTTGAAGCCAACCCGAAACTCGTTGGAGAGTGTCGGGGCGAAGAAGTGGGTTTCAGAGAAGACGCCGCTCTTGCCGTAGTTAGAGTTTTGTCCTGAGCTGCCGAAGCTGCCACCATCCAGCGTGCCAAGCAGGGGTGCAAAGTTCACCGGATTGTTGGAATAGCTGTAGCGGCCGAACATCTGATCCCTGGCCGAAAAGTTATAGTCAAGGCGAACATCGAACTGGGTGGTGTCGCTGGTGGTGGCCGTTGCCGGAGCAGTGTAGTTGTTGAATGCCTGATGCACGTTTACGGAGTTTGGCAGCGGGTACAGAGCGAGGACGTTCTTTGCGACGGCGTTGATCTGCGGAGCGCAGATGACGTTTTGCGCGCCGTTGCAGGTGAGATAGCGAGGATCGGCACCGGGGATCGCGGTGCCACCCACGGTGCTGGTGGCCGTACCGCCGGGCTGATACAGCGCGACCGGGCCACGACCTGCGGTGTTCGCCGGATTGAGCAGCTCGCTGAAGTCACCGGTCCGCTCCAGGGCGGTCGGTACGGTAAGGTTGGGGGTTGGCGGGGCGTACTGGGAGATACGCGTGCCCTGCCCGTCTGCGAAGACGAAGATCTTGTTCTTCCAGATGGGGCCACCGAGCGTGGCGCCGAACTGGTTCAGATGGTAGGCGGTCTTGGTGGTGGCGAAGTAATCCAGCGCATTCAGGCGGTCGTTGCGGTAGTACTCCCACAGGCTGCCGTGAATGGAGTTGGTTCCCGCTTTGATGGAGGCGTTGATTGCAGCGCCTGTGCCGCGGCCCAGCTCAGCGCTGTAATCACTGCTTTGCACTCTGAACTCTGCGAGGGCATCCGGCGGCGGCCGCACGGCATAGGTCGCGCCATTCAGGAAGTCCTGCATGTTGGAGTTGTTATCTACGCCGTCGAGGACGAAGTTGTTCTGCGAGACGCGGTTTCCGTTGGACGCGAAGTCGCCAGCACCGGCGACCTGACGGAAGCCTTGATTGGGTGCGGCGACACCGGTCGTCAACTGGGCCGCAAAGACGTAGTTCCTTCCATCCAAGGGAATGTCGTTCAGGACTCTGGCGCTGAAGATCTGGCCGGTAGAGGCTTCTTCGGTCTGTAGCGCGGTATCGGCGGTCACGGTGACGGCCTCGGCGGCGCCGCCTACGGTGAGCGTGAGGTTCAGACCGACGACCTGACTGACGTTCACGCGGATGTTGTCCTGGGTTTGCGGTGCGAAGCCCGGCGACTCGACGGTGAGTTGATACGTGCCGATCTTGATCGGAGTGAAGCTGTAGGCGCCGGACTTATCGGTTTGCCGGGTCAACGTGAAGTTGGTGTCCTTGTTGGTGAGTGTGATGGTGGCGCCATTGATGACGGCGCTCTGCGCGTCGCGCACGATGCCCGTGATCGATCCTTGATCGACCTGGGCGAAAAGCGTTGTGGGACTGAACGCTGCTGGTACAGCGATGCCAACCGAGACGACTGCTAGAACTCCAAAGCGCACGATTACACCTCAATTCAGGTTTGCGGAGGCTGAGCCAAGAGACGGCTGATATTTCACGTACGCCATCTCTTTTTCAGCAATGAATTACTATGCCATGGCTCGCAGGAATCTGGAAGTGAAATAACAGAAGGTTTTTGAGAGGTCTGGAAAGTGCCGAGCAGCCGAACGAGGAGACGCGAAGGAAAGAACGATTGCGCTCAGAGGTGTGCCGGACAGGCGGAGGCGGTTCTTGAAAGAAGGGATCCCGTACGGATTCTCGGAGGGTTGCGACCTGGAGCTTCTGAATTTTCGCAAAAGGGGTCGCTTGCGGGGGTGAACGGGCGCGTGAGGGCTGGGCCGTGAGGAGGGAGGGCCAGTATGCCCACACGCAACACCGCGGCAGCATGAATGTTCTTAGCTGGAAATGCAGATTGCGTCTTGGCGGGAGCAGCTTGCGTGACCGAACCCTGTGCGGCGCGCGTTGCGCGACCGGCATGTCTGCGTCAGGGATTGCTGCTTTTCAATCTGGCACGTGCCGCTGACGAGCCTGCGAGCGCTTGCGCGACCAGCCGACCACGGGCCGAGCCTGGTTCCTTCACGTACTCGGCTGCGAGGCTACCAGCAGACGCGTTGGAGAAGCCCATGCCGCTCAATCTGCGCTCTGCTTCGTCTCTGGAACGCATGGTGGCAGCAGCGGCATGCCCAGCCCGTTGTGGATCCGGGATAAGACGTCGATCTCCATCACCAAGAGACGGTCCGACCTTGCAGTTCAGTAAGTGGAGTGTGTCGCTTCCATTCACTTTCAGCGGCAGGCAACTGCCACCGCTTGCACAATAGCTGGCACCCTCGGGCCCGTCTCGCAGGATGGTCGCAGGAAGCACCGAGCCGACCGGCCAACGATGGCCAGAGTCATCCGTGACAGATTGCAAGACGCGGACCTGGCACTCCTGCGCGAAGTGGGCGTGTGCATGCCTTGCAAGAGCCAAAGCGAGCGTCGCGATCACCACGATGGATCTTCTCATTCCTCGCTACTCCTTACGGGGGCGGTTCGCCACTGGCATTTTACGGTCGACCAAGCACTGATGGATCGCAGCAGAGGTGCGTTTGCGTGCGGATACGGACACCCTGTCTCTCGTGGATGCGATGATGGCCCGCGGAGGGCTCAACCAGGAACCGTCTTCGTGGCTTCAAAGGTGGGTTGTTTGTCAGAACATCGACGCTCGAGCGAGGCCCTCTTTTCGTCTAAACCCGAAGGCAAGCGATGGCATCGATCCAAGCGCACGAGCCACACTGGGCGAGAGGTTCGCCGCGTCTCTCTGCACCTACGACATCGCGGCATCCGCAAGAATGCCGCCTATAGAGGACATTCTGATTATTGACGTCAACTTGTCCGAACGAAGGGGGCGAATGAACATTGCGATCTTTGGCGCTACGGGCGCAGTAGGATCCACGCTGCTGATTCATCTTCTAAAGGGAACTGATCTTGCACCGGGAGATCACCTTGTTCTGGTAGGCCGCGGAACCACGGCCAATACGGGCAAGCTGCTGGCGATGAAAGCAGACCTGCTTGATGCCTTCGACGCAGGCGTTGTCACGATTTCGGTGTGTCCTTCGATCGAGGCGATGCCGGCTGTCGATGTCTTCATCATGGCGGCAGGCGCGACGATCGATGAAGACATCACTCTGCGTTCGCAGCTTGCTGCTCGGAACCTGCCTCTCTTCCATCAGGTTGCGGAGGGCTTGAGCCGGCAGTGCCCTGAGGTTTTCGTGCTGATCATCAGCAACCCGATTGAGCTTGCCGTGCAGGTCTTCTGCCGCTACATGGATCGCCAAAGAGTGCTGGGGATGGGGGCGCAGCAGGACTCATTGCGGTTTGCAGGCGCTATCGCCACCCACCTTGGTCTTCCCCGCGCGGCAGTGCGCGCGAGTGTGCTGGGCGAGCATGGCGAAGGTATGGTGCCTCTGTGGTCTTCCGTGTATGTGATTGATGAACAGGAGGGCGTGACTGAGCGGCTAGAGGAACTTCACGCGAAGTATGCCGATCGAGTTTCGTCGGAAGTCCTGGACACGACCCAGGCGGAGATCACGGCATTGATGGAGAAAGGGGAGATAGAGCGTGCTTACTTGTCGCTGCAAACGGTCCGACCCGATCTTAAGATACTGATTGAACCGTTCCTGACCATTCGGCTGCTGCAATCCACTCCGAATGCGACCGCGAATGCCACGCTCGATTGCATCGCTTCGATCCGTCACTCGGACGATCGCACGGTGCATGGGCAGGTGTTGTTAGAGGGAGAGTTCTGCGACCTGAGCGGCGTGATCGGGGTGCCGCTTGCGTTGCGGCGATCCGGGTGGCGTATAGGCAGCTACCTGCCTCTCGCCGCTGCAGAACTTATCCGCCTGCGGGAAGTGAACCGTATGATCAGCGAGACCTATAGGCCCTTGCTGCAAGCCAAAGAGGTCCAAGCTTCATAGGACCTGCTGGTCAGTTCTCTGCACTATGAAGGATCCTGGGTACGCGTTGCGGGTCTTCGCTCAGAGGAAGGGAAGCCTGGGACGCGAGAGGTCATTTCTTCGCTGACATCATTGCCCATGTTCGACAGCGTCTGCAAAGCACGCCGCCAGATTACGCGGAAAAGCGGGATCCAGGGTCTTTGTCCAATCGGCGATTTGGGCCGCAGTTTCGCCGGCTGGAACGCCGCCCCAGATGTCGACGAGCGTAGGCTTCCCTTGTTGAATTCGGAAGAAGAAGACGCCTCTTTCCGAGCCCGATGGCTGCGAGAACACGGCGGACCAATCTCCGCTTTGCATACTGTGCCTTAGCCGAATGGAGTGCGGATCGGGGTGGCCGGGAGCGCGAGTGGAGATCAGCTGGCGCAACAGCGCTGCCTGGCCGGAAGGCAGGACCGAGGAGACTCCGGCGCATGATCGTGTTGCTCCAGACGCACTCGAAGCTGGAAGAGATATCGCGAGCAGCAGCGGGTGGAGAACGATTCGTATGCTCATATTCCTGGTCCAGGGTCAGGTTGTATGCCGGCGGAACGAGCGCCGGACAGCAAAGCTTGTGGGCGTTGCTTCGTGTGCAGCCGCGCGGGGCAGATGTCTGTAGACGTCCTGTCGTTCTAGATTGGAGTCGCAGGCACGGTACCGGTCCGGCACCACGTCTGCACAATGGTCCCACGCTGAAGGTCGCGCCGGGGCGCACAGCTTATCTGCCCACTGACGGTGGTTGCCCGTATTCGTGGAACGGGAACTGATCTCGCAGCCGCGCACCTCGCGGTCGAGGAATGGAGTCCTGCTCAGGAATGCATATGCCTCCGGAAGACTGCTGGAGTGAGGCCCAGACGCCGCAGGAAGATGCGGCGAAGAGTTTCGGTATTCGCGAAGCCGCTGAGCTCAGCTACTTTTGCGATAGTTTGCCTGGCGTTTCCCAGCTCGCGTTGTGCCGCCTCAAGACGCAAGCTCTCAATGTGCTTCGCCGGGGTAATTCCGACCTGTTGCCGAAAGATCCGGGCGAAGTTTCGAGGACTCATTGCGACACGTTTTGCCAGCGCGCGCACGGACAGCTCTTTTGTCAGGTTGTCTGGTAACCAGCCAAGGAGGCGGGAGATCGGATCGGAGCTGGTTGCCTGGGCCTGTAACGTGAGACTCACCTGGCTGCTGTCGCCCGATCTCCGAAAGTGCAGCAACATTCTGCTCGCAACCTTGGCAGCGACATCGCTGCTTAGATCGTCTTCCACCAATCTGAGAGCAAGATCAATGCTCGCAATCGCTCCAGCACACGTGTACAGATTACGGTCATTTGTGTAGAGCACATCCGGTTCGAGCAGAACCCTGGGAAAGGATCGCTTCAGCTCCTCGTGCAGTGCCCAATGGGTGACTGCCTTTCGACCGTCCAAGAGACCTGCAGCCGCCAACGTAAGCGTACCGCCACCGATCGCAACAGTCCGCCGACAGGTAGAGCACTGGTGTTGCAGCCAGCGTCGGTATTCGCTATGCATCGAAGCGCGATCAAAGCCATGGTGGCCAGCAACGATGAAGGTGTCGATTCGGGCCGGGATGTCTTCAAAGGACATGCGAGTCACAGAATCGGAGCCAGGATGAGGGATTGACCCGTGTGCGGTTGAGACAACCTGGACCGCATAGGTCGCGACGATCGTCAGACGATTCGCCTCTTTGAAGACGTTCATCATCGCTGCAACGTCGAGGTTGCCGGGCAGGTCATCCGCAGCGATCAGGATGTGACGTGGCTTCGAAGGGCCAAGGCTCTGTCGACTCGGGATCGCGGGCGAACACCGCGGGGCGTATTGAGGAGATTCCATAGACAATCAAGTGAGTGATGACGGACATGGCCGCTCATGTAGGACAGCCGGATGTCGCGCCTTGTTCTCTCTCTATCTTGCCGCTTTTCCTGCTGCACACGCATCGCCTGATCGTGCGGGCTGGCGACCCCCACATAAGTGGGGGTTGCCAGCCCGCGCTGTTGTGGCATAGGGCGAAGGTCCTGCGGCTTACAAGGAGTCTGAAAGGGATCACAGAGGTGGTGTCAGCGGGCAGCGTGCCGGGGACTCAGCGATACGCCTTGCGTGCGGGCAGCCGCACACGGACAAGAGTTCCGTTGCCTGGTCGACTGGAGATCTCGAAGAGGCCGCCAATCTTTCCAGTTCGTTCCTGCATGCCGCGCACTCCCCACCTTCCCTGGTATTCGGGCCTTGCGATCACGCCGAGATCGAACCCTGTTCCATTGTCTTCACATTCCAGGGTGAAGTTAGCTCGCTTGTAGTCCAGGCGGAGGATGATGCTTGATGCAGCTGCATGTTGATAAGCATTCACGATGGCCTCCCTGCCGATAAGGAAGAGTTCAGAAGCGATGTGGTCATGGAGGACCAATGTGCTCTCTTCCTGCACAACGTTGATCTGCAAGCTTGAGCGACAATGCAGGTCGTCAGCAACAGCTTCGAGAGCGGCCAGGAGTTCCTGTCCGGACAGACCGAAGGTACGAAGACCCTTAACTCGATTTCTTCCTTCCAAGATAAGTTTTTCCGCACTTGCCAAGGCGCGCTCAAGCGCGTGCTTTGATTCGTGGTTGCCGGGAACGCGCTCTGTCGCCGCGTGAAGGGTTAACAGCAGGCCCTGAACGCCCTGGAGTAACGTATCGTGCAAGTCCCTTGCGATGGTGATTCGCTCGTCTGCGCGGGCTTCCGCTCGTTCGCGGATGTTTGCCGCCACGAAACGGAGTCTCAGCTGGACACCTGTCCAAACGAAGACGGCGAGGGCGAGCAAACAGAAGGCGAGGAACAATCTTCGCTCATAAAGATGGGGCGCGACGGTGAAGGGGGCGAGCGCCGTCGGAGTCGTCCAGATGCCGTAAGCATTCTGCGCTTTCACCTGGAAGGTATAACGGCCTGCCCGCAGATGCGTGTAGACAGCCTCTGTCCTTGAGCCAACATTCTGCCAGGAGTGATCGTAGCCCTCCAGCCTGTAGGCATACGACAAGCTCGAGGGGTCGGAGAAATCAACGCCGATGTAGTTGATGCTAAGAACGCCGACATCAGGCGGGAACCTGCGATCCTGAGAAGGCGGATGTCCATCTGCAAGCACAGGGCCGACGATCAGCGGCGGCGCGGCTTCTGGAGTGATCAGCTCAGGTTTAATCGAAACGATTCCATTCAGCGTGCTGAACCATAACGTCCCGCTTCCATCACTCTGTGCCCGGTCGCAGAATAGCTTTGCGTAGGACGGCCCGGTGTAGTCTCCGTCGCGTATGTTCTCCGCTGCAACTTGGTGAGAGGGATCCACAAGACTCTCAGCCAGTTCTCCCGCCGGTATCCTTACGATGCCGTCCGCGCCGTTGAGCCAGATATCTCCGTTGTGCGCTTCAACGACACCGGTGATGAGCTGGGATAGTTCGGGTCGCGCAAAAGGAATGGGGACGAGGTGCTCCTCCTTGAGAAGGGCTATTCCGTTCGAACCGAACGCAATGGGGCCGTAGCGACTCTCCAGAAAGCCCAGAATGAAGCCGATATGGGCGACGTGTGTAGGCAAGACCCGGACGGCATCCTTCTCCAGAAGGCCGATATCACCGTTGTGCAGCCCGAAGAGAATCTGCCCGTCCGCCATGACGTGCACCGAAACGATCTCAGGAAGATTCCGAACGGAGGCGAGTTGCTTCCATCTTCCTTCGGCGAAGCGCCAGAGAGATCGACCGATGGCTCCTCCGGCTGCGGTTGCAACGATTGCTCCATCGGGTGTCGTTACGGCGCCAGTAAAGATGTAGTGGTTGCTGTAACCGTTGATCCCAGGCAGCAGAGGCAGGCGAGTGGTCTGGTTGCCGCTGAGTCGCAGTAATCCTCTGTTGTCTCGAGCGAGGCTGCCCTGAGCGGAGCAAAAGAGATCAACCGTGGCATGTCCGAGCAGGTGAGCAGGCATGTGCGGTGCGAGCACGTAGAGGTTTTCGTGTGGGTCAATGAACCATTGCCTGCCGTCTCGCTGCACGCAATTTTCCCAAAGTCCGGGAGAAGCGTTTGGGACGAGCGGGACAAGTCTGGCGTCGGCGAAGCGTTCAATACCACCCAGGCCGCCGACCCAGATCGAGCCATCCTGCGGGTGGAGAAACATGCCATTGCCATTCGCCTGGACCGCGGTCCGAAGCTGCACACGATCCTTCGAGCTCGCAAGAGAGAAGGAGGCGCTCCTGGTCAGAGCCGGTTGGCTCAGGTGAATGAGCGTGCTGTTGAGGGTGAGTACCCAAAGCGACTCGTCCGCAGCCGGCATGGCGGCAACCAGTGTTTCGCTTACTCGCGGCGCACTCAGACTTGTTCCGAGTTCGCTGACGTGTTGCAGGTGAAGTGCTGGTGCATGTGATGTTGCCGGACCGGAACTGGCGATCCAGAGATCGGCGTGCGCGCCAGCCGTGAAGCTTGAGACACCGTACACATACACGTCTGTTGGTTCGAACAGCTTGCGGTCCACCGTGCGACGGTAGAGCTGGTCGTTCACGACAATCCAAACGGTTCCTCTTCGATCAACGAACAGCTTGGTTAAGTGCAGCTTTCCTGATCCAGGAACTGACACATCGTGCCAGATCTGGTCAGCGCCCAGCGTGACCAGGAAACGCTCGTTCAGCAAGGCCCAGATAACTCCATCAGGCGCCTGCTGCGGGCAGTCCATCTTCTGAGCTCTCTCGCCGTCCGTTCTGTCTACCAACTGGGTCCTGCCGTCGAAGATCCGTACAGGACCGTCGTGGGAGCCGAAGACCCAGAGAGCACCATCTCGACTGAAGTACAGATAGCTGATATTGATCGGAATGCGAGGCTCGCCGGTAACCGGTTGGAAGCGCACGAAGGTGTTTCCATCGAAGGAGTACAGGCCGCTCATCGTGCCCATCCAGAGCAGTCCAGCGGGACTTATCGCAAGCGCCTGTACACCTTGGGGCGCTCCGTCATGCCCGGCCCACGCACCGTGTTGCATTGCAGCCAAAGATTGCGTTTGAGCGATCACGCTCACGGAAAGCTGGCTGAGCACAAAGGAAAGGCTTAGCGAGAGGAGAAGAAGCTTGAATGCCATGCGCCTTGCAGAGGTCTTCAAATCTCGAGGTATCCTCGCTGTAAAGCGATGGTCACCGCGTGCGTTCGGTCACTCGCCTTGAGCTTGGCGAGGAGGCTCGTCACGTGTGCCTTGACGGTATCTTCACGGATGCTGAGACGATCGGCAACCAACTTGTTCGAGCATCCTCTTGAAACCAGGCGCAATACGTCCAGCTCTCGTGGTGTTAGTTGCTCGTCAGCCATGTGAAGCGCGAGTTCCGCCGCGACCTCAGACTGAATCTTTGTGCCGCCCTCATGCACTAGACGGATCGCATCCCGAAGGTCCCTGCGCAGCGATGCTTTCAAGAGATATCCCGCAGCGCCGGCTTTCAGTGCTCGCCTGGCCTGGACGTCTCCCACGTACGTCGTCAGCACAAGAATGCGAGCATTCCCGTGATTTTTCCGGATGGTTTCAATCACCTGGATGCCGTCCAGGTCCGGGAGTTTCAGATCGAGGAGGACGACGTCAGGCTGGAGACTGTCGAACATCGCAATGGCTTCTTCTCCGGTCTCGGCGTCTCCGATGACCTCCATATCGGGACGGCCCTCGATTAAGGAAGCCAAGCCTTCACGGACCACGGGATGGTCATCGACGATAAGAACCCGGATCTTCGAGGCATTGTCGCTCAAGGCGGCTCCTGACTTTATGCTACCGTTCTCGTTCTACACTCCGCCATCTCAGAACGCGCTCTTCGCCTGACTATCTCCTGCAATCTCGCACGAAGCGCGTGCTGGCAGCTGTTGTGTGCGCCTGTGGTCGGTGTCGCTGTGCAACAGAGATTGTTCGACGAGTTTCCCGAGCTTCTGCACCGCTATCGCTCTATAAGCTGATTCGCGGATCAATGAAGGTGATGTCATCTTCCGGGCGGCGGGGAGTATCTATCGTGAGTGTCAGCAGTGGCTCTTCAAGGATGGTGAGGACTGCGTGTCTGGCTCCCTTGGGAAATTGCACGAACATGCCCTCGGAGATCTCACGTGTTTCCTTTTCCAGCTGAAATATGGCGCGTCCTTGAAGGACATAGACGTTTTCGTCGCTAGAGCGATGGAAGTGAAGCGGCAGTTGTTTGTAGATACGCACCAGACGGCAACTAGCTGTATCCCTATCGACCATACGGACATCCTGCAATATGGTTTCAGCCAGATCTGGCAGTTGGCTGGTGAGCTCCTTCAAGCTGAAGAAGTGCGGTGTGTCAGGGCCTGGGATTTTCCTCACAATCGTCCTTTCTCCAAGTTAGGACGGTGCAGGGCCGGGTTGTTCGCCCACACGAAGAGACAGAAAAAAGCACTGAACCGCCATCTTCGCGTTTCGCCCCTACTCTGCAGTGATGGGGTCCGCATCAAGGGATTAGTTTGCTTGCTGATGTGGCGACATGGGTGGGATTCCGCAAGTCAAGCAGATGAGCGGTGAACCTTCTTGGCACCCGGCGTGAAGCTTTGAAAGCAGTCCTTGCCAGGTTCACTTACCGACTGGCATCCGCACTTCGGCAGCACTCTGCCGGCTCGCACCTCTTCCGAGGGGAGAGTTGAGGAGTCAAGGCGTTGGGTGCGTGACCGTGCGGTTCAGTGCATCTCGTGAGTTCTTGACGATGCCTTCGAAGTGGATTGTTGTACCCTGTTGCACGGAGGCCGGGATTCCCGTGGAGTCTTCTGTCTACCAATTCGCTGAATTCACTTTGGATGCCTCTTGTTTTGCCCTGTTCCGCGACGGCCAGCTCATCAAACTTCAACGTAAACCCTTGGAGTTGCTGATTTTACTGGCTGGTAGCGGCGGCCGCCTTGTGACGCGCAAGGAGATTGCGGAGCGGCTTTGGACCCTCGATGTTTATGTCGACTCAGAGCACGGGATCAACACCTACATCCGCAAGATCAGGATCGCGCTGAACGAAGATGCAGAACAGCCGCGCTTCCTTCAAACGGTGCCCGGCATGGGATATCGTTTCAGCGCTACCGTCAAGAACCTGCAAGCCACCAATCCAGAAGCCCCGGGACCCACTTGTTCTGTTGCTGAGACGTCAGATGGCATCGGCAGCAGATTTTACCCGGAGGGATCGGACGCCAATGCTGGTCTACCTGTCCTTCCAGGCAAAGTGGAAACGGTTGCATCGGCCAAGCTCTTAGACCCTACGAGCCGGCGTGGTTTCCTCCTGACGATGACAGGGCTCACAACGGCGCTTGTTCTTGGGGGCCTACGCGGGATCTGGACCGCTCGACATCCAGGTCTCTCTGCCGGTGCCGAAGACGTCCATAGCATTGCGGTGCTTCCGCTTGACAACTTCTCGCATGATCCCGGGCAGGATTATCTCGCGAGCGGGCTCACCGACGAGCTCATCACACAACTTGCGAAGAACACCACCCTCCGCATCGTATCGCGAGGCTCTGCGATGCATTTAAAGGATGCGCATGGATCGCTCAGAGAAGTAGCAAAGCGTCTGGGTGTCGACAGCATCATTGAAGGCTCCATCGTTCGGACAGACTCTAGAATTCGCTTGAGTCTCCAACTCATTCAAGTCGAGACCGACACGCATCTCTGGGCAGAAACTTACGACCGAGAGGAAAGCGATCTCGATTCGATATCGAGCGAAGCGGCTACCGCGATTGCACAACGAGTGCATCGGTCCGTTGTACATCCGATCGTCGTGAAGCGTATTTTCCCTGCGGCTCACGATGCCTATTTGCGTGGTCACGACCTCTGGATGTCCGGGAACTATGACGATGCGCTGCCCTACTTTCAAAAGGCCGTAGAACTGCAGCCCGACTATGCCCTGGGCTGGTGCGGTCTTGCGTTCTACTACGGCGGTGGCGCAGTGATCGGCAAGCTCAAGCCGGCCGATAGCTTTGGCCCTCTTCTAAGCACAGCGGAGAAAGCAGTAGAGCTCGACGATTCCTCCCCTCAGGCTCACCTTGCGCGAGGCGGAGGCTACTTCATAGCCAGGGTAGACGTGGCCAGAGCGGAGCTTGACTTGCACCGAGCCATCGCACTCGACCCCAGATTTGCCGAACCCCACCACTTCCGAGGCAAAATACTTGCTGCGTTGGGACGGCACGACGAAGCGATCCGCGAACAACTCATTGCCATGGAACTGGACCCCTTCTCTCAGCCCTGGGGTTTGGCGAAATCCTACTTACTGGCGCGGCGTTATGATGCAGCTTTGGAAGAATCGCAGTACCGGCTCAAGCAATTACCCACCAATCTGTCGCTGCTCGACCTGCTCGAGTCGGCCTATCACATGCTGGGCAGATACGATGAAGCGATCGCCGCTCGAGTGGCATTGACGCGGCTCTCTGACGGTCCGGCCCAGGCTGCGGAGATCAAAGCTGCCTACAGCCGCGGCGGCTATCGTGCGCTTCAACAATCGAAGCTCGCGAAGCTTCTGCTGCTGGCGAGAAAGCAATACGTCCCTCCGGAAAGACTTGCGTCAGCTTACGCGAACTTAGGGAAGAAGGAGCAGGCGCTGGCAAACCTGGAGTTGGCCTTCAAGGAACGTTCTCCTCTTTTATTGTGGATGCAGTGCTATCCGGAGTATGACTTCTTACATCATGAACCACGCTACCGCGTGATCGTAGAAGGTATGAACATCTCCTCCCCGCAGAACAACTGACCGACGAACGACGCAGCTACCGCTTCAAGTGCGTGACGCCGAGCAGATATAGCCGGTTCGGGCCTCCGGACGATGCACGCGCCGCCAGAGAACACCTCGACTGGACACTTACCGCATAAGCCCTGCAAAGTGCCACGCTGCGCGCGTGTGTCGGCAGAACCCTCGTGCGCCGACACACTTTGGCGAACTCCCCCTAGAGCAGGGCATGTCCTCGAACGATCCGTGGAGATTTAGAGAAGGTGCTCTCTGCTCTTTGCCCTGTGAGGGAGCTAACGCACACCGCAATATGGTGACAATTCACCTAAATCACCGAGAAGTTACCTCCCGGAGATTGCTCAGGTACGCCTTGAACGCCAGTGTTGTCTGGTGCCAGCCCTCGTGGCGGCCATCCAGCAACTCAATAGAAGACGTCAAGGAGAAATGCGATGAAGCCGAGTGAAACGCGTGAGATGTGTGCCGGAAATGGGATATTGGCAGGAACCTACTTACACAAACTTGTGATGGCTGGTGTTGTTAGCTTCGCGTTGATCTGTACGGTACAAAGCGCGAAAGCCGATTGTGGTCTGACGAGAGGCGCAAAATCGGACTCCGTCCGGATGCCCATGATTGCGGGCGCAGGCATGGTTCCAGAGGAAGACCGAGAAAGACATACGTCGATCGTCGGCCTGTGGCACACGGTTTATACCTCAGGTGGTTCCACTTTCGCCGAATCATTTAAGACGTGGCACAGTGACGGCACAGAGTTCGAGAATGTGAATCACAATCCGGCGATCGGGAGCGTTTGCGTGGGGGTGTGGAAGCCCTTGAATGGAAGAGAAGTCCGACTGCACCACCTGGGATTCCTGTTTACTGCAGCAGGAGTTCCAAGCGGCACTTTCGTCGTCGATGAAATAGACACCGTGATGCGTGATGGGATGTCCTACGAAGGTACTTTTATCTTCAGAATCTATGACGTGAACGGTGTGTACACAGGAACGGAGTACAGCGGGACGATCGCAGCCACTCGAATCACCGTGAACTGAAGGTCTACCCGCAGCAAGCTACTTTTCCTTCTCCTTGTTGTGGGGCGCACGGACAGTCCTCGACGCCCCACGCAAGGAGCAAGCGGTACCGTTTCGCACTCTTTTTCCCTGCCAGACTATGGCGAGCCGGGGCCTCATCCTGGCTTGATTGCCTCGCTTTGCCGGTGGCAGTATGCACCCAGACGGGCAGCACACTGCTTTTCCGGATACTTGCGATCTCAAGCGATCGTGCCGACTCAGGCGTCCCTCGGCAGCTGTGGGCAGAGGCGCACAGCGTTTGCGCCCTCCTGATGAGAACCGCGCGGCGTTTCACGACTAAGCGTTGCAACATATCTGGATGAGTTGCTCGCTCCGGGTGGGTTAAAGCTCGGTTCGGCTGTAGCCATGTTCCGCCATCATGCTGCCCATCTCGCGGTAGATCTCGTTGCCTACCGGTTGCCAGGTGGCGAGCCCGTCGACGTAGCGGTTGTACATGCAGAATGCGGCCGCAATCAGCACTGTGTCGTGGATGTCGAGGTCAGTCGCGCCATGCTCACGTGCTTCGGCGATGAGCTCCGGTGTGACACGCTTGCCGTCTATCTGCACCTGCTCGGCGATCGCGAGGAGCGCTTTAAGTTTATCGGGCAGGGCAGCGCTTCTATAGTCTCGAACCACCTGCTCTACCAGGCTGGCGTCGCCGCCATGGAGGTGGGTTGCCGCTGCGCCGTGACTGGTTGCGCAGAAGTAGCAGGTGTTGCGCGAGGAGACAAAGGTAGCGATGAGCTCGCGATCGCGCGAGCTGAAGCCCTCGTGCCCTGAGGTGTGCAGCAGGATGTGCGCCAACTCGCGCATAGGCTTTGCGGTGTCCGGGCGAAAGGCAAAGCCGGCGGTGATGCCGGGCATGTTGTCAGGCAGGGCGATATGGGACATGGTCTTTCTCCAGGGTAAGGTTTGGATCTGAGGGGATATCGTGAGTGACGAGGGCGGGAGCGGTGCTGTCTTGTAGAAGAAGGCTGACGAAGACTGCCAGAAGTGCGACTGCCGCGAGGCCGACGATGTAGCGCGGCTCGTAGGTGCCATGGCGGTCATAGAGGTGACCGATGAGGAGTGGTCCGGTGGCGCCGCCAACGGCGTAGGCGGTCCAGGTGAGGCCGTAGAGGACGGAGAAGTGTTTACGCCCGAAGTAGCGTGCGAGCAGGTAAGGTGCGATGTCGGCCTCGCTTCCAAGGCCAGCGCCGAGCATGGCTGCGCCGAGCAGAGCGACGGGGGAGGTGCCCGCGAAGGCCAGCACGAGCGTGCCTGCCGCAGCGAGCAGAAGGATGAGGGTCTGCATGCGTTGGGCGGGGAGGCGATCGATGAGATAGCCGGTGCCGAGTCGGCCAAGGATGCCGGCACCGCCGCGGACGGAGAGCGCAAGCGCCGCTGCGCGGAGGGTGACGCCGTGATCGTGCAGCATGGCGGCCATGTTGGTGACGAGGCCGTTCTCGCTGAAGGCCGAAAGCATGATGATGGTGGCGAGGACCCAGAAAGGCAGGCTGCGTAGGGCCGTGCCGACACTTACGCCACCAGTAGCTTCCGCTATGGAGGCGTGGTGCGTCGCGGATTGGTTGCGGACGAGCAGGGCGGTGAGGGGGAGACCGAGGAGTGCAATGGCTCCGAGGAAAAGATAGCCGCTGCGCCAGCCGTGATGGGTGATGAACCATTGCGTGGCGGGCGGCAGGGCGATGGAGCCGACGCCACTCCCGGTGAGCAGAAGCGCGAGTGCGAGGCCACGATGTCTGCTGAACCACGTGAAGATGGTGCGCGTGTAGGCAAACTGCGCCGTGCCATTGGCGACCAGACCCATGACGAAGAAGGTCAGATAGAAGCGGCGGATGTCGGGGC
>CAXTCB010000034.1:0-25290 GCA_964242875.1 uncultured Acidobacteriaceae bacterium
CGGTGTAGCCGGAGAGCGGGCCGGGGATGCGGACGTTGAACTGGCTCTGCGTGAGGTGGGCGACGTTGCCGGTGTCGGAGAGCGAGTCGCCGAAGACGAGGACGGAGGTGTAGGTCTGGCCAAAGGCAAAGGCAGGAAGACAGAGAAGAAGCAGGGTGAGTGCGCGGCGGAGAACGGAGGACATCGGGGGAGGCTCCCTGGGGCTGAGGATGACGAGTGAAGGGAAGGCTACCATGCGCAACGGCAAGGGCGAAGCGTTACCAGGGCAAGGTCGCCAGCAAAGGAAACCTGAGTAAAAGCTCCGCCGGGTGCATCTATCAAGCGAGAATGCGATCCTGATACGCCAAGAATGGAAGGCAGCGGTTGCCTGGGAGAGAGTGCAATGAGATGGAAACGGCAGGCGGTAGCGACGGGAGTGCTGCTGATGGCGACGGTTGTGCCGGTGACGGCGCAGCGAGGAAACGGGAACTATTACAACGGCATGCGGCAGGGATCTCGTGGCGGCTACAACGACCAGTATGATCACCGGCATTACGACAACCGGAATGACTACAACCGATCCCAGGGCGGGATTGGCCCAGGAAAGGGAGCGCTGATCGGCGGTGCGGGCGGCGCGGCTCTGGGAGCGATCTTTGGCGGCGGGCTAAAGGGCGCGCTGATTGGTGGCGGCGCCGGCGCCGGGGTCGGAGCGATTGCCGGCAAGGTGCACCAGAACAATCAGCGGAACGACTGGCGCGATGACCGGCGGCGATGACTGCGCAGTTTGTAACCGATGTTGTAGCAAAAAGATCAGCAGGCAGAGAGGATCGAAGATGACAGGTTTGATGAAGCAAATGGCAGCGATGGGAATGATGGCGACCATGGTTGCCTTCCCGATGATGGCGCAGCAACAGCAGCCGGTGAAGGACGACGCAGCGGTGACCCTGAAGGGTGGACCGGACGGATCGGCACACAGCTGGACGACCGAGCAGCTGCTGACGAGCACAGTGCACGAGGCATGGATGCTGAGCGGGCGAAACGAAGATCAGTTCTTCGAGATGGTGAAGGAGCTGGCCGCGATGAGCGCGGAGAAGCGTGGTCTCACGCTTCCGGAGACGGACACTGCCGGCAAGAAGGCGGGCGAGCTGATCAAGAAAGAGGCGCGCAAGGATCCGGATCAGCTGCTCTATGCAGTGGTGGACCATGCGGTGGTGAAGACGGGGACAAAGACAGCAGCGACGGCTGCAGCGGCCTCGGCAACGAAGTAGGTCTGCGCAGGACCAGCGGAGACGAGACGCCTTCAGGCAGATGCCGGGGGCGTCTTTACTGCGTTTGGGCTACGGCGTGACGACCAGGCTGAGGGTCGTGGAGTGCTCTACGCCGGAGGTGCGGGCGTGACCGGTGATGGTAACGGAGTAGGTGCCGGGCGCGACGTGGGAGGGGTAGAGACCGCTGCAGCCCGACAGGGTGAGAGCCGTCACCGAAAGAAAGAGGACGGCGAGCAGATGGGGCAGGCGGTCGCGCCGGGAGGGTGGTGCTGTGCGGCGGCGAAGACGGGTGAGCCCGGCGAGCAGGGTAGTGGGAAGCGAAAGGGCGAGGAGGGCGGTCAGGGCGTCGCGGCCCTTGGAAGAGCCCGGCGGCGCGTCGAGGCGGGCGTAGTTGAGCAGCGCGTCGGTATCCAGGGTGAGGGTTCCGGCGGAGGTGTTGGCGGTGGTGAGGTCGTGCGTGGCAGGCGCGAAGGTGCAATACGCGTATTGCGGAAGGTTCGTACAGGAAAGATCGATAAGATCCGCAAGAGCGCCGGTGGCGTTGATGGTGATGGTAGTGGGGGCGTGATGGGTGGTCGCGATGGTAAGGGTGGGATCTTTCACGGAGAGAACGAAGTCGCTGGGAAGCACGGTGACAGTGGCCGAGGCACTGGCGCCCTCAAGATTTGGATTACCGGAGAAGACCGCCGTCAAGGTGTGCGGGCCGACGGACGTGGGTGCGTAGGAGAAGTTCTGCGCCGCGGCAAGCGAGGTAGTCCCGAGTGCTGTTGCGCCTTCGAGGAATGTGATGGTTCCGGTGAGCGCGGAGGCCGGTATGCCAGGCGCGGTGAGCGCAGCGGTGAGGGCGACCTTGCCGTGTTGATAGACCGGATTCGGGTTTGCGGTAAGGGTCAGCGCGGTGCTTGATGGGGTAGCCGTGAGCGTGGCTGCGGCGGAGGCGCTGGCGGCGAAGATCGTCGAGCCGGAGAAGACGGCCGAGAGGCTGTAGGTCCCGACGGCAGGGTTGATGGTGAGGCTTGCATTGCCGGTGGCGTCGAGGGCGACGGTGCCCAGCGTCAGAGAACCGGTGGAAGAGCTTGCAAAGAACGAGACAGCGATAGGAGCGCAGGCGGGCGGGCAGGCAAGCGTGTTGATGCGGGTGGCGGAGGTCGTGGAGCTGACGTGCGCGTTGAGGGTGACGGGCGCGAAGGCGGTAACGCTGGCAGAGGTGACAGCAAGAGCGGTGGTGGTGGGATTGATGGCGACTGCTTCGGTGACGGTCGCCGAGGTAGCCGAACTCAGGATGGCGTTGCCCGCGAAGCTGGCGGAGAGCAGGTGAGGGCCGGGGGCCAAGGTGCTGGTGGTGAAGGTGGCGTGGCCGTCGGCGGAGAGGGAAGAGACGCCGAGGGGCAGGTTGCCGTCGAGGAAGACGATGGAGCCGCTCAGGGTGGTGCCGGTGGGAAGGGCGGAAGCAGGTGCGAGTGAGGCGGTCAGAGTGACAGGCGTGGCGGCAAAGGCGGCAACAGGCGCGGCTGCGAGCGTGAGGGTGGTCGCGAGGCCATTCACCTGAACCGTGACGAGGTTTGAGGTGCTGCGGATGGTGGTTGCGTCGGCGCCGCCGCGGAGGACGGCAGTGATCTGGTGCGAGCCGACGCCGAGCGAGTTGAGGGACAGGCTCGCGATGCCGGAGCTGGAGACGGCCGCGGAGCCGAGGAGAGCGGCCCCGTCGGCAAAGGTGAGAGTGGCCGGGGTGGGCAGAGCGGCTTGCGAGGTGACTGTTGCGGAGAGAACCACAGTCTGGCCGATGGTCGCGGGGTTTGGCGCTGCGGAGAGGACGGTGGTGATCGGGGGAGGAGAGTTGATGGTCTCGGAGAGTGTGGCGGAGCTGGTGAAGCTGGCGGCAGTGGCCGGGATGTAGGTTGCGGTGAGGATGTGGGTGCCCGGATTTGGAAGGCTGACCGGAAGTGCGGCGCTGCTGCTGCCGGAGGAGCCAGCGACCAGAGGCGCTGAGGCGAGCAGGGTGTTGCCTTCGGAGAGAGTCACGGAGCCGGTGGGCGCGGTGCCACTTGCAGTCGACACGCTATTTGTAACCGTGGCGGTGTAAGTGACCGTGTCGGTGGTCAGGGCAGGGTTTCTGGAGCTGGTGAGGATGGTACGGCTGGCGCTGCCGCCGACGTTGACGGTACAGGTGCCGCTGCTTGCAGAGAAGCCGGGGTCAGGTTGGAAGGCGACCACGATGGTGTGCAGGCCGAAGGACAGGTTGGTGATGCTGAAGGCGACGATGCCCTGATTGCCCGACAGAAGCGGTGTTTGTCCAAGGGGGGTGGCGCCGTCAGTAAAGGTGACCGTGCCGGTGGCTGCGAGGCCGGAGGCAGCGACGACGTGGACGGTGCAGAAGACGGGATCATTGAGTGGAGCGGGGTTGGGGGTGGCGGTTGCGGAAAGAGATGTGGAAACGGGAAGCGTGATGGTGACGCCCGTACTGGCGCTGGCGGATGAGAACGCAGACGTGCCGGCGTAGGTGACGGTGTAGGTGTGCGGGCCGGCGGGCGGATGAGGGAGGGTGAAGGTGGCGAGGCCGGTGGCGTCTGGCTGGAGCGAGCTGAGGAGCGTGGCGCCTTCAAAGAGGGTGACGGCTCCGGGCGGGATCGGGCCGGTGGTGGTGGAGCCGTTGCTGGTGGTGGTGGAGCCGAGATGAATGGTGAGGGTGACGGGCTGATTGAGGACCTGGGTGGTTGGGCTGGCGGTGATCGTGAGCGTGGTGGTGGCGAGGGTGGGGCTGTCCGTGACGCGGATGTAGATCGGCATCGAGGTGGATGCCGGGTACCCGAGCTCCGGCGTTGGTGCGGAGGCGACGATGGCGTAGAGGCCGGGGGTACTGAGGGTGGTGGAAAAGGTGGCAAACGGGGTTGACTCTGTGGAGACAGATGCTTGCGGCACACCATTGATGAAGAAGGTTGTGGGATTACCAAGGCCGTACCGGGTGAAGCCTCCGGTCAGCGCCTGGAAGGTCACGGGACCGGGTGGCATGAGGTAGGCGCTGGCGGTGAGAAGGGTCGCGGACGGTGGATCACCGGCAGTTGAGTTGACGGCACGGGGAGCCTCGTAGGCGCCCATGTCAATCGTGTTATGGCCGGAGGCGGAGCCATCGAGGATGCGAATGGTGCCGCCAACATCCGGAAAATCGCCGGAGGTAATGGTGTCCGGTCCGTACGATGCGACAGCATCCTCAAGGGAGGCAGAGCCGGCGGGCGTCAGACCGAGAGTGGAGCCATTCGAGGCGAACGGCAGAAAGATTAATCCCGGAGCGGAGTTACTGCCGGCGTCGATGACGGGCGATGCAGGAAGAGGGTGGAGATCGGTGGAGCCAGTCAGTTGCGGATCAACCGTAAGGTTGCCATTTGTGGCGAGGGGGTTCGTGAGGCCGGGGAAGCAATCGCCCGCGGCAAGGCTGTTTGCCGCACGTGTGGTGTTGAAGAGATCGTTGTAGGCGAACAGCAAGGGCGTGTCGTTCAGGCTGGGCGTTGCGGAGGCGCAGGTCAGAACGGGATGCGAGGTGGTGCCGACAAGAATGTTGTTTACGAACTGAATGTGTGCGGCGGTGCCATCGAGAAAGATATCGGTGATGGAGGCCGGGTCTGCAGAGGCAACAGGCGAGGTGAGATTGTTGACGATGGTGTTGTTGACGATCTGCGTAGTCGCAGGATCGATGTTCGGGCTTGCTGCGCGATCGATGAGGTGGAGCGCACCGGCTACGTTGTCGTAGATCAGGTTCTGGATGAGAAGGATGGGTGCCGTGTCTGTGGTGACACCAACGGCATTGTTGCGGATGGTATTCCCGAGGACCAGGAGCGGCTGCCCAAGGGTTACGGCCTGGATCCCAACACCAGAACAGGGTGTTCCGTCTCCGAAGATGGTGTTGCCGCGAAGGGTCGAAGGATGTGGTTTTCCGATTGCAGTCGAAGGAGCGGTCGATCCACTGTCATATCTGCTGCCGATAAGGACGGTACTGGTGCCGGAGAGGGAGACGCCGGTGGTCGGGTTCAGATAGCCAGCGCTGGGGGAGAGCGCGCACGAGCCGCCGGCGGTGGAGGCGGTAGAAAGCGAGCTGCTCGTGAGGGTGACGCTGCCGTTGAGGACGCCCAGGTTGGTGCCGGCGTTCTTCTGGAAGGTGCTGTTGGTGATCTGGGCGCCAGCGTTGGCGATAAGGATGCCGGCGGTGGTTGGGGAAGGGCTGGTGGCTGACGGGCTGCCGTTCTGGATCGTAAAGCCGGAGACGACGGTGGCCATGCCGGGCGTGTGGGTGATCTGGAGAACCGGGCCGAGATGGCCGCCGTCAAGCGTGGTGGTGGCGGGGCCGGCAACGGAGACAAGGGTAATCTCCTTCGAAGTGAGCGCAAGGTTTTCAAACCAGGTTCCAGGGCCGACGGAGACCGTGTCGCCGGTCTGAGCGGCGTTGAGGGCGAGCTGGATCGTGGGGAAGTCCTGCGGAACGCGAAGGGTCTGCTGGGCCGATGCGGCGAGTGCGGCAAAGCTGAAGAAGACAAGAAGACGGCAGAGGCGGGCAAACGTGCTCATCAGGACCCCGGGGGTGCGACCCTCCCGACGGTAGCAGCGGGGCAAGGGGTGAGCTATGGCACTTCCGGGTGGTTCGGCTTGGAGCAAGCCCGATCGTCTTCCGCTCAGGCAGGGGGCAGGAAGTGGTAGATCGCGACCTCTTCCTGCAAGCAGCCGAGGCGGTCGGGAAGCGCATCCTCGGGGTCGACGGTGAGCGTCGTGCGGAGGTCTTCGCGGAGGAACGGAAAGCCGCGAAGAACGTGGGCAGCCTCCGGATTGATGTAGACCAGCCAGAGCTCGCGCGGATGTTGACGCAGCGAGCGCTCGAGCCGGCGCAGAACCCGCTTGAGCGCCGGCGCGAGAAAGGGGTGGTAGAGGTACAGAAGGATGGGGGTGGGTGGAAGATCGAAGGCGGTCGCATCCCCATGGAGGGCGGCGAGGGAGCGGCATACCTGCCAGGGCGCGCGAAAAGCAAGAAGGTTCGCCTGGGCAACGGCGGCAAGGCTGGGATCGAGCTCCACACCGAGGATTTTGCGAAAGGGATAGCGCGAGGCGAGCAGGAGCGCGCGGCCTTTGCCGCAGCCAAGATCGACGAAGGTGAAGCGCGACCAGTCTGGTGTGATCAGCGTAGCGGCCTGCCCGGCACGAAGAGACAGCGCCTGACCTGGCAGATCCGTGGCGCAGACCGGTGAGCCGATCAACGCAAGAGCACGGTCAAACAGCGATGGTGCAATCCCGTAGTAGGCGGTATTCCAGAGTGAGGAGGGCAGCAGATGCTTTGCCCCGGCATCCATGTCCGGCAGGATCGCAGGGCGCGCTCCGCGGGTCGGACCGAGATCTTCTCCGTGATGAAAGCCGCTGGTGTCGACGCCGTACAGCAGATCAAACGGATGCAGGGAGGCCGGAATCTGCCGCGGAAAGAGATCAAGGGCAGACGCAAGATGCATCGTGCGACGGCGTCGGCTTGCGAGCAGGCGAAGGCCGGCAATGGGCCCGCGATGAGCAAAGAACTGCGCCGCGAGGCGAAAGGACCGGGCGAGATGCTGGAGTGGCTGGCGCACAAGACCTCAGGTGGCGCGACGGGGTCGAGAGAAGCGAGGGGCGCAGATGCTTGAAAGACCCCTGGACGAGCGGAGTGTGACTATTCCGGAGCGGAGTTGCTGGGGTTTGCTTCGGAGATGACCAGCCCCAGATTCTCTGGTGTAGGCGAGGGCGCGATGGCAAGACCTGGCGGATCGATGGGAAGAATGAGCGAGAAGATGGTGCCGTGGTGGATGGGGTGCTCGGAGCTGCGAACGGCGATCTGCCCGTGGTGGCGGTCGATGATGCCGGAGGAGATCCAGAGGCCGAGGCCGGTGCCGTTGAGATCCTTGGTGGTGTAGAACGGCTCGAAGATGCGCTTGAGGGTGGCGGGACTCATGCCGTGTCCGGTATCGGCGATGGTGACGCGAACGACGGGGCGACCGGTGTGCGGGTCCGTGGTGTCGTGCGCGCGGGCAAGCAGATGGCCGCCGGAGCGCATGGCGTCAATGGCATTGGCGATCAGATTGTTGAGGACCTGCCGGATGTCATTCTCAAAGCAAAGGATGGGCGACGTGCTGGCAAAGCTGGCGTCTACGGTGATGCCGGAGTTGGTGAGCCGCCCCTGGTAGAGGTTGAGCACGGCGTTGACGAGATCCGCAGCCGTTACGTGGGTGGGGCGCACGGCCTGGCGATGGAAGCGCAGCGTCTGGGTCGCGATCTGCGAGACGCGTGAGAGCTCGGCCTGAGCCATGTGCACATAGCTCTTGACCTCGTCTGACAGATCGTCATGCATGGCGGTGAGATAGAGCAGGTTGGTGATGGCTTCGAGTGGATTATTGATCTCGTGCGAGATGGAGGAGGCAAGGCGCCCAACGGCGGCAAGCTTTTCGCTCTGCACCAGGGCGGCTTCGGCTTTTTTCTGTTGCGTGATTTCGAGTGAGGCGGCGGAGATTGCGCGCACGGTGCCGCCGGGACCATAGACGGGGAAGTAGCTGACGGTCCAGAAGCGGTGCTCGCCGGGATGACTTGGAAGCTCACCTTCGAGCAGTTGGTTGATAACGGGTCTGCCGCTCGCGACCTCTTCGAACATCTCACGCAGACCGGGGATAGGAGCCATCTCCGTCAGCGTTCTGCCGATGACTTCTTCCGGCTTCAGGTTGAAGAAGGCGGCCTGGCGATCGTTGAGACGAATGTAGCGGAACTCAAGATCGAAGAGGGCGAGGCCGATGGGCGCTGTCTTGTAGACGGCTTCGATCTCTGCGCGTTCGCGCTCGGTCTGGCTTTGCAGCCGCAGCAGTGTCTCGGCGAAGGTCTTCTGTTCGTTGATGTCGTTGGCGACGCCGAGCCACTGCTTGATGATGCCCGCTTCATCGCGCACGGGCAAACCACGCAGGTGCCACCAGCGAGCTTCGCCGGTTGCGGCGCGCACGAGACGGCTTTCGATCTCGTACTCCGCTCCGGTCTGTATGGAATGGGTCCATGCCTCGAGGACGCGGCCGCGATCCTCCGGGACGAAGCATTGCAGCCAGGAGCCGAGGTTGTTTTCCTCAAGGCCGACATAGTCAAGAAAGCCCTGGTTGGCAAAGGTGATCTCGCCATCTGGGTTTCCGATCCAGAGAGCTTGCGGGTTCAGGTCGACGAGCACACGGTACCGCGCCTCGCTCGCGCCCGAGATCTCTTCCTCCTGTTTGCGTCGGGTGATGTCGATCGCCATGCCGCGCAGCTGTGTCGGCTTGCCGGTCTCATCGCGCACAACCTGCGCGCGGGTCTCGATCCAGCGGGTTCGGCCGTCGGATGGCAGCAGGCGGTACTCGTGCAGCGTCGTCCGGTCGCTGGTTGAGGACTCCTCGAGATTGAAGGTGAGGGTCTCGCGGGAGTCGGGATGAACAGCCCTGCGGAATCTCTCGATATGGTTGAGCTCCGCCAGCGGGCGGCCGAAGATGGGCGCGGAACCCGGACCGAAGCTCAACCTTCCGGAGTGGAGATCAAGGCTCCAGGTGGCGACTCCCGCGGCCTGCTGCACGGAGGTGAGCAGGTCCTGTTGCTCGTGCAGCGCGAGCTCCGTCTGGCGGCGCTCCGTGATGTCGCGAAAGAAAAGAACGATGCCATCGTCGCTGGGACGCGCGTGCGTTTCGAAATAAAGGTTGAGCGGTGCGGGAGAGAAGGCTTCAAAGCTGCTGGCGATGCCTTCATCCATAGCACGGTGGTAGTGCTCGACGTATGGGGATCCCTTGAAGTTCGTATCGGGAAAGGTCTCCCACAGATTCTTTCCAAGAAGGTCGCCAGCAGAGGAGAGAAGCTGTCGTGCCCGCGGGTTCAGGAAGGTCATGGTCCAGCTTCGGTCAATCGCGAGCACGCCATCGGCGGTTGCTTCGAAGACCTGATGGAGTTGGGCATGGGTACGGTCGCGCGCCAGCTCGGCAGCCTTTCGATCGGAGACATCGCTGAAGAAAAGGATGATGCTGTCCTGCTCAAACGGCTGGGCGATGACGCGGAACCAGACCTCCAGCGGCGCAGGATAAAACGCCTCAAACTGCGTGGGAACGCGCTCCACCATGGCACGCTGATAGCTGGAGTGGAATGGCTCCTGCCGGTTACCCGGAAAACGCTCGAAGAGGTTTTCCCCGATCAGCGGACCGGAGTGCAGCAGCTCGATCGCGTTCCGGTTGGCGAAGGAGAAGTTCCACTCGCGGTCGAGCACCAGGATGGCATCCGGAGACGCGTCAAAGACCTGCTGCAGCTGCCGGGTCGCAGTATCCCGCGCCTGTTCGGCGGCTTTCTTTTCAGAGATCTCCCGGTAGAAGAAAAGCAGGCCGCCCTCGCTGAGAGGAACGATCGTGAGGTCGTACCAGCAGTCAAACGGTGCATAGAAAAACTCAAGATGCTCGCGCGTGCGCTCGCTCATGGCGCGGCGGTAGACCAATTCAATCGGCGTACCCAGGGTCTGCGGGTAGATCTCCCAGTGATTGCGGCCGATGTCCGCGGCGGACAGATGACTGATCCGCATGGCAAGTGCGTTCCCCCAGGTGATGCGCCAGGCGGCGTCGAAGCAGAGGATGGCATCCGGCAGAGACTCGAAGATATGGGAGAGCAGACCCACCCTCTCCGTCTCGCTGGACGCAGCTTGCAGAACGAGGCCGGGCGGCAGAGAGCTGGATCGTTCCTGCATGTGTTGTGTGAATCCCCTGGGGCGCGCGCGTGACGCCTACAACACCTGATGTTACATAGGCTCCGTGCGGCTTTCCAGTCGCTCCAGCCGATCTTCCAGATGGGAGATACGACGTTCGAGGGAGGCGACCAGGGTCGCCAGATCGTCTGCGATGGGGTCTGGCGCTGGCATCGCGACGGAAGTGGGAACGGCACCGCCGAGGAGGTGGGCGTACCTCGCCTCGCGTGAGCCAGGCTGACGGGAGAGCAGCGTGACAAGCGGACCACCGAGGGGCTGTGCCTCTTCTGCCGGCGGCCGATTTGCGAGTCGCTCCAGAGCCGAGGTCACGGCGGAGAGATCGTCAAACGAAAACAGGCGATCGGCGCGGGAACGGAGCTCGCCCGGCGTTTGCGGGCCGCGGAGCAGCAGCAGGCAGAGTAGCGCAGTCTCGTCGCGGCGCAGATTCAGCACGGTGCGGGCGTGCTGCTCATACTTGCTCACGCGCGAGCTCGAGCCGGAGAGGCCACCGCGAGCCGGCGATGCGAGACCGCGATCCTCAAGCGCGTGCAGCGCCTGGCGCAGATCCTCTTCCGACAGATCCAGCACCGGGTCGCGTGACGATCGCTGGTTCGTGGCGGCTTGCAGCGCATTCAGGGAGAGTGGGTAGAGATCCGGCGTGGTGATCTCTTTTTCCATCAGGGCGCCGAGAACGCGAACTTCAAACGCGGAGAGCTGCATGGGATTCAGGGTGCCACAAAGCGGACCCCCAAGGGTGCTTGCTTCAGAAGGGGATCCCTCGCTGCACCAGAGCCGGTGCAGCGAGGGGGTATCGACCGAGCGACTATGACACGAAAGTTACAGACAGGGTTGCCTTCGCCAACGCGCTTCCGGACGGAGACGGGTAGAATGAGGGAGCTGAATGAGATGTGGCAATGTCGATTCGGCGTTGGCATTGAACAGGGCCGGGGGCGTGGATGGGAATGGATCTGGTGCGTGGAGTTCGGACGATCGTTGCCGGGATGATGCTTGCGGGAAGCTTTGCGGGCCTGACAGGGCTGGCGCGCGCGAGTGGCATGCCGGTGGCAGGCATTATGGGCGCGCGCGGCATGGTGGCGGTGGCGAACATGGGCACGAGTCGCGTGGGAGTAGCGACGCCCACACAGCGGTACATGCTGCGGCTGCACCATACGCACACGGGAGAAGACATCAACATCGTCTACCGGGTTGGCGATACCTATCTGCCGGAAGCAATCGAAAAACTGAACTACTTCCTGCGCGATCATCGGACGCAGGACATCGCCGAGTATGACCCGACCGAGTTCGACCTGCTGCACGCGGTCATGACGCGGCTGCGCAAGCCCGGCGGCGTTATAGACATCGTCTGCGGCTACCGGACTCCGGAGTCGAACGAATATCTGCGGGCGCGCTCGGCGGACACGGGTGTGGCCGAGCACTCGCAGCACATGCTGGGCAAGGCGATTGATATCCAGGTGCCGGGCGTGCGCACGCTGGCCCTGCGAAATGCCGCTCTGGCCATCGGCGCAGGCGGCGTGGGCTACTACCCGACCAGCAAGTTTGTCCATGTGGATGTAGGTCCGGTGCGGGAGTGGCAGTTTGGCGGCATGCGCTACAGGACCAACCGGGCGACCTACAAGACGCGCCGGGCGCACCACGTGTCTCGTCGGCGTAGCTAGCAAATCTCAGGAGCCAGCAGGCCTCGGAGACGTCGTCTTCGAGGCCTGCTCTGTCTGAGTTGCAGCAGCCGAGTATCTCAACCGCTGGAATTCGTCCGCTACGGTGCAGCGCCCAGCGATTTCTCAAGAACGACGAAGCAGAGGTCGGCTCGGCGCGGGTATCCAAAGCGCGTATCGCCATAGGGGAAGGGAGAGCTCTCGCCGGTCAGGTGATAGCCACGACGCTGGTACCAGGCGATCAGAGTGTCCCTCACGTTCACAACCTTCATGCGCATCCTGCTTGCCTGTCGAGATCGGGCCAGGACTTCGGCTGCGGTCAGCAGCTCGCGTCCGAGACCGGCGTTCTGCAGCCTCGCATCAATGGTGAGCGAGCCCACGTACCAGGTGTCCGGCGAGACCGGATCGAGGGAGACGCAACCCACGACACGTTGCGCCACAGCCTCCTCCGCAACCAGCAGCAGCGACTCCGGCTTCGCGGCGAGTTCCTCCTGCAGGTGCGCTTCGCTGGTGCGATCACCGTCGATGTAGGCCGCTTCACTGTTCCAGCCGGCGCTTGGGCCGACACCACGAAACGCGGCGTTCATCAGCGCCGCAATCGCAGCGAGGTCGGCGGCGGTCGCCGGCCGAAGGGTGAGTGGCATACCCCGAGTCTAGCAACGGCTTGACGCCGCCGGGACCACGGCACGCGGCCCAACGGCTGGTGCATACTGGCTGAGATCGTGGAGGGTGCATGCGCGTGCAAAAGATCAGAGGTGCTGTGGCAGGCCTGTTGCTGGCGGTTCTGGTGGGTGCTGGAAAGGCGTGTGCGGAGCTCCGCCTGCCGAAGATGCTGAGCGCGCATGCCGTGCTGCAGCGGGACCGGCCGATCCACATCTGGGGATGGACCGGGCCAGGCGCATGCGTGCAGGTGAGCTTTCACAAGCAGGCTGCGCAGGCCTGCGCAAATCCACTCGGGATGTGGTCGACCTATCTCACGCCAGAGATGGCAGGCGGTCCCTATACGTTGACCGTCGCCGGAACCGCGGGCGATACGGCGAAGCTCTCGGTAGAGGACCTGCTGGTGGGCGACGTGTGGTTTGCCTCCGGGCAATCGAACATGGAGATGCCTCTGAAAGGGTTCGGGCCGGAGACACCGATCAAGGATAGCGCTCGCGAGATTGCAGGCGCGACGCAGCCACAGATCCGTCTGCTGCGCTTTGAGAAGACAGCGTCGTCCTATCCGCTTGACGATGTCACAGCGGCCTGGACGCTGTGTACGCCGGAGACGGCGGCAAACTTCTCTGCGGTCGCTTACTTCTTCGGGCGCGAACTTCAGGAGAAGGAGCATGTGCCGATCGGCTTGATCGATTCCACCTGGGGCGGGACACCGATCGACTCATGGATCAGCCTGGAGGCGATCGGGGCAGACCCGGGCCTGATGCCGATGTTTACCAGCCGGGCGAAGTTCGTCGCCGGGCGTGCGGAGATACCGGCCATGCAGGCGGCGGAGAAGCGCGAGGACGCCGAGGCAGCGGCGCAGGGCAAGCCGAAGCCGCGGCACCCCTGGCATCCCGGTGAAGACGCTTCGTGGAATCCGAGCTACTTGTATAACGGCATGATCGCGCCGGCAACGGGCTACACCGTACGTGGCTTTCTCTGGTATCAGGGAGAGTCAAACAGTGATCCGGAGCGCGCGCCGCTGTACAAGCGGGAGCTGCCGGCGATGATTGCGGACTGGCGCGGACAATGGGCCGAAGGCGATCTGCCCTTTCTCACCGTACAGCTCTCCAGCTTCGATTCGCCGCGCGAGGATTGGGGGCAGATTCGCGAGGCAGAGCGGGAATCCCTCTCAGTTACAAATACAGCCGTGGCCGTAAGCTATGACGTCGGCACGCCGAACAACGTGCATCCGCCGGATAAGCAAACGGTCGGCCACAGGCTGGCGCTCGGCGCCCGGGCGCTCAGCTATGGCGAGAAGCTGGAGTGGGCGGGCCCGTTGGTGCGCTCCGCTGACAGAGCGGGGAAGACGGTGCGGGTGTCGTTCGATCACGCGGAGGGTCTACAGGCGGTAGGCGGCGTGAAAGGGTTCGAGGTCGCCGGCAAGGATGGAACGTTCGTCTCAGCGACGGCTGAGATCCAGGGCGACAGCGTTGTCGTCACGAGTTCTTCTGTCGCGGAGCCCGCGGCCCTACGGTACGGCTACCAGAACGTGACGGACGCGAATCTGCAGAATCGGGCAGGTCTGCCGGCGCCGGCGTTTCAGGTCAAAGTGCACGACTAGACCGGGGCCAGCTACCCTTCCGTCCGGTCGCAAAACGATCGCCACAGAAGCTCTGTGGCGATCGTTTTGCATGACCGGCTCTAGGCGACAGAGTTGCGGCGAATCGTCTCCTTGTAGAAGTGGCTGGAGAGCTTCGGCGTACGCTTCTGCGTCGCGAAGTCGACATAGGTAATGCCGAAGCGCTTCTCGTACCCGTCGGCCCACTCGTAGTTGTCGAGAAGACTCCAGAGAAAGTAGCCGCGGATGGGCGTGCCTTCACTGACGCTCTTTTGTAACTGCGTAAGGTAGTTGCGCAGGAACATGGTGCGGTCTGTGTCATAGATCTGACCATCGGGCGCGACGTGGTCGTCCGACGAGGCGCCGTTTTCCGTGATGTAGATCTCCTTCAGGTCGAAGGCCTCGTTGGCAAGCTTTGGCGCCCAGTAAATGCCCTCCGGCCCGACCTTCAGCCAGGAGCTGAACATATGCGGGTAGGAGGCCGGCTCCGGCACCACGGAGAAGCCGGTTGGCGTACTCGTGTCCGCGCGGACCCACGTCGGCTGATAGATGTTGAGGCCCTGGAAGTCGAGAGGGCTGCCGATTGCCTTCAGCTCGTCCGGCGTGAACTTCGGTGCGTCCGCGCCGAGCTCCTGCAGGTAATGATCGGTGTACTTGCCGGTCCGCATCACCGTGAGATAGCCGGCGTTCAGCTCAACGATAGCCTTCTTCGCGGCGGCGACCTGCTCAGGCGAGTCAAAGATGGGGCAGACGGCAGTGAGGTTTTCAGCCGAGCCCACCCTGGTGCCGGGCTTCGCCTTCGCGCGAATGGCCTGCACCGCGAGACCATGGCCAAGCACGGCATGGTGTCGCGTCTGTGCGAGATCCTTGCGGCTGAGCTTCAGGCCGGGCGCGTGCTGGCCGTTACCGTAGCCCAGCTCCACAAACGTGCTGATCTCATTCATGGTCATGAAGTGCTTGATCCGGTCCGAGAGCTGGCCGGCGAAGTAGCCGCAGTAGTTCGCAAAGTCGACCGCCGTCTGCCGGTTCTGCCAGCCGCCCTTGTCTTCAAGCGCCTGTGGCAGATCCCAGTGGTAAAGCGTGCAGTAAGGCTCGACGCCTGCGGCAAGCAGCGCGTCGGCAAACTTCTTGTAGTGGTCCACGCCCTTCTGATTCGGTGAGCCCGTGCCGTTCGGGAAGATGCGTGACCACGCGATCGAAAAGCGGCAGGTCTTCAGGCCGAGATCCTTCATAAGCGCAATGTCTTCGGCATAGCGGTGGTAGCTGTCATCGGCCACGTCACCCGTGTCGCCGTCATGCGTCTTGCCGGCTGTGTGCGAAAACGTATCCCAGATCGAAACACCGCGGCCGTCTTCCTTGATCGCACCCTCAACCTGGTACGAAGCGGTAGCAGAGCCCCAGAGGAAGCCCTGCGGGAAGCCCGCTTTGCTGGAGCGGACGGCGCCGGTCTGCGCCGCAGCTGTGAGCGCGGTGGTTGCGGGAAGAGAGGCGATGCCGGCGGCAGAAGCAGCCAGGCGAGCGAAGCTGCGGCGAGAGAGTGACTTAAGCAAGTAGGGAACTCCTTGAGAACGTAGCAGGCGGCGTGGCAGCCGCGAATGAACGGAAGTATAGCGAGTTCCATGCAGCTCTGGCCCGGATGCCGCGGAGAACCGCAGCACCAATGCAATAATGCGGCATGCCTGAAGCTGATGCATTCTCTTCCAGCCGCCGTCGACTGCTGTCTGCCTGCGCCGCTGCTGGTGTGGGCGGCACCTTGTTTCCCGGGGCACTGCTAGGGCTTGCGGCTGCCCAGGCGGCGCCGCATGGGCCAGGGCACCCAGCGGACGTGAGCCCGGACAAGCTGCCAAAGATCACGCTCGCGATGATTGCAGCGGCCGAAAGCATTGCCGCAATCATGCTGACGCCAGAGCAGCGCGAGATGCTGGTGGACAGCCTGACGGAGCAGCGGGCTTCGGTCGAGGTCATTCGTACGCTGCACCTGGCGAACGCGACGGCTCCGGCGTTTGTGTTCGATCCGGTCCCGGCAGGAATGGTGCTTGATACGGAGAAGCGGCCGGCGCGGCTTGGAGCGGCTCCGGATGTGAAGAAGATCCTGGCGACGGCGGGCCCTTCGCGCGAAGAGGCCCTGGCGTTTGCGACCGTACGCGAGCTTGGCGAGCTGCTGCGCCATAAGAAAGTGACTTCGACTGAGCTGACCAGACTCTCGCTGGCAAGATTGCATCAGTATCAATCGACGTTACATTTCGTGATCAACCTGACCGAGCAGCGCGCGCTGACGCAGGCAGCGGCTGCCGACAAGGAGATCACCGCCGGCAAGGCGCGTGGTCCGCTGCATGGCATCCCGTGGGGCGCGAAGGATCTGCTGGCGGTGAAGGGCTATCCGACGACATGGGGCGCCGCAGGTTTCGAGCTCCAGCAGATCGATGCCGACGCCACCGTTGTGCAGCGGCTGGATGCGGCGGGTGCGGTGCTGGTGGCGAAGCTGAGCATGGGCGCGCTGGCGCAGGGCGATCTGTGGTTCGACGGCCGCACCCGGAACCCCTGGAACCCGCGACAGGGTTCGAGTGGCTCCTCGGCCGGCTCGGCCAGTGCGGTGTCCGCCGGTTGCGTCGCGTTTGCGATCGGCACGGAGACGCTTGGGTCCATCTCATCGCCATCCACGCGCTGCGGCGTCACGGGTCTACGGCCTACGTTTGGCTTTGTCCCGCGCACAGGCGCCATGGCGTTGAGCTGGACGATGGACAAGATTGGGCCGATCTCGCGATCAGCCGAAGACTGCGCGCTCGTGATGGGCGCGATCTATGGCCAGGACATGCAGGATCGCACCGTGCAGCCTGCGGCCTTCAACTGGGACGCAGGCTTCGACTGGCGCAAGCTGCGCGTCGGCTACCTGAAGTCTGCCTTTGACGCGCCAAAGCTCGAAGAGCTCAAGCCGCCCAGCGAGAGCATGACGGAGAAGGAGCGCGGGGAGTTTGAGACCCGGCGCTCGCACCAAAAAGAGAACCTCACGCGGCTGACCTATGACGCCCGGTTCGATCAGGCGGCACTGGACGCGCTGCGCAGGCTGGGCGTACAGCTCGTTCCAGTGGAGCTGCCGCAAGGCTTGCACTTCGGCGATCAGGTGCCGCTGCTTGGAGCCGAGGCCGCCGCAGCGTTTGAGGAGCTGACGCTGAGCGGGCGTGACCAGCTGCTCACCGGACAGAAGCCGTTCGATTGGCCAAACGCGTTTCGGCGCGCACGCTTTTACTCCGCAATCGACTACATTCAGGCGCAGCGGGCGCGATCGCTGGTGATCGATGCCATGGCGAAGCTCTTCGCGCAGGTGGATGTGATCGTCACACCGACTGGCGGCGCGCAGCTCGTGGCGACTAACCTCTCGGGGCACCCTGCAGTGATCGTCCCGAATGGCCTGCGCGGAGATGACGCGCCGAAGGCGACGGTAAGCGAAGAAGACGACGAGCTCGACAACCCGGGCGGTCCGGGAACGCCGGTATCGCTCACGTTTCTGGGCGGCCTCTACAGTGACGCGCGGCTGCTTGCCTTCGCGCGGGCCTATCAGGAAGCGACCGGCTTCCATCGCCAGCATCCGTCGATGCACTAAACAGAGAGGGCCGCGGGAGAAAGATCTCCTGCAGCCCCGTTCCCGATGCAGCAACAACGGCCTAGTGGACGATCAGCAACTCGACTCCGTGCCCGGAGACCAGCCATGGACCTTTTGTCGTGTCGCCTGGCGACCAGACATCGCGGATCGTCTGAATGCTCTTCAAACCGAGCGCCGAGGCCGCAGGCAACGCGATCTTCTCGGAATCCTCACCGCGGTTGAAGAGAGCCACGGCGACCGACCCATCTTTGAGCGGCTTTGACCACACCTCAAAGGGTCCAACGGCGCTGACGCGATCCCCCTGCTTGCCGAGTGCATCCTGGTCGATCGCGATCACGTCCTTGTTGGTGAGAATGGCCTTGTCCGCCGCGCTCATCTTGGTGAGGTCGTTGCCGGCGAGCAGCGGTGCGGCCAGAATGGCCCACAGCGTCATGTGCGTGGTGTACTCGTCGGTGGTCATCTTGCCGTTGCCAACCTCAAGCATGTCAGGATCATTCCAGTGGCCAGGTGAGGCGTACTTCGCCAGACCCGCCTGCGAAAAGCCGATCTCCGCCATGCGGCGGTAGCTGTCGTCGATGTCGCCGGTCGTGCGCCAGAGATTGCCGTCGACCGAGGGTCCCCACGTCCATACCGAGTCCCAGCCGTACTGGCAGAGCGAGTAGACGATCGGCCGCCCCGTGGCCTTCAGCGCCTTGTCCATCTTGGCGTAGGCGGCACGCATCATGGCATAAGCCTTGTCCTGATCCTTGCCGGCCTCCTTGTCCATAATGTCGCGAAACCCGCAGAGATCGTACTTCAGGTAGTCCATTCCCCACTCGGCGTAGGTCTTCGCGTCCTGCTCCTCATGTTGGTAGCTGCCGATGAAGCCGGCGCAGGTGGTGGGACCGGGCCCCGAGTAGATGCCGACCTTCAGGCCTTTGCTGTGCACATAGGCGGTCAGCGCCTTCATGTCGGGAAACTTCTCGTTCGGCTGCAGCACGCCCTGCGCGTCTCGCTTGCCCTGCCACGTGTCATCGATGTTCACGTAGATGTAGCCCGCATCGCGCATCCCGGTCGAGACCAGCATGTCGGCAGAGTCACGAATGTCCTTGTCGGTCACACGGCCCGCAAAGTGGTTCCAGCTGTTCCAGCCCATCGGTGGAGTAGCGGCGAGCTTGGCCGTTTGTGCGCCTGCCGCTGCACAAAGACCGGCGACACCAAGGAGAAGCAACGAGCGGAGACGATGCATAGAGAGACCTTTCGAGAGCAGATGATTTCCTGTCGCAGCCATCCTAGACGATCGTTCCAGGTTCTGGCGAAGGTTGTCTCGCCGCATCGCGTCGTTCCAGAGCCATGTACCATCCGGCTATGGGATCGACGAAGCCATTCGAGCCTCTTCCGCGGGATGCTCGGAGCGCCGCCGTTGAACCGCTTCTGGTCGCGCGCGACCTGGTCAAGCAGTATGGCGAGCGCCGCGTGGTTGATGGCGTCTCGCTCACACTCGCTCGTGGCGAAACCCTCGGTCTGGTGGGTGAGTCCGGCTCCGGAAAGTCCACCGTGGCGCGCATGGTGCTGCGGCTCGTCCAGCCGACCTCCGGCAGCGTCGCGTTTGAAGGTGTCGACCTGCTGCAGCTCCGCTCTCGATCGTTGCGCGCGCTGCGGCGGCGCATGAGCATCGTCTTTCAGGATCCGTTCGGCGCACTGAACCCGCGCATGCGCGTGCGGCAGATCCTGGCCGAACCGTTCGCCATTCACCGCGAGCGGCCCGCGGAAGGCGTCCCGGCGCGTCTGCACACCCTGCTCGCTGAGGTCGGGCTGGACGCATCCGCCCTCAACCGTTACCCGCATGAGTTTTCCGGCGGTCAGCGCCAGCGCATCAATATCGCCCGCGCGCTCGCGCTCAAACCTGATCTGCTGGTGCTCGATGAGCCGGTCAGCGCGCTTGATGTCTCGGTCGGCGCCCAGGTCATCAATCTGCTGCGCTCGCTGCAGCAGAGCTACGGCCTCACCTACCTCTTTATCTCGCACTCCATGCCGCTGGTGCGTTACCTGTGCGATCGCGTCGCGGTGATGCAGCACGGGCGGCTGGTCGAGGAAGGCGCCGTGCTCGACGTCTGTGACCGGCCTCGGGATGCCTACACGCAACGCCTGCTCGCGGCCACGCCGACGCTGCCAGGCCAGGCGAAGACATCGTCGCAGTCTCTAGAATAGCCGTAGATGCTGCAAACCCTGGCTCCTCACTGGCGGTACGCGTGGCTGGTTACGGCCTCCTTCCTCGCGGGTGTGATCAACGCCATGGCCGGCGGCGGCTCGTTTCTTTCCTTCCCGGCGATGCTCGGCATGGGCGTCCCGCCGATTGAGGCAAATGCGACGAACACGGTTGCGCTCTGGCCCGGTCAACTCACCTCGCTGGCCAGGCTGCAGGCGGATGTCCGGCGCGACCTTCTGCCGGTTGTGCTCCTCGCCTCCCTGACCGGCGGCGTGTGCGGCGCGCTCATCCTGCTGCATACCGGGCAGGCCATGTTCCTGCACCTGATTCCGTGGCTGCTGCTGATCGGCGCACTTCTGTTCTGGGCATCCGCGCCCGTCTCCCGCTGGCTCCGGTCCCGCTCGCGTCACGCAAGGCTGGAACACTCCGACCGGTCTGCGCTCCCAAGGCTTGCCATCTTCCTCGGCATCCTTCCCGTGTGCTTTTACATCGGGTACTTCGGCGCGGGCGGTGGCTTTCTGATCATGACGGTGCTGGCTCTGTTCGGCCTCGAAGACATGCACGCGCTCAATGCCCTCAAGGTCGTCGCCGCCTGCGCCTCCAACCTGTGTGCCATCGTTACCTTCATCGTCTCGGGAGCCGTGCTGTGGCACTTCTGCGTTCTCTCCATGGTCTTCGCCGGTGCAGGCGGCTATGTGGGGGCGCACTTCGCCCGGCGCAGCAATCCAGCGGTGCTCCGGACCCTCGTCATCGCCACCGGCCTCACAATCGCCGCTTATTTTTTCTGGAGGCAACATGCCTCATCGATTTGAGATCGTAATCGGCTTTCGCCGCGAATCCTCAGCCCCATCCTCGCGTCGAACAAAGAGCCTGCTTGCGGTCATCGCTCGCCCGCTCGGAAGGAGTTCTGCTGATGAGCCATGAAGGCATCCGCATCGTGCGCGGTGATCAGTCACGCGAACCCGAACGCCTGCCCGCCGACGCCGTGATCCCGCTGAAGGTGCGGGTCAAGAAAACGGAAGGTACCGGCGTTGAAGTCGATTGGAAGGATGGGCACCACAGTGCCTGGAACTTCGTCTGGCTGCGTAACGCCTGCCCGTGCGCGACCTGTCACGAAGCGCGTGAGAAGGATGGTCGTCTGCCCGGTGAGCTCAAACCAAAGCCGGTCACGTTGTTGAACCTGTATGAAGCACCGGCCCGTCCAGTTGAAGTGACTCCTGTCGGCAACTATGCGCTGCGCTTCAAATGGAATGACGGCCATGAGAGTGGCATCTACTCGTGGGAGTATCTTCGCCGCGTCTGCCGTTGTGACGTGTGCCTGCCGCACTTCGAAGCAAACGTAACGTAGGAGATCTCTTTGACCCCCGCTGATACACGTCATCCCTCGCGTGCCGCGGCTTATGCCGGCCCTGGCACAACCGCGACGGCGCCTCCATCGCTATCCTCTGCGGAGCATCTGCAGGCTCTCGAAGATCGTCTAACGCCGCTCTACACAAGGCTTTCAGAACATCCGCTGTATCGCTCCATGAAGACCCTCAAGGATCTCCATGGCTTCATGGAGACTCACGTTTTCGCGGTGTGGGATTTCATGTGCCTGCTGAAATCGCTGCAGCGCGGCCTCACCTGTGTGGACGTACCGTGGCTGCCAGCTTCCTTTCCGGAGGCTCGTCGCCTGATCAACGAGATCGTCCTCGGTGAAGAGTCGGATATCTACAACGGCGAGGCAATCAGTCACTTCGAACTGTACCGCCGCGCCATGCAGCAGTGCGGTGCCTCAACTGAAGCAATTGATACCTTCCTTTATCAGGTCGGGCAGGACGATAACGTGGATCTAACTCTGGCGGAAGTGCGCCTGCCGGATGCAGCGCAACGCTTCGTTCGCTCGACCTTCGAGTTCATCGCAACCGGCGAGCTTCACATCATCGCGGCGGCGTTCACCTTTGGCCGCGAAGACCTCATCCCGGGCATCTTCAAGGCTTTCATTCGCGATCAGGATGAACAACTCTCCGGCAAGCTCGCGTTGTTCCGTTGGTATCTCGATCGCCACATCGAGATCGACGGCGAGGAACACGGGCCAATGTCCCTGCGCATGGTGTCAGGCCTGTGCGGGTCTGATCCGGTGAAGTGGCAACAGGCAGAGACAGCGGCAGTCCAGGCCATCGAAGCCCGCCTGACGCTGTGGGATGGCATACTCGCTGAGCAATCTGTTGCCTGACCTCGTACAAAAGGCCCGGGACTTTTCCCGGGCCCGCATCACAGAACGGTTAGCTCTCTGAATCCATCTTTTGTTCCTGGTAGTGGCCGATATGCTTGTAGATGGCCTCAGGAAAGCGAAGATTGCGGTAGAGATTTCCGCAGTCAGGATCATCCACATTCGGCATGATTGGAAACTCCTGCTGCGACTGCCACTCCAGAATGCGATCGCGCTTCGGTGGGCTGTAGTCCCGGCCTTCCACCTGTTTCAGCATTACACGCGCATCTTCGTCGCTAAAATCGGCGTCCTTTGTCATCCAGGCGAGGACCTCGTCATGCGAGAGAAAATGTCGCGCGACCATCGCGAAGACCAGTCGACCGTAGTGACCGATATCCGTACCCGCCGCAAGCGAGTCCAGCAGGTGCGCCATCATCGAGTCCTTGCGCAACTCTGCCTCACCACCCTCCACGCCAGGCTCTCCTGCTGCTGAGCTCGGGCTCGGCGGCTCTTTTGTTGAACCCGCATCCCCTGGTGTCTTTGCATGCGCTGAGGCGTGGGCTTCGCTGTGCGAGAGAGCCTTGCCCTGCGCACCCTTCAGCTTGGCAAGCTCAGCCTCGGCCTGCTCGGCACGCTCCGTTGCATGTCGAAGAGCCTCACCCTGCTCATCTGTAACCTGTGGCTGGTCGAGCACGATCTCACGTTCTGCCATGTCCAATCTCCTCTACGCCTTTTCTTCGCTTCCTAGAGAGACGCAAAGCGGCCCGTGCGCGTTGCCCCGCCTCTCCGGAACATCGACGTTCCGGCAGCGCGTTTTTAGTAAATTCCGGCCAGGGTCAGCAACTCACCAACACTCCGGGCTTCCTGCAGGATCCGGCGACTCTCCATCCGCAACATCCCAGCTTCAACCGCGTCATCGAGCCAGGCGAGCAGCGCATCGTAGAAGCCTGCGGTATTCAACAGAACAATGGGCTTCTGGTGCAGATCGAGCGTCTGCCAGGCCAGCACCTCGAACATCTCCTCCATCGTCCCGAAGCCGCCCGGCAGGATCAGAAAGGCGTCAGACCGTTCCGCCATAAGCGCCTTCCGCGTGTGCATCGTTGTGGTCACATGCAGCTCCGTGAGCCCGTCGTGTGCCACTTCCTTATCGATCAGCACCTCAGGAATCACGCCGACCACAGTTCCGCCGCCGCGCAGGCAGGCGTCAGCAACGGCTCCCATCAGGCCCACCTTTGCTCCGCCATAAATCAGGCCGATGCCATGCCGCGCGAGCTCTCCGCCCAGCTCTTCAGCAGCCTTGCGATACACGTCGTCCGCACCTATTGCGCTTGCACAGAACACAGCTACGGTTTGAACACTCATATCAACTGAGCATAGCAATGCGCCGCATCCGGAAGAGCCTGGCGCAACATACGGAGCAGGAGCCGGAGAGACGTTGCGACGCAAAAGAGCGGGAGCAACGAATCTCCGTCGCGCCCGCTCCTTCATTGTGGAGGGAAAGGTCTACTTGACCGCGAGCGTCACGCCGCTCAGGTCGCCCGAGACCTGCGCGATGACGGCGCCCGCTGCATAATGCGAGGTTGCCTCTTCGGCCGTGATGCTGGTGCCGGCCGGCAGCTTCAGGTTCAGGGTTTTTCCGGCGTCGATCGTCATCACGCTGTCGCCCGCCTTGACTTTCAGCGGCGCAGCCGAGTCGTTCCGAAGATTGAAGTTCACCATCTTCGTCTTGCCGAACATGGCGTGCAAGGTGAGGGGAAGAGCCACAGGCGCGGCGTACACGGCCTCGGCGGTGAAGAGGGAAGACACAACGAGCACAGCGGTGGAAAGAATACGACGGTTCATAAACAGCTCCCTGGTACATCAAAGTGCGACGGGAACTCTCTGCCATGGTTCAGGAAGCCAGTCGTAGTGTGTTGTACGCGGAGGTGACGAAAAGGTTCCGTTACAAACTCGAAATAAGCACGAGAAATCTTTAGGCTCACGGGTTACGTGAAACTGCCGTGAATGCCGCGAAGCAAGAGAGTTCTCCGTCGCTCATGCAGATCGCCGATTGCATCCTAACGTCGCATGACGCCCGCGGAACCCAACGGCGAAGGTCTTCGACAGCTGCTTGAGCTGAGCAGCGCCTTTGGCCTCTCCGCTCTGATCGGGCTTGAGCGGGAGATCCGACAGAAGAGCGCCGGTCTGCGCACGTACACGCTCGTCGGTGTCGCCTCCGCCCTCTTTCTTCTGGTCTCGAAGTACGGCTTCACCGATGTGCTGTCGCCAGGCCGCATCGTCCTTGATCCTTCGCGGGTCGCCGCACAGATCGTTACCGGCATCGGCTTCCTCGGCGGCGGCGTCATCTTCGTCCGGTCCGACGTCGTTAAGGGACTCACCACTGCGGCAACCATCTGGCTGGCCGCCGCCGTCGGTATGGCCTGTGGCGCCGGACTGATTGCCCTGGCGCTTGAGACCACGGTCGCTTACTTCATCGTCGCGCTCCTCTTTCCCTTCCTCCTCCGTCTCGTACGTGGCCGCTCGCGCCCCGACGACGACGTTCTCGCCCCCGGTGCGCCGCCTGAGGACCCCGGTCCGCCCGCATCGTCCTAACTCAAATGCAGAGATTCTGCTCCGCGCTTAAAATGAATGCGGAGCCCCCGTGTCAGACCTCGTAGCTAAGATGAATCCCCAGCAGGCGCTGGGTGTCACCACCGTTGACGGCCCCGTGCTGTTGCTTGCCGGCGCCGGCTCAGGTAAGACCCGCGTCATCACGCATCGCATCGCCTATCTCATCCAGGAGCGCGGCGTCTCGCCCGACGCCATCCTCGCCGTCACCTTCACCAACAAGGCAGCGAAGGAGATGGCGGAGCGCGTCGAAAAGATCCTCGGCCACAGCTCGCTCGCACAGCCCACCCTGGCCACCTTCCACAGCTTCTGCGTCCGCGTGCTGCGTCGCGATATCGAGGCTATGCGCACCAACGGCAAGGGCCTCACCCGCACCTTCGCCATCTACGACGAGACCGACCAGCAGGCGGTGGTGAAGACCGCGCTCAAGCGCCTTGCCATCGACGACAAGCAGCTCAAACCGCGCGTCGCCCTCGGCCGCATCTCCTGGGCAAAGAACCACATGATCGACCCGCAGGAGTACTTCCTCGCGAGCTCGAACCCGATGGAAGAGAAGATCGCCCATATCTTCGAGATCTACCGCAAGGAGCTCTTCAAGGCCAACGCGCTCGACTTCGACGATCTCCTGCTTGAGACCGTGCGCCTGCTGAAGACCGATTCGGCCGTCCGCGATCGTTACAACCGCCGTTACAAATACCTGATGATCGACGAGTACCAGGACACCAACCGGCCGCAGTACGAGCTGATGAAGCTGCTCGGCACGCATGGCAACGTCTGCGTGGTGGGCGACGAAGACCA
>CAXTCB010000035.1:0-25134 GCA_964242875.1 uncultured Acidobacteriaceae bacterium
ATGCCGCGGACTCGCTAAGATGATGAGCAGCTGTGCAGGCCCGGGCGGCGGAATGGAACATCGAAGATGCGGAGCTCTCTTTCCCTGCTACTGGTTGTAGTGACTTGCGGCAGCGTCTTTGCACAGACCAAACCTGAGCCACTTGTAATCGTCGTGACGATGGATGGCATGCCGGCTCGTGCGTTGGATGACCCGCGCCTGCCTATGCCTACTCTGCGCGCTTTGGCGGCCAGCGGAGCTGTTGCCCAGTCAATGCAGCCGATTAATCCGACCGTGACCTGGCCGAATCACACTGCACTCATCACCGGTGTGGATGCGAGCGTGCATCACGTTATGGCGAATGGTCTCATCGTTTTCCCGCCTGACGGCAGCGCGCCGGAGATCAAGCCCTGGGTGCCGAAGGAGGATCTCGTCCATGCTCGCACCCTGTATGACGCGGCACAAGAGAAGGGCCTGACAACGGGCCAGGTCGATTGGGTTGCCATCTTTGGCGCGAAACATATCACCTGGGAGTTTGGCGAAAAGCCGGATGTCAACGGAGCGATTGCGCAGGAGCTCATCGCACGGGGCATCGTGAGCAAGCAGGAGATCGATCACTTCGACGAGAAGAGCAGTCCTGCTCGACATGATGAGATCTGGACGGATGCCGCGATCGACATTCTCGAAAGACACACGCCCAACCTGATGCTGTTTCATCTGCTGGAGACGGACAGCATTCAGCATATGTATGGACCGCTGACACCTGCGGCGTACGCGGCCTATGCGTATGCTGACGCGCAGCTGGCGCGCGTGATCGATGCTGTGCGGACGATCGGTGCACTCGATCGAACGACTTTTATCGTCACGGCCGATCATGGATTTGCAACGTACACGCACACCATCGCACCGAACGCGGCGCTTGCACAACAAGGGCTGCTGCGCAAAGCTGGAGGCAAGGATGTCGGCAAGGTTTGGGTGAAGGCCGAGGGTGGCGCGGCACATGTGTTCGTCCGCGATGCACCGGAACGGGCAGTTCTGGTGCCCAAGCTGAAGCGTTCTTTTGCTTCTCTGCCAGGTGTAGAGCACGTGTATACGAATGAAGAGGCACGCTCGATCGGCATTCCTTCCGATGCGGAGACGGACCAAGCACCGCAGCTCTACCTGACCGCGAAGAGCGGCTATGCGTTTACCGATGATGTGGAAGGAGCTGTAAACCGCGATACGTCGCCGCGAGGCGCGCACGGCTATCGCAACACCTCGCCAGACATGCAGACGATTTTTGTCGCCTCTGGTGCGCACATCAAACGTGGGGTAAAGCTGGGCCCGATCTCAAACCTCAGGGTTGCGCCGACCGTTGCAGCGATCCTGGGAGTGAGTCTGCCAGCTGCGAAAGAGCCACCTTTGCGAGAGATGCTCCGATAAGTCTGAAATTACGGCTGCGCTGGTACGACAGTGAGCGTCACAGTGCTCGGATATTTTTCGGAGTGATGGATGGACGTATGCGCGATCGTGGTCCTTACCTCGTCGAAGTTGTTGCCGCCCGTATTCAGGTTGCGATCGAACCTGGGAAAGTTCGCTCCGGCAACCTCGAGTCGGATGCGGTGGCCTACACCGAAGAGGTTTGAGGTCACCATTGGAGTCAACGTGACTTTGTACACCTTTTCCTTTTCGAGCCAGACGATTTTGTCTGTGCCATCCCGATACCGCAGTCGTTGAATGGTCTCGTCCAGGTTGTAGGCTGTTCCGTCCGGAAGGACATCGATGAGCTTGGCCGTCACGTCGGTGTCTTTCACGTCGGCCGAGACGTAATACGTCACCGTCACCGGACCGGAGACTTCGATCGACTTTGCTAACGGCGCTGAGGTGTACACCAGGATGTCCGCGCGGTTCTCCATCTTTCGTTGATCAAGCGCACCTCCATTGCCGGGGATCGTGTTGGCTGCGCAGCAGACGTTACCGCCGTAGCTGGGGGTGGGGTGCAGAGGATCGTAGGTGAAGGTGTCGGGCAGATCCGTGAGCTGTCGCGTTGGACGGTCACCGGAGAATTGCAGCAGGGCTTTCGGATCGTTGCCCGCATGGGGTTTGAGGATTCCATCACCGGCGAGGGTGTTTGCATGGCCGCCGCTGGCGAGGTCAAGTGTTTCAAGCTTTGCACCCTGCGGCGGCCACGTGTCCGCATGCTGCCATTTGTTCATGCCCATGGTGTAGTACTGCACCTTTGGCGTCTTCTGGAGGAAGCCGTTGTCTTCGCCTTTGAGGAAGTGGTCGAACCAGGCGTAGGTCATGGCGTCGTAGTCCAGGCGCGCGTCGCCCATATCGCGTTCGCCGACCACGGTATGTTCGGTGGCTCGCTTATAGCCGCAGTGCAGCGTTGGTGCGATGACAGCATACTGCTGGTTGGCTACGTCGCCTTTTGCGTGATCGCGGACGAAGTTATAGGTCGCGAGATTTGGACCGGTCGAGACGTCATACCAGGTCATGAACCAGAAGCCGGGCAGGTTGATGGGCATGGTATCTGACTGCCAGATGCCGCCTTTGCGCCATGCTGGATCGGCTGGGGAACGCTCGATCATACCGCCGCCCGTGGTGTTGCTCATGGTGTCGCTGAAGATGCCCCTGGGGCCGCCGACCGCGGAGATGATGTCTTTCTCCGGCAGGTGCTCATAGGCCTTGGCCCAATCGATGGTTGGAAGCTGCGGGGCGAGATCGAAGAGCTTGGAGGCGGCGATGAGATCGGCCTGTGAGGTATCTGGCGGGAACTGCGGACGCACCTGATTCTGCTCGCCATAGAGCCAGTCGATGAAGAGCATCTGCACGGCGCCACCGCGGTACCAGTTGCCCTGCTCCTCATAGGGACCGACCTTTCCGACGCCGGCGCCAAAGCTCTGCGGGATGATGGTGGTGAGGGCCTTGTTGCCAAGCGAGGCTGCCGCCAGTTGCCACTCCGCAGTGGAGGAGCAACCAATGAGGCCGATCTTTCCTGTCGTCCAGGGCTGCGATGCCATCCAGGTGAACTGGTCGTCGGCGTCAGTAAGTGGAGCGCCGAGGATCTCGTAGTTGCCTTCCGAGAAGAAATGCCCGCGCTCGTTCATCTCAATCAGGACGTAACCACGCTTTACAGCGTCGAGTTCCTGGGTCATGTCGCGGTAGGTTCCGAGACGGACGTCCCAGAAGTTGAAGTTGTAGGGCGTTCTGCTGAAGATGATCGGGTACTTCTTCGAGGTGTCCTTTGGACGGTAGATATCGGCTGCCATGCGCTTCCCATCCCGCATAGGCACCATCACCTTGCGATCGATCACGGCCACGTCTTCCAGATCTCGTTCGACAGCCTGTCGTTTGGTGATCAAGGCGGTCGTTTGCTCGGGTGTGAGCTCTGCCCGTTGCTGTGCGGAGAGCGGAAGAACGAAAAGGAAGAGTGCGAGTGCGATGGGTACAGGAAAGCGCATAAGCAAGGGAGAGCTCCTGAAGGGTGTGACTGAACATAACAGAGTCACAATCGATTCCTGCTTGCGGAATCGCTGGCTGGATTGCTTGATGCGCTTGCGGCAGAGACTCTCAGAGATCCCACACTGAGCCTGCTGGTGCGTTCGCGTCGAGACGCTGGAGAGAGACGGGTGCATCGATTGCCGGAGCGCGAGATCCAGTGGAATAGAGCTGGCGCAGCACTGCCTGGGCGCGGCGGTTCTCTTCCGGCAGACCGATCGTGATTCGCGCCCAGTTGGTGAGGGGTGGATGCGCCCGGCCGATGTTGATGCCTTGCTGACGCATGGCGGCGGCGATCTCAGACTGCGGACGTCCTGCATTGAAGAAGATGAAGTTGGCGACAGAGCTGGTATGGGGAAGCTTGAGCGCGTCGAGAAGTGCCTTCCAGAGGCGGCGTTCCTGCGCTACCGTGTCGCGCGTGGAGGCAACCTGGTGGGTGTCGGCAAGCGCGGCCTGCGCGGCTGCGAGATTGAGGCGCCCGAGAGACTCAGGATCGCCGGCACCCTGCTTGCGAAGAGCTTCTGCAAGGGGCCTGGGGGCGAGAACATAGCCGATGGGGAGACCGGCGAGGCCCTGAATTTTATCGAAGGTGCGAAAGACAACGACATTGGCGCCGGCGCGGGTCAGGTTGGCGGCGGTGCGGGTGCGGAAGTCTGGGGTGTACTCGAGGTAGGCTTCATCGACGATGATCACGGCGTGCCGGGAGGCTTCGGTGAGGAAGCTTTTGAAGGCGGCGTCCTCATTCACTGTGCCGGTCGGGTTGTGCGGATTGACGAGGTAGACAGCGCGCGTCTTTGCGTTGATTCGGGCGAGCAGGGCGGGAAGATCGTTAGTGTAGTCCGCGTTAAGCGGGACACCGACGCCGAGGCTGCCGACGTTTGCGGCCGAGTCGATGAGGGCGAGGTAGCCAGGAGTGGAGTAGAGGAATTCGCCGCCGGGACCGCCTTCGGAGCCGAGGTAGAGACCAAGGAGGCCGAGGATCTCGCCAAGCACAACCTGCTCGACGGGGATCTGCTCGTAAGCGGCGATCTGCTCTGCGAAGGCATGGGCTGTCTCAGCGTCGGCATAGCGATTGGCTCGCGGGAGCTCGCGGGCGATGGCCTGGGCTACGGTGGGCGATGGTCCGTAGGGGTTCTCGTTGAAGCAGAGGCGGACCTGAGATGCGGAGGACGCGGATTGTGAGTGAGCGCTGTGAGCGATGGTGGGAGAGAGGACGCCGCCAGCCAAGGCGAGGCTGGAGTGTTTCAACAGGCTGCGGCGGGTCAGGTCAAGCGGCATCAAGCACTTCCCTTCTGCTACTTTGGCGACGATTGTTGCAGTATTCCGGGGTGTCAGGGTGCAGCTTTCGGCTTCATACTCGATCTCTTCGCCGCCGTGGACTAGAAGCTGACACGCAGGCCCAGCTGAAGGTAGCGGGGGAAGTTGGCTTGTGCGGTGATCTGGCCGAAAGAGGCGCTGCCGAAGGAGGTATTCGGGCCGGCGAACCATGGCGTGTTGAAGGTGTTGTAGGTCTCGGCGCGAAACTGCGCGTTGATGCGATCGCGAATAAGTATGTTCTTGTAGAGAGAGATGTCCCAGTTGGCTTCGCCTGGGCCGCGAAGCGAGAGTGTGCGAGGAGCGTCGCCAAAGGTGAGGACCGCAGAGGTACTGAAGGCAGCGGGATTGATGTAGCCATTCAGACGATCCTCAAGTTTGCCAGACGTACCCAAAGAGACACCACGATTGAGATTTGGTCGCTGCACGGTGTTGCCGACGATGCTGCTGTTTGGATTTGAGCTCTGCCGGATTGCAACGGGAAAGCCGGTCTGAAAGGTAGGGATCACGTTGAGCTGCCAATGGCCAAGGATCTCATCGGACCAGCGTGAGCCGGTGGAGAAGCGTTCACCGCGGCCGACGGGAAGGTCGTAGATGACGCCTGCGGTGAAGCGGAAAGGAACGTCGTTGACGGCGTGGGCGTACTCGGCATTGAGGTCATAGACATTCTGGGGAGCGGCCACGCCGGAGCTCTGGATACTGTTCGTGGAGGCAAAGGAGCTGTCCATGTTGCGCGACCAGGTGAAGGAGCCGACGAGGTTCAGGCCATGGCCGGCGCGACGCTCCGCTTTGAGGAGAAGAGCGTCGTACGCCGCATGCGAAGAGCTGACGAAGAGGTTGACCGAGGAGAACTGGGGGAAGGGCCGGAGCAGCTGCGAGTGCGAGACGGTCGGGTTGCCGATGACCCCGGTGCCACCGTTTCCGAAGAACGGGTTATTGACTGACGCGCTCAGACCGTCGGCGCCCAGAGAGAAGTTTGAGGGGTTGAGCTGGTTGATGTTGACGGCACCCCCGCCAAGAGGCGCGGGCGAGAGATTGGTCGAACGAGAGCCGATGTAGCCGGCCTGCAGAGCGATCTTTCCCGGGAGCTCGCGTTCCACGTCGACGGAGAACTGCTGGACGCGCGGTGCGTGGAAGTCCTGGTCGAAGCTGGTGACGGAGGAGCCAATGCCGGTAAGCGGGCCGGCTGCATTGCCCGTGGGCTTGAGAAGGCCGGCGGGAAAGGGATTATCGAGATTGTTCGCCGCCGTCTGGTTGCCGTCATTGCTCGCGACGTAGGAGGTGTACTGGGTGTATCCCGGAGCCAGCGCGGCGATGGGATCGTAGCGGATGGGCGCGTAGAGAATACCGTAGCCACCGCGAAGAACTGTCTTCTCGCTCAGCTGATAGGCGGCTCCCAGACGGGGTGCGAACTTGAGACGCGAGAGGCTGCCGATGTCACGCGGGCTGCCGTTGAGGCCAGCGAAGAGAATGCCGCCGGTCACGGTCGTGTTCGGCGCAAGCTGAGCCGTGGCGGTCCGATCGAAGCCAACGGCCAGCTGATTGTGATCTTCCTTAAGGCCGGTCTCGCTCTCGTAGCGGACACCGAGGTTGAGCGTAAGGCGGCGCGTCACGCGGAAGTCGTCCTGCGCGAAGACTGCGTGGTAGTCGAGGTAGGTATGGAGGAACGTTGAGGTTTCCACTTCGCCGGAGACGGGATTCCCGAGGAGAAGGTCGGCCAGGTCCGATCCCGTGCCGTCACCCGACACGTTAGGGTTGGCCTGCGTAAAGGCGCCGGAGAAGGTGTAGGTGCCGGGCGCGTCCCCGAGATCCTGAAAGTCCATCCGAAGCCGGCGGAACTCCGCACCGAAGGTGAGATTGTGTTTGCCGGCAGTCTTCGCCAGCGTGCCGTTGACGATCTGGGACTTCCAGTTATCGAGCGAAGAGGTGTCCTGGCCGAGCTGGGAGAAGCGGCTGAAGAAGATCGTTGGAAAGAAGTTGGACTGAAGCTGGCTGGTGAGAGAGCCGGGAAAGCCGAGCGAGGCAGGGTTGAAGCCGTTTGAGACCTCAGCGATGAGGTTGGGGAATCGATTATTTCCGTATCGTGCGGTGAGCACAGTGGTTGGATTCAGGATCCAGGTGCTGTTGAGCTGAGTCGTGTCGACCTGACGATGGAAGGTGTAGGAGTAGCTGCCCGGTAAGGTGCCGAGAGGATTTCCCAGCGGCTGGAGAGCCTCGTAGAAGATGTACGATCCGCTCACGGTCCACCAGGGACGGATCTGCTGATCGATCTTGACTGTCACCTCCTGAGCGTGGTCGCGCACGTTATCCGTGCCGGTGAAGTTGTTCTGGCCGGTCGGCGTGGCACTCTGCGGAAGTGGAAAGTAGGAGGCGATGTTCTTGCCGACGGTACTGAGCTGGCCGGCGGGAATTTTGTTGCCGGGGAAGGGCGTGCGATGGACGGTACCGGCGGCATCCGTGACGGTCTTAGTCGGGTCGTAGATGGTGTTCAGTGTGCCGTCGGTATTGAGGCTTTGCGAGAAATCGCCGGTGCGTTCAAGCGCGGTAGGGACGGCGAAGGTTTCTGTGTAGGGCGAGGTCTGGATGTAGCCTTCCGCTGCGATGAAGAAGAACGTGCGAGCGCGGTGACTGATCGGGACGAAGCCGCCGAGGGAGGCGCCCCAATTGTAGTAGGGGCTGTCCGGGCGCGGGACGCCTTCACGATTGGCGAAGAAGTCGTTGGCCAGCCAGGAGGTCTGGCGAGTCTCACCGAAGACTGAGCCGTGGAAGGTGTTCGAGCCAGACCGCAGCAGAGTGTTGAAGACGCCTCCGCCCGTGCGTCCCACTTGCGCGTCGTAGGTGTTCGCCTGAACCTTGACGTCCTGAATCGACTCGATGGTCGGGATGACGATTGGGCGATTGTTGGTGTCCGTAATCGGAACGCCGTCGACCAGGTAGAGATTGGCCGCTACCGGACCGCCAGCGACCGACGTCTGCGATGTCCCGTTCTGATCGGCAAAACGAACAAACTGCTGGTTGCCCGTGTTGACGAAGACGCCAGAGACTTTGGCGGTCATATACGGATTGCGACCGAGGATCGGTATGTCTTCAAGCTGGCGCTGGGAGAGATCGGTGCTGACCGAGGCGGTTGAGGGATCGACCAAGGGCGCATTGGCATCGACCTGGACGACGTTCGTTTCGGCCCCGATCGTGAGCGGGACATCCAGGGTAAGAAAGTCCTGCGTCGCGAGCGCGATGTGGGTTCGATCTGTGGGAGCGAAGCCAGACGCCTGCACGTGAAGCGTGTAGGTGGCGGGGCGTACCGCGTTGAAGACGTATGTGCCGTCGGCAGCAGACGTGGTCGATCGCACCTGTTGCGTGGCCTCGTCGGCGAGGGTCAGCGCTGCGTTTGCAAGCGCCGCCCCGGTTGCATCCGTGACTGTACCGCGGAGTCCGCTATTGAAGGTTTGAGCGAAGGCCGCAGAGGAGACGAGCAACGTGGCGGTCGTGGAGAAGAGGAGTGAGCAGCGGATTGAGGCTGGATTCAAGGCAGATCTCCCGGCGGTGCACGGCCAAGCAGAGGAAGCGCCAGCACGTGCAGCTTACGTGGTCAGAGAATAGTGAAGACTGATGAGAGGAGCCCGATCCGGCACACCTGCGGACGGTGAAGCTAGCGACAGGTACGCGCGTGTTGGCTCGACTCAGCAGGGACGACCTGCGAGGAACAACAACAACAGCGAAGATGCGCTGGAAGCATGGCCTGAGCATACCCGCGATGCGGGGGAGCGTCAACGGTCTAAGACGATCCCTTTGCCTCTCCGCATCGGGTTTCAACTTCGCGAACCGATCAGCTCGTTGTCCTGGGGAACGCTGTAATGCGAAGTTTTGCCGCCGCATACGGCACAAGAGTAATCGTTTCCTTTGGCTCTTCGCTCGTGACCGGACTCTCCGGAACGAGATCCGCGACTCCATCCACTGCGCGCCAGGCCGGGAGTTTTCGCGCCGCGATCTGCAGCGTCACGGGAGCGCCCTCGAGGGCAAAGGGCGACCCGCCGACCGGGTGCTCCTCCGCGACAAGTTCGTGCATGTTCTGCTCGTTGAGAACCAGCGCGTAGTTCCACTCAGCGGCCGGGAACACCTGCCAATCAGCGGTCATCCCGCGGGTACGCAATTTCACCCAGTCCTCTCTGATCGGGTATGAAAACACGAGCGGTCCTCGCTCCATCGCAACGGAATCGCGAAAACCAGGAGTCACCCTCGGTCTCATCGGAAAGGCAATCTCTACGACATCTCCCGCTTTCCAGGTGCGGTCGATGCGGGCAAAGGCGGCTGCGGCGGGCGCTTGCTGCAGCTCTCCGTTGACCTTGAGTGTGGTGCCCGCTGCCCAGGCTGGAATACGTAACCGGAGTGGAAACGTACTGGCAGTCGCTGGATTGATGATGATGCGGACGTTGCCGCGGAAGGGATACTCCGTCTCCTCTATAAGATGAACGGCGGTAGCTCCTACCATCGTGTGCACCTCGCAGGGCGAATACGCGGCAGCGACCAGGCCGTCATCTTGAGAGGCCATCCAAAGACTCGCCGCGAACTTCGGCCAACCCTGATGGAAGTTCGCGGTGCAGCAACCGAAGTTCGGTTCGAGCCCGTACAAGTTTGACTCCGGCCCATCGGTTGTCCACGGCTTACGATGAAGGCTGACCTCAACCTGGTTCGGCTCCTGATTGTATTGGTGCGCCCACATGTCGTCCGTGAAGGTTCCCGGAAGCGCGTTGAAGGCCAGCTTCTCCAGGCGATCGCCGATCGCGGCATCGCCAAGGATGGCCAGGGATTGTTCCAGAGAAAACATCGTCTCCACTACGGTACAAAGTTCGGAGCCTTGCGATGGATTACGCCCGGCGAAGTGTTCGTCGCAGGAGAACATGCCATTTGGCAGGCCGTGGTACTTATCGAGGGCCGCCAGCATCTGCGCGAGTCCCCGACGATCCACATCGCTGCCAGAGACAAGTGACCAAACCGGCGCTGACTTCAAGGCCTGACCGTTATTTACGCCGTGCGTGGAAAGCGCGTAATCGCCGAGGCCATTCTGTTCGTTCAGCTTGATCATCTCCGGCGTTACAGGCTGCGTCTGCTTGAAGTCCGCGAAGTCAGCCTGCCAGTCGAAACCCTGTTGATGCAGCAGCTTTACGAGCTCAATCAGCTTCGGGTCGCCGGTTCGATTGAAGAGCCAGAGGGCAACCAGGGCGTTGTCCTGCCATCGGAACTTGCCCCAATCGCGAAGCGGCCGTTTTGGCAAGGTCTCCAGCTGGTAGGCGAAGTAACGGGACAGAACAGGGATAACCCGCGGATCGCCTGTCACCTCCTGATACTGCGCGAGAGCTTTAAGCATGACCATGCGGGGCCACCAGTCGTCGTTGCTCGGCGGCCCTATCTTTCCGTCCGCCGCCTGGTGGGTCAGCGTCCAATCGATGAATCGTTGCGCCTTCGCTTTCAGCCGGTCGTCCTCGAGCAGGTATGCGAGCGGCACCAAGCCATCCAGGAAGTAAGGCCCTCGCTCCCACGACTCCCCCGTGCCACCCAGCCATCCGCTGTTGCCGCCCACATCTGCCCAGATCTCGTCGAGGTGACCACCGAGGCCGGTCGCCTGGATCTCCAACTGGCGACGCAGCCAGCCGGTTGGACGGATGGAGCTCAGCGGCAGGAGATAGAACGCATTCGGCGCAAGCGGCATGCGGTTTTTGAGCACAGCGCCCGCGGGAGCGCGCGCTTCCGATGCTGGAGTAGACCGGTGCTTAGAAGCGCCTTTCTTCTCCATACCGAACGCGAGGTTTGGATCGATGGCAGCACCAGTGGCGACGCCTGCAAGCAGCTTCAACAAATCCCTACGCTCCAGTACTGTCATGACTCTCTCTCCCGATGCGAGATGCCCATCCTCGAAGCAACAAGCAGCTTCAAGCAGTGTCTACTCGACTCTTCCACTCGGTCTATAGCTCGCCGACTTGCCGAGCAATTTTAGGTCTCCGCGTAAGCAGGTTCGTAGCCTCGGCCCCACGGCTTTGATAGATGACCATCGCACCTGGCGGTCTGGAGAGATGTTTCCTTCGGCGTCTTGACGAGATTGAGGCCTTGGCACGTGAGAGAGGCTTCGCGGCATCAGGAGGGCGTATTATTACAGCGCGTTGGTGAAAGGAAGCCGCCATGACTCACTCCGCCGCAGCGACGCTCACTTCGACCGTCGATCAGCTTGTGCAACGCCTGCTTGGACACGCACGCGCCGACCGCTTGTTGCGGGTCCTGGTCGTACCGCCTGCCCTGCGGGAGGAGCGCGGCGAGGTGGTGTCACGTGCCGCACTGGCGGAGGTTCTAAATATTCTGCTGCTCGAGGATCTGTTGGATCGCGTGCCGGCAGCGAAGCGATACTTTGACCGGTCAGCGGAAAACGGTCGACCCTTCTTCCAGGACCACGGGGCGGTGCGAACAGTAGCACTGGATGGCATGGGAGCCCTCCCCGCGGGACAGGAGTCCATTGTTCGCATCCTGCGGCCGCTGGGCTACGCGTTGCATGGAACGTATCCTCTTGACCGCCTGAAGATGACCGGCCGGTCCTATGCGCAGGTGGATCTTCCAGAGGAGATTGCGCAGTTCTTCCTTAGCGAATTGCACCCGGAGCGCTTCTCCCCGCAGTTCCAGGAGGCGGTAAAGCGGGCAACGGGTTCATCAAGCGACCCGCTTTCGCAGGAAGCGCTAAGCCTGCTCAACAAGCTGGACACGCAGAAGAGCCTGTCCATGGAAGAAGCAGCACAGCTGCTGCCGTCGTTACTTCTCTGCTTTGCCCGGCATCACGGGGAGGTCTCCGAGGCCGATTACGAGACTCTGCTGACGGAGTCGGCCGAGATGGCCTGGATCAGCACGGAGGGCAACGTCTTCAATCATGTGACCGACCGCGTCGACGATGTGGAAGCACTCTCGGCCGAGCTGAAGGCCCTGGGGGAACCCATTAAAGAGACAGTCGAGCACTCTCAATCGAACCGGGTTCAGCAGACCGCCTTTCGGGCCGCTCAGGTGGAGCGTAGCTTTCGCGCGGCAAATGGCACCGTGGTGACGCGCCCCGTGCCCGGCTCCTTCCTGGAGTTCATCACCCGCTTGCCCATTCCGGAGGAAGGACGGCTGGACCTGGGTTTTGACAGCGCAAACGCGCAGGCCATCTTCAAGATGACGGCGGGCGCGGGAGCGCGATAGTCATAGAAATGAGCACATTGTTACAGCATGAAATGGCCTCAGACCGAGGCGCCTTGTAGGCATGTCTTCTTCCCCGTTTCAGATCCTCCCGAGTTCCCACGCACGTTCCCGCGACGAGTTCCCCGCGGCGCGCGCGCTTGAAGTGGACTTACGGCGCGACGTCCGCGGCGAGGTGCGCTTCGACGCTGCATCCCGCGCGCTCTATGCCACAGACGCTTCCAACTACCGGCAGATGCCGATCGGCCTGGTTCTTCCGCGGGATGAAGCGGATGTGATTGCAGCGGTGGCAGCGTGCCGGAAGCATGGCGCCCCGATTCTTTCTCGCGGTGCTGGTACCAGCCTTGCGGGCCAGAGCTGCAACGTGGCGGTAGTTCTTGATTTTTCGAAGTACATGGATCACATCGGCGAGATCGATGTGGAGCGCCGCACGGTGACGGTGCAGCCAGGTGCCGTGCTCGACCGGGTGCGCGACAAGGCCGAAGCGGTGCACCTGACCTTTGCGCCGGACCCGGCGACCCACAGCCGATGCACGATCGGCGGCATGATCGGCAACAACTCCTGCGGCGTGCACGCGCTTATGGGCGGCAAGACGGTGGACAACATCATCTCGCTGGACCTGCTGCTCTACGACGGCACGCGGCTCACCGTGGGTGCGACGAACGATGAAGAACTTGCGGCAAACATCGCCGCGGGTGGACGCGTCGGCGAGCTTTACGCAGCGTTGCGCGACCTGCGCGACTCCTATGCCGGGCTCGTGCGTACACGCTTTCCGAAGATCCCGCGTCGCGTCTCCGGCTACAATCTTGACGAACTGCTGCCGGAGGCGGGCTTCCATGTTGCCCGTGCGCTGGTAGGCAGCGAAGGCACCTGCGCCATCATCCTGAATGCCATGCTCCGGCTGGTGGAGAGCCCACCCCATCGGACACTGGTCGGCATCGGCGTGGAGGACATCTTCATTGCCGCAGACCATGTGCCGCAGCTGCTTCAGTTCCCTCTCATCGGCCTTGAAGGATTGGACTGCACGCTGACAGACGCTCTTCGTCGCAAAGGCAAGCTGCTGCATGACATTGAGCTGCTGCCTGCGGGTGGAGGTTTTCTGCTGGCGGAGTTCGGCGGCGCGACCCGTGCCGAATCCGATACACAGGCACAAGCGCTGATCGATGCGCTTGCGACGTGGCAGCCGGCGCCGGCGGCGCGCCTCTACACCGAGGCAGAGGCTGAGCGCGTCTGGCACATCCGCGAGGCAGGCCTCGGTGCCACGGCGTTCGTCCCCGGCAAAGGCACTGGATGGGAGGGATGGGAGGACGCGGCGGTTGAACCTGCACAGCTTGGCAGCTACCTGCGCCAGCTGAAAGCGTTGATGACGCGGTACGGCTATGACAGTCCCATGTACGGCCACTTCGGCCAGGGCTGCGTGCACATGCGGCATAACTTCGATCTGGAAAGCGCGGCGGGCATTCTTGCCTTCCGGCAGTTCGTGGAGGAAGCCGCTGACCTCGCGCTCGCGCATGGTGGATCGCTCAGTGGCGAGCACGGGGACGGCCAGGCGCGTGGCGCGCTGCTCGGCAGGATGTTCGGGCCAGAGCTGGTGGAAGCCTTTCGCAGGTTCAAGCATGCGTGGGATCCGGATGGCCGCATGAATCCGGGCAAGCTGATTGACGCCCATGAGATCCATGAAGATCTGCGGCTGGGTGAGGATTACCGGCCATGGAAGCCGGAGACACACTTCAGCTACACCGAGGAGAACGGATCCTTTGCGACGGCCGCGTTGCGGTGCGTGGGTGTGGGCGCCTGTCGGAAGACAACTGCCGGCAACATGTGTCCCAGCTTCATGGCCACTGGCGAAGAGTTGCACAGCACACGCGGCCGCGCGCATCTGCTGTGGGAGCTGATGCAGCGCGAGACCCTGGACGATGGCTGGCAGAATGAGCAGGTGCATGAGTCACTGGACCTCTGCCTAAGCTGCAAGGCTTGCAAGAGCGAGTGCCCGGTGAGCGTGGACATCGCAACGTACAAGTCGGAGTTTCTGTCACATCACTATGAGCACAAGAGACGTCCGCTGACGCACTATGCCTTCGGTCGCATCGATCGATGGGCGCGGCTTGCCTCCGTGGCCCCGGAGCTGGTGAATGCGATCAATGCCTCGCCGCTTGGTTCGGTGGCAAAGCGCGTGCTGCACCTGGCGCCGCAGCGCACGTTGCCTCGCTTCGCCAGGCCATTCACGCGTGGCTATAAGCCGTTGCCGGCCATCGGCACAAAGCCCAAAGTACTGCTCTGGGCCGACACCTTTAACAACTACTTCCACCCTTCGGTCATGGGATCGGCGCTGCAGGTGTTGCAGGATGCGGGCTTTGACGTGGAGGTCCCCAGGCGGCATCTATGCTGCGGCCGGCCGCTCTATGATTTCGGCATGCTCGACATGGCGAAGCAGTATCTGCGTACGGTCCTGGACGCGCTCGCGCCGCAGATCCGTGAGGGCACGCCGATTGTCGTGCTGGAGCCAAGCTGCGCCACGGTGTTCCGCGACGAGCTCACGCATCTGTATCCGAACGATCCTGCCGCGCGCAAGCTGCATGGACAGACGTACCTGCTCAGCGAGTTTCTGGTGCGCTTCGCTCCGCACTACCAACCGCCAAAGGTGGATGGCAAACTCATCGTGCACGGTCACTGCCACCAAAAGTCCGTGATGAGTATGGCCGATGAATTGACTCTGCTGCGCGCTACCGGTGCAGAGGTGCAGCTGTTGGACAGCGGCTGTTGCGGCATGGCCGGCCCGTTCGGCTTCGAGGCAGACAAGTTCGATATCTCGCAGAAGCTGGCAGAGCGAGTCCTGCTGCCCGCCGTGCGCGGTGCGAACGCATCCACAACCATCGTGACGAACGGCTTCAGCTGTGCCGAACAGATCACGCAAAACACCACAGCGCGTCCACGGCACCTGGCCGAAGTTCTGGCGGGCACCGTGGCAGCGACGAAAGAGCCCTGACACCATGCCAACCGAAACGCTGACCTCGCTGCAAGAAGAAGTGCTCCATCTGCTCGCCACGTTCGGCGTGGACACCGCGTCGCTTCGTCGTGGCACGCTGCCAGCTCACAGCCCTATCACCAGCGAGGAGCTGGCCCGGATTCCTGCCACGACCCCGCCAGAGGCAGCCGCCGGCATCGAGGCTGCGCATGCCGCCTTTCTCGCGTGGCGGACCGTGCCTGCGCCGCGCCGCGGGGAGCTTGTTCGGCTGTTGGGCGAAGAGCTGCGCGCCAACCTGGACGCCCTTGGCCGCCTGGTCACCATCGAGGCCGGCAAGATCCTCTCCGAGGGCCGCGGCGAAGTACAGGAGATGGTCGACATCTGCGTCTTCGCGGCGGGCTTGTCGCGGCAGATTGGAGGCCTGACCTTGCCCAGCGAACGGCCGAGCCACCGCATGATGGAGACGTGGCATCCGCTCGGCGTCGTCGGCATCATCTCCGCCTTCAACTTTCCCGTAGCGGTGTGGGCGTGGAATGCGGCTCTGGCGCTGGTCTGCGGCAACACAGTCGTTTGGAAGCCAAGCGAGAAGACGCCCCTCACCGCGATGGCCGTGCAGGCGATCTTCCTTCGTGCCGCAGCAAAAATGCCCGACCTGCCTGCGAATCTGAGCACGCTCGTGCAGGGCGGCCGAGACGTGGGCGAGCTGCTGGTTGAAAGCTCGCGCGTTCCGCTGGTCTCTGCCACGGGTTCAACGGCGATGGGCCGCGCTATTGGTCCGCGAGTGGCGGCGCGCTTCGGGCGATCCATCCTCGAGCTCGGCGGCAATAACGCCGCCATCATAACGCCAACCGCGAACCTGGACCTGGCGCTGCGGGGCATTGCCTTCGCCGCGATGGGCACGGCGGGACAGCGCTGCACCACGCTGCGACGCCTTCTCGTCCATCGCTCGGTGTACGAGCAGCTCGTAGGCCGGTTGAAGCGTATCTACGCCTCGGTCAAGATCGGCGACCCGCGTGAACCGGAGACACTGGTCGGACCGCTCATCGACAAGGCCGCCTTCGACGCGATGCAGGCTGCGCTCGATCGTGCGCGAGCTGCCGGAGCCGTGATCACCGGGGGAGAACGCGCCCTCGCAAACGATCTGCCGCAGGCCTTCTATGTGCAGCCCGCTCTGGTAGAACTTGATCATCAGACCGACGACATGCGAAGGGAAACCTTCGCGCCTATCCTGTACGTTCTGCCCTACAACGAGTGGGACGAGGCGATCGCTTTGCACAACGACGTGCCGCAGGGACTCTCTTCAGCTGTCTTCACCAACGATATGCGCGAAGCCGAGTTCTTCCTCTCTGTGGAAGGTTCCGACTGCGGCATTGCCAACGTGAACATCGGCACCAGCGGCGCGGAGATCGGCGGAGCCTTCGGAGGGGAAAAGGAAACCGGCGGCGGCCGAGAGTCAGGCTCCGATGCCTGGAAGGCTTACATGCGACGCGCCACGAATACCATCAACTACGGGACGACGCTTCCGCTGGCGCAGGGCGTCAGCTTCGACATCGACTAGGTCGTTGGCGATCGGCGAATCGCTTTAGACCATGACCGTACCGGCCATGCGATTCCGCTTGCTATTCGCGCGTCGTCACGGCTACGATCTGGCCAGGGAACCGCGCCGATGCGTCATTACCTCCATCAGCTGAGTACCATGCTGTGCCGCCAGGGTCACCTGCCGCGCGCCGGCAGCAATGTCCCTACGCTCTCCCGTCCTAACCTCTTCTCCGGCGACTAGGCTTCTCTTCTGCCATCGCCTGCGCACCCGGCTGCGACCGTGGCGTGCACCGCTGTTCTGCGGAACCAACGACCAGGAGAAGACGATGAACCAGTTAGAGCTGACAACAGTCCGTGTGGCTGATGAGACGATGTTTGCGCAGCACGGCCCCAGGCTGAAGATGCCGCTTCCCGGCCCCAAGGCCAGGGCAATCATCGCCCGCGATGAAGCCTTGATGAGCCCAAGCTACACCCGCGGCTACCCTCTGGTCGCGAAGCGCGGCCGCGGCACCCGACTCGAAGATGTGGACGGCAACGAGTTCCTCGACTTCTCCGCCGGTATAGCCGTCACATCGACCGGCCATTGTCACCCTGAGGTCGTCGCCGCAGTGCAGGCACAGGCAGCAGAACTCATCCACATGAGCGGCACAGATTTTTACTACGAAGGTATGGCCGAGCTCGGGGAGCGCCTGAGCGCGATCGCGCCCATGCCCGGACCGCACCGCATCTACTACGGCAACTCCGGCGCGGAAGCGGTGGAGTGCGCCATGAAGCTGGCCCGCTATCACACCGGCCGGCAGAATATCATCGCGTTTCTCGGATCGTTCCATGGCCGCACCATGGGTGCGCTCTCGCTCACCAGCTCGCGCCCGCAACAGAAGCGCCGCTTCGCCCCGTTTGTGCCCGGGGTCACGCATGTGCGCTATCCATACGCCTTCCGCGGCTACAACGGCGAGCAGCAGGACCCGGAGGAGTTCGGCGAGGCTTGCGCGCGCTACATCGAAGACAAGCTCTTCAAGACGGTCCTGCCGCCGGAGGAGGTCGCCGCGATCTTTGTTGAAGCGATCCAGGGAGAGGGCGGCTACGTCGTCGCGCCAACGATCTTCATGCAGCACCTGCGCCGCATCTGCGACGAACACGGCATCCTGCTCATCATCGACGAGGTACAGTCCGGCTTCGGCCGCACCGGCAAGTGGTGGGCGATCGAGCACACCGGCGTGGAGCCGGACATCATCACCTCCGCCAAAGGCATCGCCAGCGGCTTTCCGCTCAGCGCCTGTATCAGCCGCGCGGAAGTGATGGACTGGAAACCCGGCAGCCATGCCTCCACGTTCGGGGGAAATCCAGTGGCTATCGCCGCTGCCATCGCCACCATGAAGGTGCTGGAGCGGGAAGGCCTGGCCAATGCCACAGATGTGGGCGCGCAGATAAAGGGGCGTGCAGAGGAGTGGGTAAGTCGCTACCAGACGATCGGCGAAGTCCGTGGCCGCGGCCTCATGATCGGTATCGAGGTCATCACCGACAAGCTTTCGCGCAAGTCCAATCCGCAACTGCGCGACCGCATCGTGGACCTCGCGTTCGAAAAGGGTTTGCTGCTGCTGGGCTGCGGCGAGAGCAGTATTCGTCTCTCACCACCGCTTTTGGTCAAGCGGGAAGAAGCCACGATCGCCATGGACCTGCTTGAGGAGTGCATCGCAGAATTGAGCTGAGGAAGATCGCAATCAGGCCCTTGCTGGAGTCAGCTGGAGGGATCAAACGGTTCACGTGTCGCTGAGTCAAGCCGTTCGGTGCTGCTCGGAAACCGGGCGGCTGGCCTCAGGACGGCTTTGCCTGATGCAAGGATAATTGCTTCAGCCCAGCTTCAGCTGGCGAAACAGCCATCGGACGCAAGTGCTGGAAGGCTCCCTTTTCGGAGCGTTACGACCTGCTAAGTTAAGTTTGATTTATGGCTCCTGAGGTAGGACTCGAACCTACAACCCTTCGGTTAACAGCCGAATGCTCTGCCATTGAGCTACTCAGGAACGGGACCTGCGCCGGGCGGCGCGCCGCTCATTCAGTTATAGCAAAACGCCTCCCGGGGGTCAAAGAAGCAAGCCTGTCAGCAACAGGAGATCCGTTTGCAAAAGACGAGCAAACGGATCTCCTGTTGCCGCTAGAGAACACCATCTTTCTCGTGCTGACGTGGAGAGCTGCGCGTGGGAGCGCATCAGCGCCTCCTTGCGGATCCGGCGCTGCTCGCCGATGGATTAAGGGTAGAGAAGGATCGCGATGCTATACGAGCTGAACGCCCCGCTGTCACTCGATGGACATGCTCCAACGACGGCCTGCCGGTACTTGCCGGAGACCAGGCGCGTCTTGATCTGTTGCGGCAGCTGATCCAACCGGGAGGCGGTGAATCGCATGATGTACCACGGCTGGCGAAGACCCGCGTATCCAGTGGACATCGTGCAGGTCTGACGGGCATTTGCCACGTTCTGGGTGTCGGCGTTTCCGATCGTGAGACCGCTTGTATTCAGCAGCGCAGCCACCGTCAGCTCCTGTTCATTCAGCGACAGAGATTCCACGGTCGAGGCGAAGTCTTCAACTGCGAATACTTCATTGTTGCGAGTCACCACAGCGATGCCAACCACATTGACGGCCGGATCAAGCAGATTAGCGCGATGGCCGCTTGAGTTCATCCAGAGATTGTGAATGACCGTGGGATCCTGTGCTTCCGCCACGTTCTCCGTGATCAGCGAGAAGCGCACGCCGGCACTCGCGCCGCGCTGCGAGAGGTCCGGCTCGCCGGGGAAACCATGGGAGATGTCGGCGTGATCCGCCATCTGAAACGCGTGGTAGAGAGCTGCCTGGGAGAGCATCGGGTCCCGCGTAAGCGCATTCAGACTGTGCGCGATACGATCCTTGTTGGCCTCGCTCAGCAGCAACTGCTCTGCGACGTTGGGACCGCTTACGACCCCCCGGGTCACTGCATGCGCGAGGCAGGTTGTAAGAAGAAACAAGGCGAGCAGGGCTCGCTGAAGGCAAACAGGGAAAAAGGACATCAGTGGCAACCTCGCCGGAAGATCAGTTCGCAGCTCTGAACAGGCCTGCGATAACGCTGATCTTAGGAAGGTGGTATGGGGTCGGTTAATCCCACATTTGGGGTTGTCGCATTTGGCGATTGGGCCCTGAGAATGCTCTTCTTCGTACATCGACCCTCCTGCAGACGCAAACACCCGCCGCCCTCCGTGCAAAAAACGGCACGAAGACGCAGTGGCTCCAAGGTCTGTGAGAGACGATCAGCAAAACAGTTTTCTGGAAGAAGAGGTCAAACAGTGTTGCAAGGGGAACGACTCAGGATAGCTCACCGCGAACTGCGTCCCATGTGCGCGCAATACCTTGTTCCAAGGTAGTAACGTGCTTCCAGCCGAGGGCGTGGAGACGTGCCACATCCATCAGCTTCCGCGGTGTTCCGTCGGGCTTGCTGGCGTCAAAGACAAGGGAGCCATGAAAGCCCAGTACCCGGGCAACGATCTCTGCAAGTTCACGAATCGTCACATCCTCACCCGTCCCGATGTTGATAAGCGGCGGCGCATCGTCAAGCAGCAGTGTGCCGTAACGAGCCTCATCTAGATTCATCAGGAAGATACAAGCCTGCGCCAGGTCATCGGAGTACAACAGCTCTCGCCGGGGCGTTCCCGTTCCCCAGACCGTCACCTCGTTCGCTGCGGACCGCTTCGCCTCCGCCGTCTTACGCATCAGAGCCGGAAGCACGTGAGAGTTGTTGAGATCGAAGTTGTCGTTTGGGCCGTAGAGGTTGGTGGGCATCGCCGCCAGATACTTCGTCCCATACTGCCGGTTGTAGCTCCAGCACATCTCGATCCCGGCGATCTTGGCCAGCGCGTACGGTCGATTCGTTGGCTCAAGAGGTCCCGTCAGCAGGCAACTCTCCGGCATCGGCTGCGGCGCCAGCTTGGGATAAATGCAGGAGGAGCCAAGGAACAGCAAGCGATCCACGCCCGCCTGATAGCTCGCATCGATCACATTGTTCTGGATCGCCAGATTATCCCGGATGAAGTCCGCCGGGTACGCGTTGTTGGCAAAGATTCCCCCAACCTTGGCCGCGGCAAGGAATACAAACTGCGGCCGCTCCTGCCGAAAGAAGGCGCGCACGGCATTCGCATCCAGCAGATCCAGATCGCTCCTCGACCGCGTGATCACGTTTCCGTAAGCAAGTGTCGTCAGCTCGCGATGAATCGCCGAGCCAACCAAGCCCCTGTGACCGGCGATAAAGATGCGCGCGTCCTTCGCCATGTACCCCAGGTCCATGGCCTAGCTCTCCCTGACGTTGTACGCGGCATAGCCGTGCTGGCGCACCAGCGCATCCCGCTGCGCGGAGAGCAGGTCGGCCTCGACCATCTCCTTCACCAGATCGTCAAAGCTCGTTCGTGGCGTCCATCCCAGCTCTCGTTGCGCCTTGCTTGGGTCGCCAAGTAAAGTCTCGACCTCGGTCGGACGGAAGTATCGCGGATCGATCGCCACAATCACCTTACCGTCCTTGTCGACTGCTTGCTCCTCGACACCACTTCCCTGCCAGGTGAGGTCGAGTTCCAGCAGCTTGGCACAGCGCTGGATGAACTCGCGCACGCTGTACTGTCGTCCTGTCGCAATCACGAAGTCCTGCGGCTTCTCCTGTTGCAGCATGAGCCATTGCATCTCGACATAGTCCCGCGCGTGACCCCAGTCGCGTTTCGCATCGATGTTCCCCATGAAGAGGTTTTCCTGTAGCCCTACCTTGATCCGCGCCAGACCTCGTGTGATCTTGCGCGTGACGAAGGTCTCGCCCCGGAGCGGGCTCTCATGATTGAACAAAATCCCGTTGCAGGCATACATGCCGTACGCCTCGCGATAGTTCACAACGATCCAGTAGCCGTACATCTTCGCCACAGCGTATGGGGATCGTGGATAAAAAGGCGTCGTCTCCCGCTGCGGAATCTCCTGCACCAGACCGTACAGCTCAGAGGTGGATGCCTGGTAGAACTTCGTCTTCTTCTCGAGACCGAGAATGCGAATCGCTTCCAGCAGCCGCAGCACACCCAGCGCATCCGAGTTCGCCGTGTACTCCGGCTCTTCGAACGAGACCTGTACATGGGACTGCGCCGCCAGGTTGTAGATCTCATCGGGCTGCACCTTCTGCACGATGTGAATCAGAGACGATGAGTCCGTCATGTCGCCATAGTGCAGAATAAAGTTGCGATGCTCGATGTGCGGATCCTCATAGAGGTGATCGATCCGAGCCGTGTTGAAGAGCGACGTCCGTCGCTTGATGCCGTGGACTTCATAGCCCTTGGCTAAAAGGAGTTCAGCGAGATAGGCGCCATCCTGGCCGGTGACGCCCGTAATCAGTGCTCGTTTCAAAGGACAACCTCAAGGAAGATTCGGTCTGATTCTACTGGACGATCTCTTCAGGGCTCAATGACCAAAGTACCGGAGGTCCTGCTCAAAGCGCAGCAGGACCTCTTCCCTTCCAAGCCATCGCACCGCATAGTTCCGCGCATTCGCGCCCAGGCTCTGGCGAAGCTCCCGTGATCCGATCAGCAGCTTCGCACCGCCATACAGCGCATCGCCATCGCCCGGAACGACCGTGACGCCGCAGGCGCCGCCTGTTCCGTCACCGGCAATCACCGTGGCGAGCATGGTTCCCGGATCCGCTGTCGCCAGGACCGGTCGACCGCTGGAGAGCATGCCGGTCAGCTTGGACGGCATAACAAGATCGGCAGCACCCGCACGCTGCGGCAGCAGGTGAATGTCCGCCGCGTTCAGCAGCGATCCGAGTCGTTCCAGCGGCTGCAGTGGCAGCAGCGTCACATTGCTCCGAACCCTGACCAGATCCTCCAGCTGCGGCCGAAACGCCCCGTCGCCACAGAAGACGAAATGCACCCTGTCATCCCCCTCGAACGCCTCCGCCAAGGGCGCCAGGGCTTCGAGCCCCTGCTTGTTGCCCATATTGCCGGAGTAAAGAAGCACGGTCTTCCCTGCAAGTCCAAGCTCTTCCCGAAAGGCGTTGCTCGCCGATTCCACTTCCGGCTGGATTGAATCCACATCCACCCAGTTGGGAAAGAGGGTGATTCGTTCCGGAGAAACTCCCTTCTCCTCTGCCCTGGCAACCATCATGGGAGAGATGGAGGAGACGTTATCGAATCCCGTCGTGAAAGCCCGTTCGAGGGCAAGTGCAACCGCATGCACAGGTCCCTTCGCTGGGAGTAAGCCAAGATCGAAGGCCGCATCGATTTCGTAGTCCTGCACGTGCAACCAGGCGCGCGCACCAGTAGCCGCGGCAACCAGCAGCGCGAGCGGAGCTCCAAAGAATGTTGGCTCTACGGTCCAGAGGATCTCCGGTTTCCAGAAGATCTGCCGCAGCATGGCAGGGATGCTGCCCACCATGAACGAAAACAGGTGCAACATGCGCTTCAACCCGGAAGGCGTTTCCGGAACATACAGGGGAGTGCGATAGACCGTGAGACGCGCCACGGGATGTTCCGTCCGAAATCGCTTTCCCCGGTAGTCTTCGCGAATGCGCCAGGCCGGGTAGTACGGCGGCGCCGTGACCACCCGAACCTCATGACCGCGCGCCGCCAGCCACTCCGCCATCTCCCCCGTGTACTTGCCAATACCGGTCAGTTCCGGGGTGAAGTTCAAACCATAGATGAGAATACGCAGTGGACGTGTCCGTTCCGAGAAGTCGTCAGCACGCTCATCATAGCGGGTCCCGCTTGCGAAGAGCCTTCTCTGTACCGCAAGCTTATGCAGTGACCCAAGCTGCAAACCCGGAGGCTGTCAGGCCCTCGCCCGATCTCCGTTGGTCGTCCGCCTCGCTGTGGGCCCGGAAGAACTCGCTCGTCGTCACAGGCTTGTTGCTGATCCTCCTCTTTGGCTGCTTTGCCCTGCTGGCCCCCTGGCTTGCACCGCAGGATCCCGCAACGCTGCATCTCACCGATCGATTGCGCTCGCCTTCATCGTCAGCCCTGTTCGGAACCGACGAGCTCGGCCGTGACATCCTTTCGCGCATCATCTACGGAGCGCGTATCTCTCTGGCAGTTGGCTTTGCCGTCGTTGGTCTCTCGCTGCTGGCAGGCATGACGGCCGGTGCCGTCGCGGGGTTCTACGGAGGCTTTGCTGACATTGTTCTGAACGTCTACGTCGCAAACGCCTTCCTTGCGCTCCCTGGCATCTTGCTGGCCATCGCCTTTGTCGCCTTCATGGGGCCCGGGCTGCTCAACGTGATTCTGGCGCTTTCGATCTCTGGCTGGGTGAACTACGCGCGTCTGGTGCGCGCGCAGGTCATGGCGATCAAGCAGCGTGAATTTGTCGAGGCCGCCCGATCCCTTGGAGCCTCAGACCTTCGACTTCTCCTTCAGCACATCCTTCCCAACATTCTGCCCGCTGTCCTGGTTCAGGCCTCGATCGGCATGGCCGGCGCCGTTCTCTCTGAGGCGACGCTCAGCTTTCTCGGGCTGGGCGTTCCCCCGCCCGCTCCCAGCTGGGGCGCCATGCTGAACGACGCTCGCTCCCACCTGTTTGACTCGCCGCACCTTGTCTTCTTTCCAGCCCTCGCGGTTATGCTCCTGGTGCTCGCCTTCAACTTCATCGGAGACGCTCTGCGCGATCACTTCGATCCACGCCAAAGACCAGGAACTACCTCCTGATGCGCATCGGCGTGATCTCGGATACGCATGGTCTGCTGCGCCCGGAGGCAGTCCGTGCGTTGGCCGGATCCGATCACATCCTTCACGCCGGAGATGTGGGCAACGGACCCATCCTCGAGGCACTGCGGCAGATCGCTCCCGTCACCGCTATCCGCGGCAACATCGATCGTCAAGGTGACCCGGCTCTTCTTCCTGCCACCGAAGCCATTGAGCTTGAAGGCCGATTGTTTTACCTGGTGCATTCGCTCGCCGACCTTGACCTGAACCCCGTAGCCGCTCAGATCGATGTCGTGATCAGCGGTCATTCCCATAAAGCATCTCTTGTCACGAAAGAGGGAGTCCTCTACCTCAACCCCGGCAGTGCCGGACCTCGCCGTTTCAAGCTGCCGATCAGCATCGCTCTCGTCGAGATCACCGCGAACGGCATAGACGCCCACGTCGTCGAGCTCTAGTCCTTCGCCGCGCTGCGACGAGCCAGTGCCGGAGTCTCCGCTGCTCCCGTCTGGAACCGCACCGTGTGCAGCACGCCCTCCATGCGCTTGCGTACCGCCTCCAGCTGTTGCTCGGTCATGTCGCGCGCGCCAGAGACCTCCCCGCCGCAAAAGGTGTTAATCACGAGGTCGAACCGAAGGCAGTTCGCACCACGCAGCGCGGTGTACACATCATCCCGGCTCTCCACACAGCTGCCGCCGTGCTCGTAGTAGCCGCGTTTGAAGGTCGTCCCATCCAGCACCAACGGAGATGCCAGATGCGATGCGGGTGCCATCGCCTGGTTCGAGCAGGAAAGCGCCGTGGCGCGAGGCGTCGCGCTCACATAGAACAACGCTCCCGAGAACGTCGAGTACGGAAACGGATTGAAATCCAGCGAAGCCGCCGCGTGGAGCTGCGTCTCTGCCAACGCGGACCGCGCATCGAGCGCAAACGTGCTGAACTCGCCATCCTGCCGGCTGTAGTTCC
>CAXTCB010000036.1:0-24787 GCA_964242875.1 uncultured Acidobacteriaceae bacterium
AAGCCGATGGGGCGGGACCGGCGGGTGCTGAACCGGTTTCGCGGGCGCGGGTGAGCACGGGGCGGTGAAGGACGATGGCGCCCGAGATGGGTCAATTCCCTTGCCGCCCCGGCAAACAGGAGGGCTCGCTGGGCCGCGTTCTGGTCGGGACGACCGGGTTGTGGCTGGCTTGACAGAGTTCGGAGCAGGAACGTAGGTTCGGCTGCACCTGTGAGCCGCGATGGTATTCCCGCGGCGATGATGGAGGAGGGGGCGATGCGCGCGAGTGAGATGGCGAAGGCGGTGCTGACAGATAACCACTTCTGGATTCCGGTCGTGGTGCTGCTGGGGGGTATTGTGCTGCTGGTGGTGCTGCATTGAACCGGCATGGGATGGCCGTGGTGGCGCCGCCGCATGCGGAGCGAGCCGGTGAGGGCAAGAGCTTTCACGTGCTGGGCGTGCTGTGCGGGTTGACGGCGGGAGTGTGGCTGGGCGCGGCGGAGGCGCCGACCAAGCTGGTGGTCGCGGGGTTCAGCCCGTTTGTGATCTCGCTGTGCATGGTGGCCGGGGTGTTTACGGCGCGATGGACGTTTCCGACGCTGCTGAAGGGGACGACGTATGTGTACGCGGACCTGATGGAGAAGAAGCACCTGATTGTGTGGGCGCTGCTGGCTGGAGCGCTGTGGGCCGTGGCGAATACGCTGACGGTGTTTGCGATTCGTGACGTGGGGCTGGCGGTAGCGTTTCCGCTGTGGAATACGAACTCGCTGATTGGGCTGCTGTGGGGGCGGGTGTTGTTTCGCGAGCTGGATGGGGCGAGTAAGGGCAATATCGCGAAGGTGGTGCTGGGCGCGGTGCTGATTGTGATCGCGGCGGTGATGCTGGGGTTCAGCACGATCCATGGTGCCGGAAGCCACGCGGGCGGGCATGCGGTGGGCGGAATCTTGGCGGCAGCAGGGGCGAGCGTGATGTGGGGCACGATGTATGTGCCGTACAGGAAGGCGTACCTGAGCGGGATGAATCCGCTCTCGTTTGTGACGGCGTTTACGGTGGGTGAGCTCCTGACGATGTTTCTGCTGGTGTGGACGCTTGATGGCGGATCGCGGTCGGCGGCCTTTCACTTTTCGGTGATCAAGCCGGTGCTGTTCTGGCTGTTTCTGGGCGGGTTTGTGTGGGTGATCGGGGATATCTTTCAACAGTTCGCGGCAAAGTATCTGGGAATCGGGCGCGGGATTCCGCTGTCGAATACGAACCAGCTGTGGGGGCTGGCGTGGGGGGCGCTGGTATTTGGGGAGCTGGCGGGGGCGGCGCGAGAGCAACGACTGCTGGTGCTGGGCGGGTCGGCGCTGATGATCCTGGGCGCACTGGCGATCTCGACGGCGCGCGCTGCCGGGGCGGAGCATACGAGCAAAAACGAGGCGCTCGAGCGGGAGTGTATGCGGTATGACCTGGACTACTACAAGGTGCTGGCGGCGCAGGGTGGCGATGAGTTCGATGGGACCGGGGAACGGCGGCGGTGGTGGGACTTCGCGATTGTCATTGCGGCGTGTGCAGTGTTTGCGTGGCTGGCGTGGAATGCGGTGGTCCCGCCGCTGGCGATGAACCTGAGGTGGGTGGCGGCGCTCGGCGTGTTGCTGGCGGTGAGTGTGGTGGGGTGCGGGCTGCGGCTGTGGCGGCAGACGCGGTTTTCCTAGGCGGCTGGACTGTCCAATTAGACGTTGCTAGGGAATTTTGCCGCGGCGTATAGTGGGATCTCTGCCGCTGGGAGCGATACCAGTGGGAGCCGAGGTGTCTGCGATGAGCACTGCGCTGCCGATTGCAAATGGACCGCTGGGTGACCTGGACGAGTGGGATGAGTTTCTTGCCGGGCGATATAAAGAGGGCAAGAGCGAGACGGAGTTCCGGCAGTATGACGCCGAGGCGAACCCGGGTGTGGCGGAGTTCTACCGGTTGAATCACGAGTTCCAGACGATGGACTATGTGCTGGCTAAGGAGAAGCAGTACTTCGGCCTGACGCGCGGCAAAAAGACGGTGTGGGAGGCAGCGGAGTATCTGAACACGCTGGTGGATGACAGCGATCCGGATACCGACCTGACGCAGATCGAGCACCTGCTGCAGACCAGCGAAGCGATGCGGGCCAACAACGAGCCGCGATGGATGGTGCTGACGGGCTTTGTGCATGATCTGGGCAAGGTGCTGTGCCTGTATGGCGAGCCGCAGTGGGGCGTGGTGGGCGACACGTTTCCGGTGGGCTGTGCGTACTCGAAGGATGTGGTCTTTCCGGAGTACTTCGCGGCGAACCCGGATGCAAAGAACCCGCTCTACCAGAGCAAGTACGGTATCTACGAGCCCAACTGCGGTCTGGATAAGGTGCATCTGAGCTTCGGGCATGACGGGTACATCTACGAGGTGATGAAGAACTACCTGCCGATGGAGGCGCTGTACATGCTGCGGTACCACTCCTTTTATTCGTGGCATCGGCATGGCGCGTACGCACACCTTGCGAATGAGCAGGACCAGGCGATGCTGGCGTGGGTAAATCGTTTCAACCCGTACGATCTTTACTCGAAGGCGCACACGAAGCCGGATCTGAAGCAGCTGAAGCCGATCTACGACGATCTGTTCGCGGAGTTTCTGCCAGCGACGCTGGATTGGTAGAAAGCGAACAAAGGTCACGTTATTAGAGGTCCCCGGGCGTACCGTCCCCGGGGATTTTCTCCGTATGGGAGTAGTCACGGGCGGACTATGCTGAGCCCATGCGATTGGCTGACCTCAGCGGGACCGGGACGCGTTGGCTGATTGCGATACTGCTGGGGCTGGGGTGTGGACGCGAGGCGTGGGGACAGGCTGGGTCGGCGGCACCGTCTATTCTGCAATCCGTGGTCTTGCATCCCTGTGCGCCGGCGGCACTGTGCGCGGGCGGTTTGCCAGACGGCCAGAGCGTGATTCCAGCGCCGCGATCCTCCGGAGCGATGAGCGGGCGGCTGGCCGCGACGGTGGCGGCAAACGGTGCAGGCGTGACGACGTACACGGTCGATGCAAAGGTTTCCGCTCGGGTACAGACGGCGTTTGTGCATGGCCTGGAGCGCAGACTGAACGGGGCGCAGGCAGAGGCGATCGCGCGCAATCTGCGGGAGAACGACCCGGTGGCGCGATGGGCCGGGATGGTGAGCGGCGATGGCCTGCACACGGGAGACCTGGCGGACGCATTGGCAAGCTACTGGGTGCTGAACTGGGCGATGGCCAACGGTGGCGAGAGCAGTCCCGAAGCGATGCAGGCCGTGCGCGAACAGGTGCGATGGGCGGTGGCGAACCGGCCGGCGCTAGCCAGGCTGACCGATGCGGAGAAGCAGGCGATGGCGGAGGAGGCCATGCTGAACTTCGTCTACGAGGTGACGGGGTATCTGCAGGCACGGCGGGCGGGGAACGGGGCGATGCTGGGGCAGTTTGCCGCGGGAGCGGAGATGCGGTTCCGGCGGGAGATGATGGTTGATCTGCGATCGCTGATGCTGACGAGCAAGGGGCTGGCGGCGAAACGGTAAGGCAGGCTCCGGCGGTCGCGGATTTCTGTGCGGTGTGATTGCGCACCTTCCGTCCGCGAAGGAGGCTGGCAGCAGTTTGGCGGTCGCGATGTTCCGCTTCGTCTGCTTGCCACCTCGCTGCCAACGATGATCGGCATGGCGGCGATTCCTCGACCGGTCATCGACCAGACGGGTCTGCACGGCCTCTATGACTTTGCGCTGCACTGGAGCCTGTCTTCCGATCCGGAGACCGGGGATACTGCGGCGTCGTTTCGCGGCGCACTGCGGGTGAGCGTGGGCTTGCGCTGAAGCCTACGCATGCGGCCGTCGACGTCCTTGTGATCGACCGCGTGGAGTGGCCTTCGGAGAACGAGCAGACGGCTTGCGGGGCGGGGCAGGAATGGGCCAGGGAGATGCGCGATGACGGCTGGGGCTAGACTCTTCGCATGCTGAGACTGAAGCAGTGTGTGGTGCTGGGATGGGCGCTGGGTTTCGGGTTGTGCGTGGCGCAGGGAGTGGTGACGGCGGCGGATGAGAATGACGGGCCGGTGGTGAAGACCTCGCGCGGGGGCGTACGCGGGACGATGGAGCGCGGAGCCGGCGGAGTATCGGTGGCGGTGTTTCGCGGGATACCGTACGCGATGGCACCTACGGGCAAACGCCGATGGGCGCCGCCGGAGGAGATGGGGCGATGGCTGGCGACGCGGGATGCGACCCACTTTGGCGCGGCGTGTGCGCAGCAGCCGCAGGGATGGAACGACCGCTTTGCGGCGACCGCAAGCGAGGACTGCCTGTACCTGAATGTGTGGTCGACGGTGGCGGGTGCGAAGGCCGGAGCCGGCGATACGAAGCTGCCGGTGATGGTGTATATCCATGGCGGCAGCAACCAGGCGGGAACGGCGTCAGAAGACCTGAGCAACGGGCTGGCGCTGGCGCCGCGCGGCGTGCTGCTGGTGACGCTGAACTACCGCGTGGGAGTGTTCGGCTTTCTGAGTGCACCGGAGCTGCGGAAGGAGAAGGGGGCGGAGGACGCGAGCGGAAACTACGGGCTGCGTGACCAGATCGCGGCCTTGCAGTGGGTGCAGCGGGAGATTGGCGCGTTTGGGGGTGATCCGTCGCGGGTGACGGTGATGGGGCAATCGGCCGGTGCAGTTGACGTAGGAGCGTTGATGGCAACGGAGCGGGCGAAGGGGCTGTTTGCCGGGGCGATCGAAGAGAGTGGCACGGTGATGGGGCTGCTGCCGCCGGTGAGTGCGGCGGAGAGTGAAGCGGCGTGGGCGGGAGTGCGGGCGAAGCTGGGGGATTCCGTAAAGGCGATGCGGCAACACACGACGGAGGAGGTGCTGGCGGCGGACCGGGAGGCGCGATCCCCGATGCCAGGCGGACGTGGTCTGAGCGTGGATGGATGGGTTCTGAAAGAGACGCCGGCGGCGGTGTTTGCGGCAGGGCGCGAAGCAAAGGTTCCGCTGGTGATCGGCAACAACGTGCAGGAGATTGTGCCTGCAGGCGAGACAGCGGCGGAGGTGCGGCAGCAGATCCGAGCGCGGCTGCCGCAGGCGAAGGCGGAGGCACTCGAAGCGGTGTACGGTCTGGCGAACAGTGGTTCCGGCGAAGCGCAGGCCAGCGGGACGCCGCACAAGCTGGGCGACGCCAGTGCACGGTGGGCGACGGATGAGAGATTTCGCTGCCCGGCGCGGGCGGTGGCGCGGCTGCACAGCGCGCATGACGCGCCGACATGGGAGTACCAGTTTGTGCCCGGGCTGCCGTGGCAGGAGGCAGCGATGCACTCGACCGAACTCTTCTTTTTGTTTCACTACTTCCACGCGCAGCATGGGGAGCAGGGCGAGTGGATGCAGGCGGATGAGGAAGCCTCGGACACGATGGAACGCTTCTGGACGAACTTTGCGAAAACGGGCGATCCGAACACGCCGGAGGACGGTGAGACTGCTGTGAAGTGGCCGCAGTTCACAGAAGCTCACCAGGGATACCTGCAACTGACACTGCAGGGACCAGATGCAGGAGAGCGGTTGGAAGACGCGGCGTGCCATCTGGTGCCGGTGACGGGGGAAGCGAAGTAGCTAGGCCGGGTTTCGCAGCGGCGCGAGGAAGTTGACGGTGGCCACCATGACGACCTGATCGCGCTGATTGAAGGTGGTGGTGCGGGAGCGGATGACGCCAAAGGCGGGGCGATTGCGGGAGCGGCGAACCTCCTGGATCTCGGCCTCGGTGCGGAGCGAGTCGCCGGGACGCACGGGCTCGGTCCAGCGGATCTCTTCAACGCCTGCACCGATCATGCCGCCGGCGACCTGGATGGATTGCACGCGGAGCCGCATGACGATGGCGGCGGTGAGCCAGCCGGAGGCGGCAAGACCCTTGAAGAAGGAGCTTTCGCCGGCGGCCTCGTCGAGATGGAAGGGCTGCGGGTCGTAGTGCTGGGCGAAGTCTTTGATCTCTTCGGCGGTGACCTTGTAGGAGCCGATGGAGTTGAAGGTGCGACCAGCGTAGAAGTCTTCGAAGTAGAGGTCAGCAGCGACCGGGCGATCGGTTGTGAGGGTATCCGTCATGGGCTTTCAGGGTACTGCCAGGCGGGGACGGTTGGCTAGCTGAGGATGGGAGCTGATGTGGATCGCTGAGCGTTGCGCAGCAAGAGCAAGGCTAAATCACGGAGCCATGAGATTGATGTCACCCTTGTAGTAGGTCACCTTCCCATCCTTTCGATACGGCTGGAATTGACAGGCACGGATTGCTTCCATCGCGCCGCCCAGGCCAGTGAAGTTGCCGTGACCGAGCGGGCTGATCCCGGTTACTCTCCCGGTCTCGTTGACGGAGACTCGAACACGGACAACGGTGCCGGGCGGCGTACCGGGCGGCAGGGTGCCAAAGTCGCAGGAGCCTGCCTGCTGTTTCATCTCCGCGACAGTCAGGATGGGAAGCGGATCCTCCAGATGAGAGGAGAAGTGCAGCACAAGCGGCATCTCCATCTGTTCGGCAACGCCGTTCACGATCAGCGGCTTGAACTTGTAGCGAAGCGCCTGCTCTATGCCGAAGTTTTCGAGTCCAGGTTGATCCGAGTTGTGCTTCGCCGCTTCTCTTACCTGCCCTGTGCGATCTGTACGGGCGTAGACGATCATGTACCCTTCAGTCCTCCCTTCGCGAACGGGCGGCCACTCGATGGCTGGAGCCTTTTCGAGCAGACTTTCGGCCGTGAGCGTCGAGACGAAGGTGGTGGCGATCCTCTGGTCTGGCGGAGTGGCGGCGGTGACGGTGAACATCGCTTCGTCGGGATGTCGGAGATCCTCGAGCGTCGTCAGCCGGCCGACGACCGGGCGAAAGTCAAGGACGTTTGTCTGGTAGTGGCGAGCAATCTGCTTGCGACCGAACTTCTCCCAATCGGAGAACTCCATGGAGTCGTTAAAGGTCAGGACATAGGAGAGACGCGGCTCCGTGCCGGTGAAACAGATCCGCCCCCAGGTTGTCTGATCGGTGATGCCGTTCGGACGATCATCACGGCTCAGACAGCCCTGGGTTCCCTGCCCGACGACCACGGGACCGGAGCCTCGGAAGTTCTCCGCCACGGGCGCGGGATCCAGAAGGGCGAGGACGAAGTTCTCAAGCCAGCGTGGAAGGTACGCTCCGCTGGTCTTCTCCTGCACCTGATCTCCGTTCACTGTTTTTACCTGGCTGAAGCCGGGGGAGGTGATCGCGACGCGGTACCTGGCGGCGGCTACCCACCACACTTCGACCTGCCCGGAAAAGGGCGAGTCCGCGCTGCCGATCGCGAGGATCGCGTGGAATGGTTTTCCGTCCACGGTGAGCGAGGAGGTGCTGAGTGCTCGATCGAGTGCAACCGATCCGTCCAGGCGATCTCCGGCTGCGGGAGAGGGGATCGCGGACTGCGCACGCATGGCGCTGACAGGCAGACAGAAAAGGACAAGGAGAAGGACAGCAGGGCCCGGAGACTTGAACATCACGGAATGCTAACGCAGAAAACGCCGCAGAGATCAGGCGGGTGGGTGTGGCTCTCCGGGAAAGTGGAGGTGGATGGCGGCGCGGGCCTGGTCGAGCAGATGCATGACGGCGCGGGAGTGGGCGTGGGTGACGATGGGACTTTCGCGGAGGCCGGAGCGGAGGAGGTCGCAGAAGTGCGCGGCCTCGTAGTGGAGGCCGTCACCGAGGACGGGGTGATGGAACTCGCGGGGCGGGCCGGAGAGTGAGGTGATGGTGGCGCGCGAGGGGTTCCACCAGGGCTTGTGGATGGTGGCGAAGCCGTTCGCCGCGGAGAGCGTAGCAGTGCCGGGAGAGGCGAGTTCGAGGCCGGCGTAGAGCTGGGAGAAGCCGCGATCGTGGCGGGACTGGACGAGGGTAAAGGCGTCGACGGGGGCGGCGGTGTGATGGTCAGGAGAGGTCTGGCTGAGGGCCTGTACCTCGACGGTGGGTCCGAGCCAATCGACGGCGAGAAAGGCCTGGTAGACGCCGATGGCCATGAGGGCGCCGCCAGCGAGTGCCGCGCTCCAGGATGGATGATCAGGCGGCGTGTGGGGGCTGGCGTTGCCGGCCTGGACGAAGGCGATCAGGCCGAGTCTTCCCTGCCCTGCTGACGGGCTACCGCCCCTTTCTGGGGACAGCAGGTGATCGCGGAGGGCGCGATACAGGGGAAGGAAGGGTGTCTTCATGGCTTCCATGAAGAGGAGGTTGCGGGTGGCGGCTAGGGTAAGCAAGTCCTCGAGCTCGGGGAGCGAGCGGGTGACGGGCTTCTCGCAGAGGACGGGGAGACCGGCTTCAAGGGCGGCGCGGGCGAAGCTGTGGTGCGTATCCGGCAGGGTTGCGATGTAGACGGCGTTAATGCCCGCGGCGAAGAGAGCTTCGAGGGTGCTGACGGCGATGGCGTTATGCGCGGCTGCGAGCTGTCGGGCCGGTTCCGGCCGGCGGGCGTAAACGGCCGCGACGGTAGCTTCGGGAACGTGGATGAGATCGCGGGCGAAGCGGCCGGCGATGGCACCGGCGCCGACGATGCCCCAGCGGATCGGGGTGTTGGACATGCCCCGAGTCTAGATGACGGCGAGAAGGAGGACGGTGATGTTGTCGCGACCGCCGTGGTCGTTGGCGGCGTGGATGAGGGCGGCGCAGGCCTGGTCGAGCTCGGTCTGGGCGGGAGGACGGGCGGGGAGTTCGCGCCGCAGAATGGCGGAGAGGGTCTCGTCATCAAGTTCGCGGGTGAGGCCGTCGGTGCAGAGCAGATAGACATCACCGGGCTTTGTGCGGTAGCTGTCGGTGTCGGGCTGGATGCGAGCCTGCGGGCCGACGGCGCGGGTGATGTAGTTCCGCATGGGCGAGGTGGCGGCTTCGTCGGCGGTGATCTGACCGGCTTTGAGCTGCTCTTCGACGAAGGAGTGGTCGTGCGAGAGCTGCTGCAGGGCACCGGCACGCAGACGATAGCAGCGGCTGTCGCCGACGTTGGCAAGGAAGAGATCGGGTGGTGTTACGAAGCGCGGCTTGGGGGAACGAGGGGCAGAGCGGCGATCCTTGAGGGGTGGGGGAATGTAGAGCAGGGCGACGAGGGTCGTGCCCATGCCAGCCTGCTCGGGGGTATCGATGGAGCGCTTGTGCACGGTGGTGTTGGCGGCGAGAATGGCCGTTTGCAGGCGCGTCTGCGGCCTGGCGCCTGTAGGCGGGGCTGCGCCGAGGTGGTTGAGGAAGGTGCTGGCGGCGAGGCGGCTGGCGATCTCGCCGGCGGCGGCGCCACCCATGCCATCGCAGACGACGAAGGCGGGGATCTCGGGAGAGATGGCGCAGGCATCTTCGTTATGACGGCGGGAGCGACCGATATCGGTCAGCATGGCGTGGATGAGGTGAGGAACGGGCACGGGCTGAGAAGATGAGTCTGGGGGAACTGTACACGGGCGGGCAGCGAAGGCCAAAGACACGATCGGGGGATGACGCATGAGGCAATGCTGGACTGGATACGAGGGGCGATGAGTCGGATTGTGCTGGGAGACAACCTGCCCGTGCTGCAGGGGATGCCGACAGGCAGCGTGGCGCTGATCTATGTCGATCCGCCGTTTAACACGGGGCGGCGACAGACGCGTCCGCGGATGCGGACGGTGCAGGATGTGGCGGGCGACCGGGTGGGGTTTGGCGGGAAGCGATATCGCACGGAGCAGATCGGCGAGACTGAGGCCGGCACAGGCGGGGCCGGGTACGCGGATGACTATGACGACTTCATCGGGTTTCTGCGGCCACGCATGATCGAAGCGCGGCGGGTGTTGGCGGAGACAGGAAGCCTGTTTCTGCACATCGATTATCGCGAGGTGCACTATGCGAAGGTGATGCTGGACGAGGTGTTCGGGCGAGAGTGCTTTCAGAACGAGATCATCTGGGCGTATGACTACGGCGCGCGGGCAAAGCGGCGATGGCCGGCCAAGCACGACAATCTGCTGTGGTACACGCGGGATCCGGAGCGGTACACGTTCAACCTGGAGGCGTGTGACCGGATCGCGTACATGGCGCCGGAGCTGGTGGGGCCGGAGAAGGCGGCCGTGGGCAAAACGCCGACCGATGTGTGGTGGCACACGATTGTGAGTCCGACGGGCAAGGAGAAGACGGGGTATCCGACGCAGAAGCCGGTAGGCGTGCTGGAGCGGATCGTCAAGGTGCACTCAAACGCCGGCGAGGTGGTGCTGGACTTCTTTGCGGGCAGCGGGACAACGGGCGAAGCGGCGGCACGGCACGGGCGGGAGTTTGTGCTGGTGGATGCGAACGAGGGCGCCGTTCAGGTGATGGAACGGCGGCTGGGGATGGCAGCAGAGCGAGGGTGAAGAGCGAATCGCCGCTGATGATGGCGCGTCTAAACAAGAGAAGAACGCGAGGGATGCAGATGCGAGGCTTTGGGACACGGATAGCGGCGGTGTTGGTGGTTATGGCGAGCGTGGGTGCGGTCGCTGGAGCGCAGGATGTGAAGGTGAACTGGCGGGAGAAGGCGGCGTTTGGTGACTTCCGGACGTTTCAGATCATGCCGGCCGGGCAGAATACCGATGATCCCTTGTGGACGCAGTTTGTGCCGAAGTACGTGACGAGCGCTCTCGAAGCGAAAGGACTGAATCCGGTGCAGCCCGGGCAGGTACCTGATGTGAAGGTGGCGTATCACTTTCGCGAGCGGGATCTGGTCGATCGGCAGACGACGAGCGACGGGTTTGGCTGGGGCGGCGGACCGTGGGGTGGATGGGGCGGCTGGGGTGGGTACGGAGGATGGGGCGGCCCAGACTGGTCGACGACGCGCGAGGTGCCCCGGACCATGGGCATCCTGACGGTGGATATGGTGGAAGGTCGAAGCAATGAGGTGGTATGGCGTGGGAAGGCGGTAGAAGACCGGGTTGCTGACTCGCAGCATAAGAACGAGGATCAGGTATGGAAGTCGGTCGGCAAGATGTTTGAGCATTATCCGCCGAAACCGGAGAAGGGCGATAAGTAGGATGTCGCTCGGGCGCGCGGATGACAAGGCGGCGTCTGATGACTGGAGAGGTCCTTCCGTAGACAGTGCGGAGCAGCTTCGTTGTGTGACGCAGGCAGGAAAGTAGACTGGGCTTATGCGATTTTTGATTGCGCTGCTGGCGGTGGCCGGGATGTTTGTCAGTGTGCTGGCGTTGCGGGTGCACAACCAGGATCCGGGGCTGGCGCCGCCGTGTGCGGTGACCGAGCGCTTTGATTGTGGTGTGGTGAATCACTCGAAGTACGCGGTGTTTCCGCCGAAGCTGTTTGATGAGAAGCCGGGAACGGTGCATGTGCCTGTGGCGGCTCTGGGGATTGCGGGATACGGGATGATGGCAATTGCGGCGCTGCTGGGACGCATGGGACTCACGCTGGTGCTGGCGGAGGTGGGATTCTTTTTTGCGGCGATGCTGACGTACCTGGAGGCCTACGTGATCCAGAAATGGTGCATTTACTGCCTGTGGTCGCAATGCATCGTGGCGGCGATTCTGCTGCTGACGACGGCCGTGGTGACGCAGCGGTGGTGGGCCGGTCGACGGCGCGGCGCGGTGACGGTCTAGGCGAGGGACGCATGCGGCTCAAAGATCTGGTACGAATGAGTGCTTTGTTGCTGGCGGCAGTTTCCGTTCAGGCACGGGTCCTTCCGGTGACAGGCGCGGTCGAAGGCACGCATGATCCTTCGATGGCGAAGGATGGCCGGACCTGGTACGTGTTTGCGACCGGCAAGTCATCGGAGGGCGGGCAGTTTGCGGTGCGGTGCTCAGAGGACCTGAAGACATGGCGGCGGTGCGGTCAGGTGTTTGCCGATATTCCGCACTGGATCAAACAGAAGAGCCCGAAGACAACGGAGCTGTGGGCGCCGGATGTGCAGCGGGTCGGCGGTGAGTACAGGATGTACTATGCGTACTCGCTGTTTGGAAAGAACACGAGCGGGATCGGGCTGGCGGTGACGAAGACGCTTGATCCGGCGAGTCCAAAGTACGGCTGGGTGGACAAGGGCCTGGTGTTCGAGTCAAAGGCGACAGATAACTTCAATGCCATCGATCCGGCGTACATCGCGGACGCGCAAGGGCATGGATGGCTGGCGTTTGGGAGCTTCTGGGACGGAATCAAGATGCGGCGGCTGGATGACCGGACGGGGATGCTGAGCGCGAAGGACACGAAGCTATACAGCCTGGCACGACGGGCGAACGGATCAGGGCCGAGGACGGAGTCGACGGAAGGATTGGGGTATCACGTGAATGGGCTGCCGCCGGACTCGGAGGCGATCGAGGCGCCGTCGTTGATCCGCCACGGCGAGTACTTCTACCTGTTTACCTCGTGGGATCTGTGCTGCCGTGGGGCGAAGAGTACGTATCACACCGTGGTGGGGCGGTCGGAGTCGGTGACAGGGCCCTATGTGGATGAGAGTGGTAAGGCTTTGCTCGATGGCGGCGGAACAGCCGTACTGGCGGCAAATGCGCGATGGGCAGGACCGGGTGGAGAGACGGCGGTTACGGTGCCAGCCGGCGAAGACCTGCTGGTGTATCACGCGTATGATCCCGGATCTGGCAAACCATCGCTGCAGCTTTCGACGATTGACTGGAAGAATGGCTGGCCGGTGGTGGGGCTGGCGACGGATTAGGTCAGGTGTCTTGCTATCGCATCGAGGTAGACTTGGGAGCTATGTGGCCCAAGTTGTTCCTGCAATATCTTCCGCAGCTGGTTGAGCTGCTGCCGCACGTCTCGCGGGTGGTGCCGATGGCGGACAAGTACCTGGCGCAGCGAAATGCCAGCGATGCCAAGCTGGACGAGATGGCCCAGAGCGTGCGCGGCGATCTGGGCAAGGTGGCGAAGGCACATATCGCGCTGGCCGAGCAGCTGGATGCCTTTGCTGCACACGTGAGCGAGGGGGCGGCCGAGGCCAAGCGGGCGCGCATGGCTGCGGAGCTGGCGCAACTCCGGGTCGAGGCGCTGGAGAAGCAGGTCGCTGGGCTACGGTCGCTCGTGATGGCAGGCCTGGTAGCCATCGTTCTGGTGCTGCTGCTGGTCGTGCTGGCGTTTGTGCTGGGTGCGCGATCGCACTGAAGACGTAGCTCGGGTGTCTTATTTTCGTCCGAAGTGGTCGTGTGAACGGCAGACCCTTCCACTTCGTCCAGGATGACAAGGCGAGGGTTTCGGAGGCCGGGCGGGCGTAAGATTAAGCCATGGGAATATCGCGGGAACAGGCTCTGGAGTGCTTCGCGAGCGAAGATCTGATCGGCATCGGCATGGAAGCGGACGCGGTGCGGCGGCGGTTGCATCCGGAGGGTGTGGTCAGCTACATCATCGATCGAAACATCAATTACACGAACTTCTGCACGGAGTACTGCACGTTTTGCGCGTTTTACCGGCCGCTGAAGGGCAAGATGGCGGCCGAGGGCTACATCCTCGACTTCGAGACAATCTACGCGAAGATTGCGGAGACGCTCGAGATGGGCGGCACGGGCGTGTTGATGCAGGGCGGCATTCACCCTGACCTGAAGATTGACTGGTTTGAGAGTTTGTTTCGCGGGATCAAGGACCGCTTCCCAGCTATATGGCTGCATTGTTTGAGCGCCAGCGAGATTCTGGCGATCGCGGAGTACTCGGAGATTTCGCTCCGCGATACGATCATGCGGCTGCGGGATGCGGGGCTGCAGTCGATCCCGGGCGGCGGCGCGGAGATCCTGGATGACGAAGTCCGGCACAAGATCGCCCGGCTGAAGTGCAAGACCCAGGACTGGGTCGACGTGCATCGGACGGCACACGAACTGGGCATGCGAACGACGGCGACGATGATGTTTGGCGTAGGCGAGACGATGGAACACCGGGTGAATCATTTTGAGGTGGTGCGTCGGCTGCAGGAAGAGACAGGCGGCTTTACGGCGTTCATCCCGTGGTCGTTCCAGCCGAACAACACGGCTTTAGGCGGCCGTGGATGGGATGAGGCGACATCGGTCGAGTACCTGAAGACACTGGCGATCAGCCGCATGTACCTGGACAACATCGAGAATGTGCAGTCAAGCTGGGTCACGCAGGGATTGAAGGTGCTGCAGATGGGGCTGCGCTTCGGTGGCAATGATGTTGGATCGGTGATGTTGGAAGAGAACGTCGTGAAAGCCGCCGGCACCTCGAACTCAACAACCGAGGAGGAGCTGCGGCGGATCATCCGGGATGCGGGCTTCGTGCCGAAGCAGCGGGACACGCTTTACCGGACCCTGTTCTTGAACTAGAGCTTCGCTGAAGAAGCCGGTACCTTGTCTGTAAGCATCCCTCCGTGTGAGGGATGCTTTTTTTATGAAGGAAACGAACGTGACCGCACCAACCATACTGCGACTGGATCACCTGGTACTCACGTGTGAGGATGTGGCTGCCACGGTGGATTGGTACACGCGAGTGCTCGGATGTGCCTCGGAGGAGACCTCCGGCCGATGGGCGTTGCGGTTTAGCCAGCAAAAGCTCAACCTGCACCAGAAAGGCCGGGAGATCGAGCCGCATGCTTTGAAGCCCACCCCGGGCTCGGGCGATCTTTGTTTCATCACCAGGACGCCCCTCGATCAGTGGCTGGAACACCTGCTGATCGAGGGCGTGGTGATCGTGGAGGGCCCTGTGGCTCGCTCGGGTGCACTCGGGCCCATGCAGTCGATCTACGTTCGCGATCCGGACGGCAATCTGGTCGAAGTCTCGCGGTATGACCAGCCGGATGAGGTTTAGAAGTACGTCTCGCGGGTCCGGATGGTGAAGCGCAGAGCGTCTCCCTTTGAGAGCCCCTGAGCCCTTGCCAGGTTCATGCAATGGCGATAAAGCGGGCGATCAAGAACGGTTGGACAGGCGCGGGCGCGCAGCCGGCGGTGGAGGCGAAGGTTGTTTCGGAGCAGGTGGGTGAAGGTTGACATAGCGCAGCCAGAGTAGAGTCGTGCCTCTCTCGAGTAACTCCCACTTTCGAGGCACTCGCTCGATCCCGCGAGCCGCGGACATGGCGATCAGCTTGCACGATGGCACCACGATAGAATCGGAAAGACCTTTCAGATCAACCCTGGAGCCCCATCCTGTTCTCTTCGCTTGCATCCAAGATCGCGGTCGCAGGTATTTTCTTTGCGGCGCCGCATGGGCTAGGGCATTACTGGAAGACTCACTATGCGGATAAGACCTTTGAGCATCTGTATCGGTGGAATGCGTTTGACACGGCGCTGCTGATTCCCTACTTCATCGTGATGGTGATCCTGGCTTTTTACGGTATTCACCGTTACCAGCTGGTGTGGCTGTACTACAAGAACAAAAGAAAAGAGGCGAAGTGGGCGGAGCCGCCGGCGCGGTTTGCCGAGGGCGAGCTGCCGTTTGTGACGATCCAGCTGCCAATCTTTAATGAGCAGTTTGTCATTGAGCGCCTGATCGATGCGGTGTGTCGGATGGACTATCCGCGCGATCGGTTTGAAGTCCAGGTGCTCGATGATTCGACGGATGAGACGCAGGATGTGGCGCGGCGGATCGTTGAGCGGTACAGAGCGGGGTCGAATGGTTTGGAGCCGCAGCCGATCGTCTATCTTCATCGGACGAACCGGCACGGTTACAAAGCCGGTGCGCTGGATGCCGGGCTTGATGTAGCGCGGGGCGAGTTTGTCGCAATCTTCGATGCGGACTTCGTGCCGCCGCGTGAGTGGGTGATGCAGGTGATTGATCACTTTGCCGAACCGGGTGTCGGCATGGTGCAGACGCGATGGACCCACCTGAACCGGAACTACAGCTTTCTAACGCAGGTGGAGGCAATCCTGCTTGATGGGCACTTTGTGCTGGAGCATGGCGGCCGATCGCGCGCCGGCGTATTCTTCAACTTCAACGGAACGGCGGGGATGTGGCGACGGCGCGTGATCGGCGAGGCTGGCGGATGGCAGCACGACACGCTGACCGAGGACACCGACCTGAGCTACAGGGCGCAGCTGATTGGGTGGAAGTTCAAGTACCTGCAGGATGTGGAGTGTCCTGCCGAATTGCCGATCGAGATGACGGCGTTCAAGACGCAGCAGGCGCGATGGGCCAAAGGATTGATTCAGACAGGAAAGAAGATTCTGCCTCGGATCCTGAAGAGCGATGCACCGTGGCACACGAAGCTTGAGGCGTGGTACCACCTGACGGCCAACATCAGCTACCCGCTGATGATCGTGCTGAGCACGCTACTGATGCCGGCGATGATCATCCGCAGCTGGCAGGGTTACCTGCAGATGATGCTGATCGATCTGCCGCTGTTTATGGCGAGCACGATGTCCGTTTCTTCGTTCTATCTGGTGAGCCAGAGAGAGCTGTATCCGCGCTCCTGGTGGAAGACGATTGCGTATGTTCCGTTCCTGATGGCGCTGGGTGTTGGACTGACCATCACGAACACGAAGGCCGTGCTGGAGGCATTCTTCGGTGTGCAAACGGCGTTCGCGCGAACACCCAAATACTCTGTGACGAAGAAGGGTGAGAAAAGCCAGGCGAAGAAGTATCGGAAGCGGCTGGGATGGGTGCCTTGGGTGGAGCTTGGGCTGGGGTGCTACTTCGCGTATACGGTCTGGTATGCGGTGACGACCGAGAACTTTTTTACAGTGCCGTTTCTGCTGCTGTTTGTTCTGGGATATTGGTACACAGGGCTGCTGAGCCTGCTGCAAGGACGCTTTGAGCGCGGTGGAAACGCGGGTGCCGAGATGCATGAGAAGCCCTATCCAGTCGGCATCTGAGACTGATTTGAGATGAGAGCGGAGGCGTGGTGCGACACATAGCAATGGCAACGATGTGCCTGATCGTCATGGGCTGGAGCGTCTCTGCAAGAGCGATCGAGTCTGTGCCGAAGACGGAGTATCACAAGCGACGCGTGGCCCTGGCGGACAAGCTGCAAGGAGGCGCGGCGATCCTGTTTGCGGCTGCGGAGCCGACCGATGAACTGACGTTATACAGGCAGGACTCCGACTTCTTCTATCTGACGGGGTGGACTGAGCCGGGAGCGGCGCTGCTTGTGATGGGCGCGGGACCGGAGACGGTTGTGCCGCGATCCGGCCAGACGGTGCCGGCGCACCAATATCGCGAGATCCTGTTTCTGCCGTCTCGCAACCTGGTGATGGAGAAGTACACCGGCGAGAAGATGGATGCCACAACGGCCGGTGCCGCAGCGGAGGCGTCGGTGGATGCGGTGATGCCGATGAGTACGCTTCCGGAAGTCCTTGGCAGTTTTGTTGCCGAAGACCGGCGTCGTTCCCGCACGCTCTGGACGCAGACGGACATGCCAGCGGCTGCCGCGGCCATGAGTTTCGTGGGGCCGATTCTCGGCCTGCAGCCAACGGCCATTCAAGCGCAGGATGTGCGCGGTCTCACGATGTTGTTACGAACGGTGAAGTCGCCGGCGGAGATTGCGCTGATCAAGAAGGCGAGTGATGCTTCCATCGATGGGCAGCGAGCCGGCATGCGGGCGATCCGGCCGGGCGTGCAGGAGCAGGCTGTGGCCGGAGCAGAGCTGGGCACCTTTATGACAGAAGGGTGCGAGCGATGGAGCTACCCGCCCATTGTCGGCTCAGGCATCAACGCAACGGTGCTGCACTACTCGAGCAACGATCATGCGATGGAGACAGGTGGCCTGGTGGTGATCGACGCTGCCTGCGAGCGCAGCATGTACGCCTCTGACATCACACGCACCATGCCGGTGAGCGGCAAGTTCACCGCCCGACAGAAAGAGATTTATGACATCGTGCTGGGAGCGCAGCGCGCGGCCGCGGCGGCCTTTGTCGCGGGAAGGTTCCGCATAGGAAGCCTGAACGACCGATCGACCCCGGCCGTTACGGATTCGCTGGACAAGGTGGCGTACGACTACATCAACACACATGGCAAGGACCTCCATGGCGAGCCGCTGGGAAAGTATTTCCTGCACGGTCTCGGTCACTCCGTGGGGATCGATGTTCACGATCCGATGGACCCGCATATCAGGCTTGATAAGGGGATGGTCTTCACGATTGAGCCAGGAATCTATCTTCCGGAGGAGAAGCTTGGCGTGAGGATCGAGGATGTCTTCTATGTGGAGGAAAGCGGCCGGCTGGTAGACTTGATCGAAACCCTGCCGCATGAAACTGGAATGGTCGAGTCAGCAATGCATCGCTGATTCGCGCCTGTTCGAAGAGATACAGCACTTCTGACTTCTGCTCTGAGTAGGTCTCTGCATGATTGGATATGCCATCCTTGGTCTTTCGGTGCTTGCTGGTTACTGCATGACCGTGGTGTGCGCCTTGATCGTCACCATGGGTATAGCTTCGGCTGCACCACGTTTTGTAATCGCGAACCACCGGGTTCGGGCCGGCTACAAACTGACGCACGAGACGATGTGGTTCTTCTGTGTTCTGATCGGCGGCTTCGTAACGGCCCGAGTAGGCCTGGGGATGTCACAGTGGCGGCAGGAGATCGGGCTGATCGGTGTGCTTCTGCTCATGCTCTGGCGTAATACGTGGGAAGCACGACAGCGAGGCACAGCACACCAGATCCTTATCAGCCTGCTTACGGTGGCGGGCGTTCTGGCGGGATTCGCTATCCGGAACAAGCTTCTGTTCTGATTCCGTTTGTAATAGGGAACGGGCCCGGCAAGTGCCGGGCCCGCTCTGCATCTGATCTCGAGTCTAGAAGCGAACTCCGAGGGTGATCGGAATGTAGCTGCTCTCATTCGAGTTGGGTGGGTAGAGGTTGTAGGGCGTGCCCGCTCCCGAGTAGTTGGGGTCGCCGGCGCGAAACTGATTAAATGTATGCACGTATCGAGCTTCGGCGAAGAAACGCTGATTGGCGAAGCGAGAGAGCTTATACGTCACGCCAACACCGCCAGTCACGCCAGGCGCATTGCTCGTGTAGGTGTCGATGTTCTGATTATAGGTGTACTCATACTGTCCGTAGTAGTAGTCGAAGCCTTCCCCTACCTGCGGCAAGGTAAAGTTGGTCACCTTGTGGTAGAAACCTCCGCCAACGACGGCGTAGGCTCCAAGCTTCTCACCCTGGTAGAAGTTCAGCGTCGGATTCAAAGTAAAGGACCAGATGTGAGCATTCGCATCAAGGCCGGAAAAATCGACGGCATTGCCGTTGGAATCTGTGAAGCCAAGATTGTTATAGAGGGCTTCCTGATTGTTCAGGATCGCTCCCGGGACGCCAAACCGATCGTAATCAAACTGCAGCAGAACGGCGAGCTTTTTGCTGAAGTTCACGCCGCCACCGACCTGAAAATGAACGTTCGTGCTGAGGTAATTCGAGGTGGCATCGCCCACTGGAATTTCAAAGCCAACGCCCGCTACAAACGCGAGCCGATTCGACCCGTCGGCGTTGTGCCAGCGGTCATTGTAGTTTGGCCGGCCATACCGGCGACGTCGCGGTGGCGGCTGCATGTTCCCGCCTGCCCCGGGATCGGCCATAAGGTTCAGGCGGTCTGCTGAAGCTGTTGCATCGCTGCCCACAGACGAACTGGAGGAAGAAGCGCTTTCCTCTGACAACGAGAGATCGAGCGGCGTGTGCAACGCCGCCTGCAGATCCAGGTTCAGTGACGGATGCGCTTCACTCGGCTGCTGCACGGTGAGCGGCGCGATTCGTGTCGGGAAGCTCTCACCCTGCTGCGCATGCAACGTCGCGGACAGGGGCGCCAAAAGAAGAGCAGCCGCGACAGGACCGCTGAGGCGGCCGGGAACGAAGGATTGACGGTGTGACCTGGTCATAATACGGAACTCCCTGATGCGGGCTGATGCCCTGGTTAGCAGTAACCCAGGGCTAACCCTGATGTTGTGTAAGACGCGCGGTTTTCCTAAATCGATCCATTCGCACGGTTACCGCACAACGATCTCATCAAACAAAACGAGGCATCCAGGTTTTGGATGCTCGCTCGCTCTGTGCGGAGGATTTCTAGTGAATGTCGAACTGCTCCGGATGGAGAGTCGGATCGGACTTGATGAGGATCGTCTTTCCGACCATCTCTTCCATCTCCTGCAGCCACTTGGCTGTTGGGCTCTTGAGCTGCTTGACCACCTCAGGATTGACCCGCAGCATGATGTCGCCACGGTCGAGATGCTTCTGCATCTTGCGCATCTCGATGTAGATGTCGTTGCACACGGTCACGGCTGACTTGACCATTCCAGTACCGGCGCAGATCCCGCAGGTGGTGGAAAGCGTTCGCTCGAGCGATTGCTTGACGCGCTTGCGAGTGATCGCGACAAGACCAAAATCATTGAACTGCAGCACCTTGGATGGCGCCCGATCCTTCTTCAACTCCTCCTCGAGCACTGCCATGACTTTGTGGCGATTCTTTCGCTCGTCCATGTCGATGAAATCAATGATGATGATGCCACCGAGATCGCGCAGCCGGATCTGCCGAACGATCTCCGGAATGGCATCGAGATTGGTCTTGACGATGGTGTCTTCCAGACGCGCCGTCTTGCCCACGTATTTGCCGGTGTTGATGTCAATGGCAACGAGGGCTTCGGTCTGGTTGATGACGATCGATCCGCCGGACTTGAGCCAGACCTTCGAGCGCAGCGCCTTGTTAATCTCTTCCGTAATGCCGAACTGCTCAAACAGTGGCGTTTCTTTGGTGTACAGCTTAACCCGGCGGATAAGGGAAGGCTGAAAGCGCTGCAGAAAGCGTAGAACACGCTCGTACTCGCTTTCCGTGTCGACCCAGATGGCGGAGAAGTTATCCGTAACCTGATCGCGCAGAACGCGCTCAACCAGATTGAGATCGTGGTAGATCAGCGCGGGTGACTTGGACGATTCGCTGCGCTGCTTGATGTCGGCCCAGAGATTCAGCAGGAAGCGAAGATCGCTGCGAAGCTCCTCTTCCGTGGCTCCTGCCGCGGCGGTGCGAACAATGAAGCCGCCGGAAGCCTCACCTTTTTCGGAAAGAAGAATCTCCTTCAGGCGGCGGCGTTCCCCGTCGGACTCGATCTTGCGCGAGACGCCAGTGTGATTCACCGTAGGCATGAAGACCAGGAAACGGCCTGGAAGGGCAATGTGCGAGGTGATGCGCGCACCCTTCTTGGCGATCGGTTCCTTCGCAATCTGTACCAGGACCTCCTGGCCGGGCTTCAGCAGGTCGCTGATCGCGGGCAGGTTGGTCGTCTGCGCGGAACGATGTCCATCCCGACGGCCCGGACGGCCGCCCGAGCTTCGGTCTCCGCTGGTGCTCCCTGTCGACATCGGGCTTGAAGAACGCGCGCGGTCGCCACCACGATCGCGATCCCGACCACCGCGGCGTCCATCACGACGGCCGCCACGGCGACGGTCGTTCCGCTGCTGGTCCAGTGTTTGACCCTCCGTCTCCCCGATCGCTCGAGGCGCGTTGAAGGTGTCACCGTCGCTGTCAGCGCGGTTCTCGCTGAAGTCCGCTTCAGTAAAGCCCATCGGATCCACTGAGGCTGCTTCCTGAAAGGACCCCGGGAAGGCACCATCTTCGATGGAGTCTTCTTCCTCGAAGGCGAAGTCATCCTCTTCCTCTTCAATGGCCGGTTCGGCTGGCTGCGTGATCTGGTCGATCGACATTTCGCGCAACATGGTGCCAAGGTCTGCAGCCCCCTCAAGCGTTTCCTCCTCATCGTCGTCGTAGTCCATCTCTTCTATGGAGGCAGCGTGAAGGGTGGTGGTTTGAAAGTCCTCTTCGTCCACGTCGTCGGAGCCGTTGTCCCGTTCGTGAGAGAGTTCTTCGACGATCAGGTCGTCCGCTTCAGGAGAGATTTCTGGCGCGACCGCCGTGTGCGACGTGGCCAGCGGTTCGGAAGCGCTGCTCTCGATCTCCGCCTGGGAATCAGGCTGGCTCTCTGTCTGCACCTGAAGAATTGCAGTTTCATGTTGGATCGGTGCCGTGGGCTCGTCGATCTCCTGCTCCGGTGGGGGAGCCGGTGCCTGCGAGTGCATCTCGCCTTCCGGCGTGATGGACGTAAGATCATGAGCCACGGGAGCTTCACCCATGTGCTCGAGCGTCGCCGGAGAGGGCAAATCACTGTCCATCTGCAAGGGCGCGAGCGGCGTACCGGCCGGTGGGGTGATGCTGTGCGTAGGAGCCGGCTCCTCAACAACAGTTTCCGTCTCGGTCGCGGGCTGCCGAAACTCACGCGGTGGAAGCGGATCGAACCGGTAGGATGCAGACCCTTCCGTGGGTTCATACTCCTGATCGACCGGAGCAGGCGCAATGCTGACGGGTTCCGCAGCGAACTCTTGCGTCCCTGCCGCCGGGGCTTCCTGGAATTCGTTGGAGGGAAGAGCGGGCGCTGCCTCAGCCACCATTGCCTCGGCTTCGGGCGGGGTCGCCACCACAAGTCCGTCCCCATCCGGCTCTACCGGCGCCGGCTCATTGCGAAAGGATGCGACCGGAGCCGAGGTGAGGGTGGCGGACGGTCGCTGCGGGAAACGATCCTTGCGCCGACCTTCTGAACGGGGATCACGGCCCCCATCACGGCCTCCTTCGCGACGTGGCTCGTGGGCCGCACCGGAAGCAGGGGTGCGGGGTCGAAGGGTTTCGCCAGGAAGCACAGTACCGCCATCCCAGGTCCCTGGCAGCTGGAACTCTGGAGCAGGGGCAGCCGCAAGCGAAGCCTGAGGTGATGGCGGGGACGCTTCCCCTCCCTTCCGGTACTTCGACAGGCTCTCCCCTGGAAGAATCATTGGTTCAATCGCTGGTCCATCGCTCTCTGACTGACCAGCAGCTGCCTCATCGACGCCGTAGAGCGATCGTGACGGGGCGAATCCACGAGGAGCGCGCGGTCGATCGTCATGCCGATCGCGGCCACGGCCGCCGCGATCGCGTCGACCGCGATCATTGCTGTCACGGGAACCGGCACTCCGGTCTTCGTGCCGCTCAAGGGAGGAACCAGAAGCGGGGATCGCTGGCGAAGCGATCGGCGTGGTGACCTCAGGCCGTGTGTCAGAAGATTCGGCTGCACGGAACGGATCGGGTGCGACCGGGTTCACGGCTGCGGAAGCGTCAAAATCCCTTTCCTCGCCGGAGTCGGCAAGGTCATACCCGGAGGAGGGATCGGGCGCGAAGGCGTCAGCCTCCGCTGATGGCGTCTGCAACTCGTTAAGAGGTAGAACCTCTCGGTTTCCCCCACGACCGCGACGCCGTCCGCGCCGGCCCCGCCAGCGGCGGCTGCCGTCAGCTCCCGGGGCTCCTTCTCCTAACTCTGTCTCGTTGCCCGGCTCTGGTGTGCCGAGTTGGATTGGAGCAACCGGGAACGGGCGTTGCTCTTCTGCGGGCGGGAGGTCCTCGACGGGCCGGGTTTCACGCGAGGTCGCATCCCGATTACCGCCGCGTCCGCGACGGCGGCCACGCTCATTACGGTCACCGCGTTCGCTCTGGTCGGTGCGAGCGGTTCTTTCAGGAGCCCGATCTTCTGCTGAGCCACCACTCCTTGGCTCTGACGACGGAGTGAAGGCGCTGGTCTCCGAGAAGGGCTGGACCTGTCCCTCTCCGGCTGCGCTCTCGCCCGGCTGGGTGTCACGACCGCGCTCATTGCGGCGCCCGTTTGAGCGGCCGCGATTGTCGGCGGTGTCGAAGTCGGCAGAATCACCGGCTTCTTCCATGAAATCAGTGATGTAGAGGAAGGCATCGCGCTCCAGGCCGACATCGACGAAGGAGGACTGCATGCCCGGGAGGACGCGCGTTACCTTGCCGTTGTAGATGGATCCTGCGAGCGTGTACTCGTTCTCGCGCTCGTAGTAAATCTCGGTGAGTTCATCGTGTTCGACGATCGCGAGCCGCGTCTCGTGCGGCGTGGAGGAGATGTAAATCTCTTTCGACATTCAGTTCTGCTCTTTCTGCCCGGCCCCGATTGAGGGTCGCGGACGGCAGACGAGTCAGAAGAACGATCGGAAGTGACTGAGCCGATTAGGCTTAGTCACACCCCGGGAAAGACGGGCAGGCGCGGCGTGCGAGGGCTCGTGGGACTGCGACCGATATCAGAAAAGATGTTGAAGCAGCCGAGCAGACAGCCTTTAAGGGCGGGTGCGCGGTGATACCGGACGGATCAGAAGAACGAGAGGACGCGGGAGACGCTGGCGAGCAAGGGGATGTGGCCAAAACAATCTCGCGGGTGCGAGGCGGGGCCGTTTGCCATCCGGATACGATCATTCGCCTGAAAACCTGCCCGGCCAACGGGTTCGATCGAATCTCTGGCTGGCCGGCCTTTTCTGCTAAATTCAGTGCCACTCGTGGCGCCGTGCGCCGAAGGGAGTGGATTGCCGGAGATGGCATCTACAGCCGATCTCAAGTGCTTTCAGTATGGCACGATCGCTCGATCGCGGCCAGCCATGTAACAAGATTGGTGGCAAGAAGCTTGCCATCTCGTTCATACTATTGCGTTAATTCACGAAGCGTCGCATCCGGATGTTCATCACGATGCCGAGCGCCAGGAAGGTGAAGAGGACGGAACTGCCGCCGTAGCTGAGAAGAGGAAGGGGAATACCGGTGACGGGCATGAGGCCGAGAACCATGCCGATGTTGACGGCGATCTGGAACAGGATGACGGCGACGATGCCCATGATGAGATAGCTGCCGGGGAGGTCAGAGGCGGTCTGGGCGTTTTGGATGAGTCGCATAAGTATAAGGAAATAAAGCACAAGGATGCCGATGGCACCGACGAAGCCGTGCTCTTCGCAGAAGGCGGCGAAGATGAAGTCGGTGTAGGGGATGGGGAGGAAGTCGCCCTGGGTTTGGGTACCTTTGTTGGCGCCCTTGCCCCAGATGCCGCCGGAGCCGACGGCGATCAGGGATTGGCGGATCTGGTAGCCGGAGCCCTTGGGGTCGGAGTCGGGATCGAGAAAGCTGG
>CAXTCB010000037.1:0-24721 GCA_964242875.1 uncultured Acidobacteriaceae bacterium
ATGGGGCGCAGAGGACGACGTTCTACCCGACGGTGCAGGCAACGGCGAAGGAGTTTGGTCTGACGATTGTGCCGGACGCGCGGCCGGAAGCGGGGAGCTACTACCGGTCGGATCACTTCAGCCTGTCGCGGGTAGGTATTCCGGCGTTCTCGATCGACACGGGCACGAAGTATGAGGGGCACGACGCTGCGTGGGGCAGGGCGCAGGAGAAGGATTATAACGAGCACCGGTACCACAACTTCTCTGACAACTACACGCCGGACATGGACTTCGCCGGCAACGCGAAGCTGGCGCGGTTCGGCATGGAACTGGGATGGAAGGTGCTGACAGCGAAGAGCTCGGTGGAGTGGCTGCCGGGCGATGAATTCGCGGCGGCGCGGCAGGCGAGCAAGGCGAAGTAGGCGATTGCTGGATTAGCGACGAAGAAAGTTGAATAGCAAGAAAGCGAGTGAGAGCAGGACGCTGAGCAGCAGAGAGGTTCCGAGCGGGGCAAAGACGGAGACGTTCTTGCCCCGCCAGGAGAGGTCGCCGGGAAGGCGGCCGAGAGGGAGACCTAGTTTCTTGAGGGCGACGACCAGAAGACCTGCAACGATGAAAAAGACTCCTGCGACGACAAGGAAACGACCCATGGCACTCAATTCCGCGAAGACCTTCGCTGTAGATGGGATGCGGAAAAGGATTGCGATCCGAGAATGCGACCACGCTTCCTCTGAGGGCAACTGCATATAATGAGTCTGGATTGAAAGCGGGGCTGCCGTTTGTTCTTGCACGTGTCACAGAACACCTTATGCTGCTCACGCCGGCGGATGCTGGCCAGCAGAGTCATTCTTGGGCTGACCCTGATGTTGCTTTTCGTGATGCCTCTCACGGAGCAGGTCTGGGCCGGAGATGATTTTCTGAGTGGTGGCCATGACGTCGAGCTTTCTCTGCTTGGTGAACTGGCGTTCTGCGGTCTGATCGCGCTTACTGCTGACCAGGTAGTTGCGTCGCCGATGCTCAAGATGCTGCTCGCACATCGGGGAACTCGGACCTCTTTCCGCCTATTACTTCAAGGGACGCGTTTTGTGACTCCGGTTCTTCGGAGATGTTGTTCCCGTGTGGAACGATGGGTTGATCTATCCATTCCTCTCTCGTTAATACCTCTTCGAATCTGATCGATTGGGTCTAATTCCTTACAGGAGCAGACACTGCTCGCAGCTGCATCGCTCCTGTACTCAATCTATCGCTGTTGAACGAAGAAGCAGGGAGTCTATGAAGAAGTCAGAAGTTGTAAAGGCCTGGGGAAGCATTCTGGCGGGTCGGCCACCATCACTTTCGATCGAGATTACAAAGGAGTGCCCGTTGCGGTGCCCGGGCTGTTACGCGTTCGAAGCGGCGCATCTGGGCGGCGAAACGAAGCTGCGCGAGCTCTCCGACTTTAAGGGCGATGAGCTGGTGCGCAATGTGCTGCAAGTGGTAGATGAGCAGAAGCCCTTGCATCTGTCGATCGTGGGGGGAGATCCCATGGTGCGGTATCGCGAAGTGGAACGATTGCTGCCGGAGCTTGAGGCGCGCGGAATCCATACGCAGGTGGTGACAAGCGCGTTCCGTGTCATTCCGGCGGAGTGGAAGACGAAGTACACCAAACTGAATGTGGTGGTATCGATCGACGGTCTGCAACCGGAACACGATGTGCGGCGGGCGCCGGCGACGTACGAGCGCATTCTGAAAAACATCAAGGACGCGAAGATCACCATACACAGCACGATTACGAGTCAGATCGCGTCGCGACCCGGATATCTCGAAGAGTTCTTGGAGTTCTGGTGCCAGCGGCCGGAGATCAACAAGGTGTGGTTCAGCCTGTTCACTCCACAGCGCGGAGCGACGGACCCGGAGATTCTTTCGCCGATTCAGCGAGCGGAAGTGATGGCGGAGCTGCTGCGACTGCGGGTGCTGTATCCGAAGCTGGATATGCAGGAACGTGTCATCAAGGAGATAGCAACGCCCCCGCAAAGCCCGGAAGAGTGCATCTTTGCGCGGACGACGCAGACGATCTCGGCGGATCTGACGACGCAGATTACACCGTGCCAGTTTGGCGGAGATCCGGACTGCTCGCAGTGCGGCTGCATTGCTTCGATGGGATTAGCGGCGGTGGGGCACTTTCCTGTGGTTGGCAGCTTGACGGCCGGACAGATCTTTATGGCCTCTGATCGTGTCGGCAGAACCTGGCAGAAGGCGAAACGAGCCTTTCTGCCAAGCGCTGTCAAGAAGGTCGACGCGGTGCCATTTCCGATTATTAACTCATAGCGGCATGGAAGACAGGGAGAAAGGGACCGGAGCATTCCGGTTCCTTTCCATCGGGAGACCCGCTACTTGTTGCCTTCGGATGTGGCGTTGACCAGATCTGTAAGTGCCTGAAGGAAGGTAAAACGGACGATCACCGCAGGTTTTTTTGCGTCCTCGATTAACGCGAGGTTCTTCGCTTTCCAGCCGGCCGGAGGGGCGGTTCTGGAGCTGAGATACTGCATCGCTTCGATGCCGGCGAGCGCAAGCGCAGGAAGCTGGTCGACACGGGGCTGCAGCTGCTGCAGCCGAGGAGAGACGAGCATCTGCTGTCGAACTTCGGGCACCGCGGTACCGAGTGATTGAAAAAACGCGTTAATCTGTTGCCGTGCGCTGACGACCTGTGGCGAAGATCCTTGTGGATCGCCGAGGAACGTACGCGCGGCGAGCTCCAGGCGGTGACGAATCGACGGGTCGGGGCGGACGGCGTCCACGAAGCTGGTGAGGGGCGTAAGTTGCGAGGTGTGCTGCTGTTGGTAGCGCTCGCCGAAGCTGACGGGTTCAAGGGCCTGGGCGACAGTTTGTAATGCGTCGATCCGCTCGGTGCCTGCAAGCTCTCGAAGCGCGGCCGGCTCTGCCTTGAGGTGCTCAAGCCCTAACGACTCAAGCTCGATCGAGATGGACTCGAGACGCCGGTACATGTCGTCCACATCGGTGACAGACTGCGCGGACCAGAAGCGCTCGGCGATAGCAGCGGTTCGTGGCCAGAGGCGGGAGTCGATGGAGCGTGCGTCGAGCTGCTCGCCCCACATGGCGACCTCGCCACCGAGAATGAGCTTCTGCTGTTCGGGCGTCAGGGTGGTGTTGGCGGGAACGGGGTCGACGAGGTAGTGAACGCCGGCAGGTCGCATGCCATCAAGGTAGTACCCGGCGGAAAGAACCCCCTGGTATCCGGCTTCAGCGCCTTTCGCGAGGGAGGCTTCGCCACGCCAGGATTGAACGACGACATCTTTCGGCAGAGCGGGGTTGAAGATCTCGTCCCAACCAACCATGCGGCGGTGAAGGCTGGTCAGAATCTTAAGGATGCGTTGATTGAAGTACGCCTGAAGGGCATCGTTGTCCTTGAGATCGTGAGCCTTCATGAAAGCGAGGATGCGTGGATTTTTCTTCCAGTCGGGCGCGGGGGCCTCATCCCCGCCGATGTGGATGTATTGATCGGGAAAGATTGCGACCATCTCGGTGAGGAACTTTCGCAAGAACGTGTAGGTGTCTTCGCGGGTAGGATCGATGGCAAAGTCGGAGACGCCGAACTCACGGCGAATCCCGGTGGGGTTGGTGCCGGAGGCGAGCTCGGGGTAGGCGAAGAGCCAGGCGGCGGAGTGACCGGGCATCTCGAACTCGGGGACGACCCGGATGCCGCGCGCGTGGGCGTAGCGGACAAGCTCGCGGGCGTCCTCCTGCGTGTAGAAAAGGCCGTCTGAACCGACGCCGGTGAGCTTGGGGAACGCCTTGCTCTCGATGCGGAAACCCTGATCTTCCGTCAGGTGCCAATGGAAAACGTTGAGTTTTACCGCAGCCATGGCGTCCAGATTGCGCTTGAGGACATCCATGGGTTCAAAATGGCGGCCGCAATCGATCATGAGGCCGCGCCAGCGGAAGCGGGGGCTGTCCGTGATGGTGATGGCGGGGAGGATGTAGCCGGAACCCGAAGGCTGGACGAGCTGGAGCAGGGTTGCAAGGGCATGCAGGGCCCCGGTTGTGGTGGGGGACTTGATAGTGATGGCGGACGCGGTGGTGGTGAGGGTGTAGGACTCGTCTTCGTCGATGGTCTGGAGGGAGGGGTCCGCGGCGACATCGATCGTAACGTTGACGCGTCCGGAGGTGGGTAGATTGAGGTCGCGCGGGAAGGGCAGGCCGGTCTTGTCTTCGAGGCGCTTGAGGGTGCGCAGGACGGCGGCTTGGAGGCGGGGGCTGTTCGGATCTGCGAGCTGGATCGTGAGCGGGGTGGTGAGGGGGAAGGCGCCATCGCCGGTGGTGAGGGAGGCGGGCTCGGGCATCAGATTATTGGTGAAGGCGCTTGAAGACGCGGCGGTCTGACTCCGCAGGCTGAACGGGACGAAAAGGAGGGTGGCAGCAAAGGCAGAGGAGAGGAACCTGGAGCGCGCGGGCATCAAGACGATCTCACTTTCGAGGAAAGTTCGGGTGTGTTGAGGGTACATGGGTGGTGGTGTGGATGGAGAGAGACCTGACGCCGAGACGGCATCTTACCTGCGGGCGGACGGGAAGAACGCTCGAATGCAGAAGCGCGATGAGGAGCGGTTCTTTATACTAAGAGGTGATATGGCGAGTGAGACGGCAGAGATTACGGGGCGTCGGGCGACGGCGCGTGGGCGCATGCAGAAAGTGGCACGGCGACTCCGGGAACTTGGATCGATCGGCTCTGCTTTAGTGTCGACAGGACATCCGTACATGGCACACATCGTGCCCATGCGACGCTGCAATCTTGCGTGCACCTACTGCAATGAGTACGACGATGTGTCGAAGCCCGTCGATATCGAGGAAATGGAACGTCGCATCGACCATCTAGGCCGCCTGGGGACAAGTGTGATCACGATCTCCGGCGGTGAGCCGCTGCTGCATCCGGAGCTTGACCGGGTGATTGCGCGGATTCGGAAGACCGGCGCGATCGCCGGCATGATCACGAACGGCTATCTTCTAATGCCCGATCGCATCGAGCGGCTGAACCGGGCCGGGCTCGATCACATGCAGATTTCGATCGATAACGTGATGCCGGATGCGGTTTCAAAAAAGAGCCTGAAGGTTTTGGACGCGAAGCTGAAGATGCTGGCAGAACATGCTGCGTTTCACGTGAACATCAACTCCGTGGTGGGCGGCGGCATTGCGAATCCGGAGGACGCCTACACAATTTCGCAGCGTGCGCTGGGGCTGGGTTTTTCTTCGACCATTGGCATCATCCATGACGGCAGCGGACAACTGAAGCCGCTCGGTGCCAAGGAACGCGATGTGTGGGACCGTGTGCGGAAGCTGACGCGACGCAGCTACTCAAGGTTCAACCACTTCCAGGAGGCAATCGCGAATGGTGAGCCGAATGATTGGCGATGCCGCGCGGGTGGGCGATATCTGTACATCTGCGAGAACGGTCTGGTGCACTATTGCTCGCAGCAGCGAGGCTATCCGGGAGTGCCGCTGGCCGGGTACACGACGGCCGATGTGAAGCGCGAGTTTCTGACAGAAAAGGGATGTGCCCCGAACTGCACAATCTCCTGCGTCCATCAGGTGAGCCATATCGACCACTGGCGCGCGCCGCAGCACCCTGATGCTACCGGGGGTGGTCTCGACGCCACGGCGAGCCATGGATCCACTCCGGCGGAGTTGGTGCAGATTCAGTAACTCTCGTAGGTGAGAGCATGTCTCTGCACCCCGTATTGACCCGGTTGTTTCTAATGCGAAGCGGCTTTACTGGCGCTCTCCAGGTAGATGTCGACGTTGTCTTTGGTCACAAGGGCCGTGCCGGTATCGACAAACATGGGATATCGAGCGAACGAGTCTACGGTGTAATTGTTCTGGAATGGCTGTGGTTTGTGGTGGTTGATCTCGTCGAGTTGCTTGAGACCAACGTAGCCCATGGTCCAGGGTTTTTGCGAGACGCTGGCGTCAATGGTACCCCCCTTGATCAAGTCCAGAGTTTCGGGACCAACATCCATGGCGATGAGAGTGCGATCAGAGACATTTGCGCGTTTAAGGACTTCGGCGATCGCCGGACCAGAGGATGATTCGAGTGAAACAAAGGCGTTAACTTTCTCCGGGCCTGTCCTGGCGAGATATTGGCGCGTCTGGTCAAAGGCGATTGAGGGATCGCCTTTGACGTTCAAGACGTCAACGATCTTCATACCGGAGTGGTCGGCGATGACGTCTCTGTAACCGTGCAGACGCTCGTCGAGGTTAGGCTGCCCGGGGATCGAGAAGAACACAACATTGCCTTTGCCGTTGAGCTTTTCGACGAGGCGATCCGCGCCGAGGTGACCTGCTGCCAAATTATCTGTGCCGATGAAGAAGAGGCGCTGGCTGCTGGGGGCGTCGGAATCAACGGTGATCACGGGGATGCCGGCCTGAATGGCGTTGTTGATATCAGCGCGGAAGCTGGAGGCGTCGGCCGCGGAAATTAGAATGCCGGCTGGGTGCGCCGCGATGGCTTTACGAAAGGCGTCGAGTTCGGCGGCCGAATCGTAGGTGTCTGGGCCGACGAGGCGCGCGTGAACACCGTAGTCGCTTGCCGCCCGTTCAAAGCCACTATTGACGGTCTGCCAGTACGGCAGCTTGAGATTGTTCGAGATAAGGTAGTACGTTTCGTCGCTTGCATGTTGTCGGCAGGCGGTCAGCGAGAGAAGAGAGGTGCCGATAATGCAGAGTAGAGCGCTCGATCGTTTGCTTGGCATGCAACTTCCTCCAAAGACAAGGTAGACGTCGTGGCTGCCGGAGAGCGCTTACGTTCAAGCGTCGGCCGGTGGCCTGCTTCCAACGGCGAGGATTCTACTCCGCTTCTCCCACACCTGGTCAAACTTCTTCGTGGTCTTGTTCGCGCGGCGAGAGGAGTTTCTTCGAGGGTGAGACGATACAGAGGATGTATCCGGGGTTTATGGTGCAAAGACATTGGGTTTACAGTCTGACTTTGATCGCAGCACTCGTCATGCCGGGATGCGAGGACACGCTTGCCGCAGCGACGCCTCAGACCGCTGGAACAAGTGCGACAGCAGGGGACCAGCGGCCGACAAGCACGCCATACTCCGGAGATCTCTCTATTTTTGAGACTCCGGGGCGGGAGACGCGGCTACAGATTGACCGAGTCATGACCCTGCTTGGCATTGTGCCGGGCAAAGCAGTTGCGGATGTTGGTGCGGGTTCTGGCTGGTTTACGGTACGTGCAGCTCGCCGTGTCGGACCGGCAGGGGTGGTGTATGCCGAAGACATCAATCCTGATGCAGTTCGATCCATTGAGGCACGCGCCAAAAAGGAGCAGCTCGGAAATGTTCACGCAGTGCTGGGAACTCCGGATGACTTGAAACTTTTGCCAGCCAGTGTAGACGCGGCTCTTCTGCTGAAGGTGTATCACGAGATTGCGCATCCGGTTCCCGTGATGAAAGAGTTGCGTTCGGCGCTTAAACCCGGAGGCCGGGTGGGCATTATTGACCGGAACGGCAACGGGACGGATCACGGACTGGATCGAACAGTTCTTGAGCGGGAGATGCGCGCCGCAGGTTTTAGAGTTAAAGAGCGGTACGACTTCACGAAGGCTGATGGTCAGGACTACTTCGTGATCTTCGTTGCCGACTGAATCAGAGTGGATTGCGGTCAACTAAGAGGGCCGAAGACATGTGTCTCCGGCCCTCTCACCTCTGGACAAGTGAAACTCAGCGTTGAACGGTGGTGGGACGTCGCAGCTTGGAGTTTGCCGCTTGACCACCGGTCGGAGACGGCAACGAAGCTTGCGCTGTATCAATCGTCTGGTACAACTGGCTGACGTCCAGAACCTCCGTGTAGCCCTTCTGCGTCACGACAAAGATGCTGGGCGTGTGATTGAGCCCGATACGGCCGGCCAGATCTGCATCTGCCTGAACCTCCTTGGCGAACTGGCCGGTGGGATCGATGACGAATGGCATCGTGCGGCCATGTTGCTGAAAATAGCGCTGTGTAAAGGCCTGCAGGTCATCCTTGCTGGAGATGGACATCTGGTTCTGAAAGACTGCGCCGCGGAACTCTTCGGCTGCCTGAGGCGAGATTTTATCCTGAATGTAGCGCGCGGTGATTGCAGCGTCGCGGCTCCAGATGTGCATCTGTAGCGGCCAGTCGTGGCGAACCAGGGGGATCTTATAGTGGTCGGCCGCCTGATGGACGATGGGAAAGGCGTGGGAGCAGGCCGGGCACTCCAAGTCTTCGAAGTCCATGATTGCCAGAGGCTTTCCAGCCGGCGCGCGAAGAAGCGCGGGATCTTTTACGGCGGTGGCTTGCGCCTGGGCGAGTGCCGTATGCGAGAGACCGGAGAGGCTAGCGAGCAGGAGTGCGGAGACAAGAGAGGGGCGCATGGACGTTAGACGAAGGACTCGCATCTGAGGTCATTCTACCGTCTCTGTGGTGTTGCGGAGAACTCCACCTCTGTGTCAGGGTGCTTGAAAGGTATAGCGAATCGTCCACCGCTCCGTTGCGCCAGGGTCTACATCCAGGTGAATGTACGCCTCTGGGGCTACCGTGGTGGGTATGGACCAGAGATACAGACGGCTGATGGGGCGATCGGAGGTCTGACGGACAGAAAGTCCGGGGTTCGTGTCGGAGAAGGTGATGTCGTAGTCTTTTGCAGACTTGCCGTAACCCGCGAGATAGCTTGCAACCGTCTGGTGCGAGGCGAGCGATTGCTTGTAAACGAGATCGGATCCTTCGATGGCGGCTGCAGGCTCGAGAGCTCCATCTGCGGTACCGTTAGGCGGTGCAACCGCTTTCAGGGGAAAGCCAAAATGGACGCGCATGCCGGGGCCGGTCCGTTTTCCGTCAAGTATGTAGAAATCGTGGTCGTATACGTCGGTGACGATGGGGTGGGCACCGAGGTTAGTCAAACGATGTTCAAGAACAAGCATTTTTCCGCCGTTCTCCAGCCGCAGCACCTTCTGATACCGGTAGGCCACGTCATTCGGAGCGTGCAGGGTCTGCGTGAAGGTGACACGGTCTGAAGCAGTCCTGGTCGACCACGTGCCGGGATCAAGAAGAGGATAGGTGATGCCGAACTTGTACGCAGACGCGTCAAGCCGGCGAAGGACACCGACCCCGATCTTTACGAAAGGCTGGCCGGGCTTTGCCTCGCTGTAGCCGAGCGCTCCGTCATCTGAGCGGAACTCTTCTACCGGTCCCGTGATCGCATCATTCAGCATCGGGTCGTAGCTGGGGAACCACTCACCAAAAAACGTATGTCCCCGGTAGTCGAGACAGGGAACGACACCGGCCCAATCGAAGCGTGAAGCGCGATAGTAGCCGATCTTCGCGTCGGGAAGGAAGATGACGGCAGTCGTCTGGCCCTGGTGAATCATCGCTTTGGGATGATCACCATGCGGTATCTGCATGCAAAGGTTCTGCGAAGCGGAGGCGCGCACAGCTAAGCCCAGGCATACCGCCAGGGCAAGACCGCGGGATCGCTGATGTGCAAAGAGAGCGATAAGAGCTCCGTATCGAGTCTCCCGCTGACCGGCTCGGGACGAAGCAAGCATAACAGTGGGCGTTACGGAATGCCTTGGGTGTGGGCTTTCTCATCTGCTCCAACAGAGACGAAGATCTGGCGGCGAAGGTGTCTCGGCGAACGAAGAGCGTTTTTTCGCAACCGGCGGGCCGATGTGGCACTCTAAAGAAGGTGTACGTGACGGAATTGAAGCTATGTTTTCGACGGGCAGCATCGCCTGCTGCCCTGGCGCTATGTTTTTGGGCAAGTGCCGGTGTTGCCCAGACGGTGCCAGCCCCCCTTGTGCAGGGTACAGGCACGGCTTCTCTGCCGTCCGCCCCTGCCCCGACACGCGCAGCCATTGACGCCTATGAACGCTCTCTCCCGAGTGATGTCAAAGTCTTACGCGCAACAAGCGAGGCTCTGCCGCTGGGCCTGGATGAAGCGATTTCGCGGGCCTTGCACCAAAATCTGCAGATCGCTCTTAAGCAACAAAACGCACTTCGGGTGCGCGGTCTGCAATCCACGGCAGTAAACGCGCTGCTCCCCTCCTTACAGGCACAGGCCTACACCAACACGCAGGAGATCAACCTGGCGGCGATGGGGTTCAAACCTCAGGAGCTGGGACCACTCCTGGCACAGCTCGGCTTGTCCTCCGCGGGTTTCTCTACCATCGTGAAGGTGGACGTGACGAGTGCGCAGCTGAGTCTGAATCAGCAACTCTTCAACGTGCCGGCGTATTACCTGTATCGCGCCGCTCAAAGATCTCAGGCCGTTGCGGATCTGGAGACGCTGAATACACGCGGCGGGGTGGCATTAATGGTGGGCGGGCAGTACCTCACGATCCTAGCCGACGCAGCCCAGGTGACCAACGCCCGCGCTCAGGTGAAGTCCGACCAGGTGGCGTTGCAACAGGCGCAGGATCGTCAGCAGGCTGGTGTTGGGGTGCATCTGGACACGTTGCGCGCACAGGTTCAACTCCAATCGGAACAGCAGACGTTGATCAACGCCGAAAACGCTTACGACAAAGACAAAATTCAACTGAATCGGTTGATGGGTGCGCCGGCTGATCAGGACTACGTGCTAACGGACACCACGCCCTATGCCGATCTTGCTATGTTGCCGCAAAACATTTCGCTCGAGTACGCCTACACGAAACGTAAGGATCTTTTGAGCCTGCAGTCGCAGATGGAAGTCGCACGCGAGACCGCGCGTGCGGTGCGCTATGAACGGCTGCCCACCGTTGCCGCTGGTGGCTTTTACGGGGTCATCGGAGAGACCCATGGGCTATATCACGGCGTCTTTTCAGCGCAGGGTAGCCTGAACTTCCCGATCTTCAAGGAAGCACAGTTCCGTGGAGAGGGTGAGGTCGCCCAGTCGCAGCTGATGGCACTTCGCCAGCAGATTGATAGTCTGCGTTCAACGATCGATCAACAGATCCGATCCAATATGCTGGACGTGCAGAGCTCGAATGATCTGGTGAAGGTGGCTCAGAGCAATGTGGATCTTTCCCGGCAGGAACTTGCTGACAGCCTGGAACGTTTCAAGGCCGGTGTGACGGATAATCTGCCGCTGGTCGAGGCGCAGGCTACACTGGCAACCGCCGAAAGTCAGCTGGTGCAGAGGCTGTTCCAATACAACATCGCCAAGCTCCAGCTGGCGCGAAGCGTCGGTGTCGTCGAGAGCGAGTACAAGAGGTATCTCGGCCGCTGAGAGGTTCGCTGTGTGACGGCGTTCCGACCTGCGATGCAGCCTAACCCGCGAGTGTGTAAGCATGAAGCATGAGTGAGAGCGGGAGTGCCATCGCGGAAGAGGCAGGGCAGAGCAAGCCCCGCTTGGATCGGGGTGGTGCACTTCGATCGCGAGATTTCCGGCTCTACCAGACGGCTCGACTGCTTGGCATTCTGGGTGCCGAAGCTCAGTCAGTCGCTGTAGCCTGGCAGGTCTACCAGATCACACACTCACCTCTGGATCTCGGCTATACGGGGCTGGCGCTGTTCCTGCCTGGTTTATTCAGTATGCTGGCGGCTGGCCATGTTGCAGACCGCTTTGATCGTCGCAGAATCATTCTCATTTGCTACGCGGTGCAGGCGGTCTGTACGGGAGCGCTTTTGTGGTTCGCGCTCTACGGAACCGGAGCTGCGCGGCCGAGCGGACATCCACCTATCTGGCCGATCTATACGGTGCTGGTAGGGATCGGTCTTGGCCGGGCGTTCAGCGGGCCGGCCTCGAGCGCACTCTTGCCAAGCCTGGTGCCAAAAGGCCAGTTCGTCAATGCCATCACGTGGGGCGCGACGATCTATCAGATCGCCAACATGGCCGGGCCAGCGGTTGGCGGTTTGCTTTTTACGCTGCAACTGCATGGCAAACTTCTGCGGTGGAATGGTGCGGGAATCGTTTATGCCTTCACCCTGCTGATGCTGTTCTGCTTTCTGTTCTTGGTGAGCAGCATGCGGGCTGAGCCGGTGGTGGATGCCGAAATTGCCAAGAAGGGCTTCAGTATGGGGACGGTGCTCGCCGGTCTGGAGTACGTGTATCGAACAAAGCTGCTGCTCGGTTCCATCTCGCTTGACCTGTTTGCGGTCCTGCTTGGGGGCGCGGTGGCGTTGCTGCCGATCTTTGCGCAGGACGTTCTCCATGCTGGACCGCGCGGGCTTGGGCTGCTCCGCGCGATGCCCAGCGTGGGTGCCTTGGCGATGAGTCTGCTTATGACGATCCGGCCGATCCGGCAGGGTGCGGGCAGGAAGATGTTGCTGGCAGTGGCAATCTTCGGAGCGGCCACGGTGCTGTTTGGACTTTCACGCAACCTCTTTGTCAGCCTGGTGGCGTTGACGCTCGTTGGCGCGAGTGACATGGTAAGTGTCGTGATTCGCTCGAGCATTCTTCAACTGGCAACACCCCCGGCCATGCGCGGCCGTGTGAGCGCGGTGAACTGGCTCTTCATCGGAGCCTCAAATGAGTTCGGTGAGTTCGAGAGTGGGCTGACCGCACACTGGTTCGGTGCTGTTCGGGCTGTTGTGCTGGGAGGGATAGGCAGCCTGTTGGTGACGGCCAGCGCCGCAGGGCTCTTTCCCACGCTTCGCAATGCCGATTCCCTCACCGCGGAAAGCCTTCGTGCCGCAAACGAGGAGTTCAGCGAAGCAGAGCCGGTCGCTTAGAAGACGAAACGAAGGTGGAGGACAGGCATGGAAACTGGAAAGAAGGCGGCACTTGGAGCGACGATTGTTGCCCTGCTGGCAGTTGGGGTCCGCGTGGGCATGATCTACCGGGAGCGAAACGCGCCCGCAACTCCTACGGCGGCGCCGCAACAGACGAAGTTGCCGGATGACGCCTACGTGTTCCTGAAGAAGAAGCGACCATCTTCAATAGCGGATCTGAAAGAACTTTTCGGAACAACGGTCTGGATAAGTGCAGGCGGACAGATGGACTTTTATCCTGTGAGCGCGAAACACGCCGATTACGGCAAGAAGGTTGGGACGCTGCTGGGTGCGGAGCCAATCGTCATTACTGGCGTCATTGAACAGGTGGCGCCAAAGGCCGCGACGTTCCGCGTTCCGGGCGGGGATCGGCAGGTGCTGCTCACATTTACCATTCCGCCAGGTGCACAGGGGCTTGGAGAAGGTGACAAGCAGTTCGCCGTACCAGTTGGCTATCGCGAGAACGGACAGTACACCTTTTCAACGGATGAGATCTTCTTCTACGACGATCCGCACCAGCTCTACAAGCATTGGGGGCCGCAGGTGTGGGATGCGATCGATCATCACAAGGCCATTCTTGGCATGAGTGAATCGCAGGTTCAGATGGCGCTTGGGCAGGTGAGCGACAGCGTCAGTACCGAATACGGAAACCGACGCGTTATGTTCAGCAACTTAGGTCATCCGATGGACGTGATCTTCGTCAAGGACAAAGCTACGGCGATCATGCCGCATCAGTGAATCACTGTGGCTGGTAGTTATTGCTGTCAAAAAAGTAAGACGGTAATCGGCTCAGCAGAGCAAACCGGATCTCCGCCTGCAGGTCTCACCCGGTGTTACGCAGGCCGGCGGCGATCCCGTTGATTGTCGCCGTAATCGCACGATCAAGGATGGGATCGGGTGGACTATCGGGAGCGAGACCGCGCTTTCGTCGCAGCAGATCCACCTGCAGCAGGCTCATAGGATCAACGTAGGGGTTTCGTAGGCGAATCGACTGCAACAGCACCGGGTTCGTCTCCAGCAGCTCGCTCTGACCAGTGATTTCAAGGATCATCGCATTGGTCAGGAGGAACTCCTGCTCAAGAACCGAGAAGACGCGATCGCGCAGGCCCGCATCGTCGACAAGCGCGGCGTAAAGCCGGGCGATGCCGAAGTCTGCCTTGGCCAGAGCCAGTTCGACGTTGCGAACGATATCTAAGAACAGCGGAAAATCCTGCGCCATGGTCCGCAGCAGCGCAAGATTGCCGGGCGCCTCGGCGAGAAAAGCATTGATCGCGTGCCCTACGCCAAAGTAAGCGGGAACAAGATGGCGTGACTGCATCCAGCCAAAGACCCACGGGATCGCCCGGAGATCAGCCATCGTCCGCTGTTTCGAAGCGCTCGCGTCCTTCCGCTTTGCCGGTCGTGAACCGATCCGCGCGTGCTCCAGTTCGGCCACCGGCGTGGCCTGTTCGAAGTAAGTGAAGACCTCAGGGTCATCAACAATGTGCTTCTGATAAAAGGCAAACGAGGTCCGGGAGAGTTGATCGAGTGCAGCCTCCCATTCCGGCAGAATCTCTCCTGTCAGGTGCGGTGGTTCTCCGGAGGCCTGCAGTCTTGTATCGGGCCGGCCTAGCGCATCGAGGGACGCGGCAATCATCAGCTCGAGATTGCGTTCAGCGAGCACCACGTCCGAATACTTCCAGTTGAGAACCTCTCCCTGTTCTGTCAATCTCAGCTCGCCGGTAAAGGCGTCAACCGGCTGCGCAAAGATACTGCGGTGCGTTGGTCCCCCGCCGCGACCAACCGTACCGCCGCGTCCGTGAAAGAGACGGAGCGACACGCCAGACTCGCGAGCAACCACATGCAAGGCTCGATGTGCCTTCCAGATCTCCCACGTGCTGGTGATCATGCCACCATCTTTGTTTGAATCCGAATAGCCCAGCATCACCTCCTGGCGACGTCCCCAGCTTTCGAGCAGCGGCTGGTAGTCAGTAGCTGTCCAGAGCTCACGACAGATGGCCGGCGCGTGCTGCAAATCTTCAATCGATTCGAAGAGCGGAACAGGCTGCAGGCCGGGGTCGCCGGCGATCTCTGGGGTGGCAATCCTCGCCTCCACCTGCACCCCGCCAAGTCGCGCCAGGCGGATCACGTTTCGCGCGTCCTCTGCAGTCGAGGCTCCTGAGATGACATACTGGCGGATCGCTTCCGGGGGGAAGCTGTGTTTCAAGTCTGCGATGGCGCGAAAGGTTGCAAGCACCTCGGCCGTCTGCGCGGAAAGCGACTCAGGAAGCGATGCGGATCCGGCCTGAAATCGCGCAATCTCTTCGAGCGCCGCTGTATGTACACGGGCGTGCTGACGAATGTCCAGGGTCTGCAGGTGCAGACCATACGTCCGAACCTCCAGGAGAAGGGGATCGACCAGAAGCGCGGAGAGACGGTCGCCCTTGTTCGCAAGGAGCGATTCGCGCAGGATCGTGAGATCGGCCAGAAGGTCCGAAGCACGCGTGTAATGGGGCAGTCGCGGCGCAGACGAGAGAGAAGCGAGCGCTGTTGTAAATCCAAGCCGCGCCATCACGCAAACGATCAGCAGCCGAAGCCGCTCGAATTGAAAGCGGTCGCTCAGGGTTGCCGCCAGACTTCCCGCACTATCAGCATCCCCTTCGAGTTGCAGGAGGTAGCGATCAATCAGAGCCTCAACCTCCAAGGTGACCGGAATCTGTTGCGTTGAGCTTCCGAGTTGATCGAAAAGAACCTGCAATCGCTGACGGTAATGGCGGAAGAGGAGACTCCGAGCGGTGTCCAACGCATCGCGGGTTGTCGCTGCATCGACAAACGGATTTCCATCGCGATCGCCGCCGATCCAGGAGCCGAAGCTGATCAATTGCGGCAGGGTGGCCAGCGATGGAACACCGTCCAGCGGTACCTTTGACTCTGGTGCGGGAAACTGTTCTTCGAGAGCGAAGGCGATCTCGGCGTAAAGGACTGGCAGCGTATCGAAGAGACTTGCTTCGTAGTAGTCAAGCGCCATGCGGATCTCATCGCGGACGGTAGGCCGAGCCACGCGAACATCGTCGGTCTGCCAGAGTGCGGTGATCTCGGCGATCATGTCATGCTCGAGGGCATCCAGTTCTGTCGCGGCAACCGGGATGCGATCGAGCTTCTCGAGCAGTTCAGAGATACGCCGGCGTTTGAACATCACGGAGCGTCGGGCCACCTCCGTCGGGTGGGCAGTGAAGACGGGTGAGATGCAGACACCCTTGAGGATGTCGTAGACCTCGGGTCGCGTCATGCCGGCCATCCTCAAGGCGCGCAGAGTGCCCCGCAGACTTCCGCGCTGGGGAACCGCGTCGGGGGAGAGTTGCGTCGCCAGTCGCCGGCGCTTGCGATGGTTCGTCTCTGCCAGGTTGATCAGCTCGAAGTAGAAGGAAAAAGCTCTTGCCAGCTGGTAGGAGGTGGTCAGATTGCTGGTCAGCGTGTGGACGCTGAGCAAGGCCTGCTGCATGTGCGAACGAGAGCTCGCCTGGGATGCATCGGACGGTGGCGCAGAGTCTGCCTCACGTCGGGCAATGGCGGTTCGCCGAAGCCCTTCGACCGCATCGAAGAGCGACGCGCCTACCTGCTCACGAAGCACCTCGCCCAGAAGAGCGCCGAGCGATCGTACGTCCCTGCGCAGCGGCGCTGTCTTCAGCTCAGGTGAGTCTGCTTCCAGTTCTGCGAGTCGATCCGTCCAGCTTGCGGGCGTCCACAAAGAGGCCATGGCTGATTATCCTATGCGACTAGAAAAGCTTGCCCAGGGTGAAGACGAACTTGCGATGACCATCGTCGCCGATCGCCGGGGCCAGCGTGACCACGCCGAGCGGCGTCTCCGCGACAACGCCGAAGAATACGTCCTGTCGCGTGATCGTGCGCTGATCGGGCGCGCGCATCTGGCCGGCTTCATAGCCCGCTCCGAGATAGATGCTTTGCCCAAGTGGCTGCGGCAGCTGTGCGACACGCCGCAGATAAGCCGGTTCAATCAGGAAGTAATCCGTACCGCGATACTCATCGATGTTGCTTGCCGTTAACCGCAAGGGACCACCCAGGGTGAAGCGGAATGGCTGCGCTACCCCGCGATTGAACATCGTGCCACCCTCGGTCGCGAGAACGAAGTCGTTCTTGCCGACGGCATGAGCCAGGGACAGCTGTGTGAACAGTTGTGGAGCGTCAGGGCTTTGCACGGTGGAGTGCAGATATGCGGCCTCTGCGATGACGCGCATGCCATATTGCGGGATCAAAGCCCTGTCCTGCGTGTCGTAGGAGAAACGAACTCGGCCTCGCTGACTGTTGCCATAGATATCCGGCGCTCCATCATCGCCTACGTTGCGCGTCCACGCGATGTGCGAGAGCTCGTACCCAACCCGCACCTCACGCGTGCGGGAGTCTGTCCAGCCAAGATCCAGGACACCGCCGCCCGTTTGCAGATTGCGTTCGGCAAGGCGTCGCTGATTGAGGAAGATGTTGTAGGGCTTCCGCGTGAAGGTCCCCCCTGGTGCAGCAAAGAAGCCGCCAGACAGACCCGTATTGCGAAGGCGCCTGACATATTCGCCGCTGAGTTCTGTCTCCCAGCCAGCCTTGATGTTGCCGCGAAACTCAGACCCGTAGCCGCCGAGATCCTGCTGAAGAAAGATTCCTTCCACGGTCGCGCGGGTGATGCCTCCACCGAGAGCTTCAAGGTTGGCGCCGACGGTAAGGAATGGCGGCCCGAAGCTCTTGTCGGCCACCGTGACCAGAAGGACCGGACGATCGGTGTCGCTGCTCTCATAGCCGACGGTGTAATCCGCGTTATAGCGGCCATCAGAACGAATCTCCGCCAGAACACGATCCAGCTGTTTGGTGTCGACAGGCTGATTCACAAACGGCATGAACTTCCGCTCAACGGCGCGTTCTGCGCTTTCGGTAGGCGCCTTTACGCGGATACGGAGAATGCTCCCCGCCGGTCCCCGTCGCCGCCCGGCGCGCTGTGACAGGTACTGCTGCCACATCTCATCGGAGAGGGCATACCGAAGCAGGGCATCTTTCTGCTGTGCGGCGGCCTGGTATCCGCGCTGCGCGAGATCGCTCGTCTTCAGGTAGTCAGTCTGGGTGAAACCCCGAATGTCCGGCGTCATCACAACATCCGCAAGCTTCCGCTCCTGCCGTTCGGCGCCCTCAATCGCAACCGAGAAGCTGCGCTGCAGCACACCCAGGATCGATCCAAGGTCTCCTTCTTTGAGTGGGCTGAGCGGCAAGCTTACGGCGAGAATCACGTCCGCCTTCATGTCCTTCACTGTGGAGGTCGGTAGATTGTTCAGCACACCGCCATCTACCAGATCATGACCATTCAGCCGGAACGGAGCATACACAGCAGGCAATGAGACGGACGCGCGGACAGCGTCAGGGACAGAGCCGCGTGCGAACGTCACAACGCGGGCGTCCGTCAAATCCGTAGAGATGCAACGGAGCGGTATGGGCAGAGCGTTGAAGTCGGTTCGATCGTCGTAGCGAAAGAACTGTCGATCCAGAAACTGGTTCAGGCCCTGGTCGGTCAGGACCGCGTTGCGGAAACTGACTCCGTGCTTCAGCCCAATCTGGACGCCATTCGGCAGCTCCCGCGAATCCTCGCGGCGGCGAAAGTTGCGCGTTTTGTACGACGAGTTGAACGAAAAGACGGAGCCGAAGACGTCATCATTCATGACCGTCTTCAACTGATCAATAGATTTCCCAGTCGAGTAGAGAGCTCCAACCATGCACCCCATGCTGGTTCCTGCGACGACATCGACGGGAATGTGATGCTCCTCGAACCATTGCAGAACGCCGATTTCACTCATGGCGAGGGCTCCACCGCCACCAAGGGCCAGACCAATCCGAGGCCTGCCAACTGGTCCCGGTGGTGCGGCAGCCGGGGCGATTGCTGTCAATCCAACAATGGACCCTGTCGCCGACTCTTCACGTGAGTTTGTGGAATCCCCTGCACCGGCCATCGTTCCAGTCTTGCTGTCTTTTGTCAGCGAGCCAGCAACACCGGCACCAACCTGCGCTTGAGGATCAGTCGGTGACTGTGACAAGAGGCACGGGACGGAACAAAACAGCAGGCCAGCAAGGACCTCTACAGGGAAACGCATATGACCTAAGTCTAGGACGCCCGAGCCGAACGTGCGAGAGGAGTCCTCCCACGAAAGGTCACATCATAAGCGCGATCAGATGTAGCTCATGACGCATCGTCGCTAAGTCACAGCCCAGAGACTCCATGCGAGCGGCGGCGATCCGGGCATCCTGATTGGACACGCCATAGCCGCGCTGGGTGAGGAATGCCCCGATCAGTTCGGCGGCCTGAAAGGAATCCAGGCCAGACCCGCGAAGCTCATTCCGTAATGTGGTCAGGTCAACCGCGGAAAAGATCTCTGGTTCGATTCTCAAGGCAGTCTCCTCGCTTCGCAAACTTCTAGAGTTAGCCATCGGATGCAGCCTGGATCTCACCAGAAGAGAGACGGAACAGGTCGACTCCGGGTGGTGAACAATACGACGTAAATGAAGTACGGTGAAGCCATTGAAACGGTTTGCCCCGATTTGTCATGGTGCTTGGTCGAACCCGCAACGACCTGACTTTGATCCTCCCGTCTGGCGCGCGGTAGCATGAGCGGTATGACTGTTCAGGAGAGGGAGACCGCGCTCAAGCTTGATGGCGTGGTCATCGCAGGGCAGATTAAGGCTGAGGTCGCCGCGCAAGTTCTCGATCTGAAGACGCTTGGCATCCAGCCCGGTCTCGCGGTTGTTCTGGTGGGAGATCTGGCTGCGTCGGAGATTTACGTTCGCAGCAAACGCAAGGCCTGTGCGGAGCTGGGCATTTACAGTGAGCTTCTTACGCCGCCTGCCACTGTGACCACCGAAGAGATGCTGGACTTGATTGCCGATCTGAATGCGCGCGACGAGATCGATGGCATCCTCATTCAGCTGCCTTTGCCAGCGCATGTCGACACCAAACGCCTGCTCGAGGCCGTGCAGCCGGAGAAAGATGTCGATGGCTTCCACCCCATCAACGCGGGCCGCTTGCAGACGAGGCGCCCGGCGCTCGCCCCCTGTACCCCCGCGGGCATCATGGAGATTCTCCGTCGCTCCGGGATCGACGTGTACGGCAAATACGCGGTCGTGGTGGGACGAAGCAATATCGTTGGTAAACCCGCCGCGGCCATGCTCATCAACGCGTCAGCCACTGTCACCGTCTGTCATCGCTTCACTCCAGATATCGCTCGCTTCACCACACAGGCTGACCTTCTGGTGGTCGCTGTCGGCAAGCCGGAACTCATTACCGCGGACATGGTCAAGCCCGGCGCTGTTCTTATCGATGTTGGGATCAATCGCATCACAGACGAGCACGAGGTGGAGCGGCTCTTTTCCGGCGACTCCGAACGCGCGGACACCTTCGCCAGACGTGGTTCGATTGTTGTAGGGGATATTGCGCCGGCTGCCTACGCTCTTTCGAGCGCCTACACGCCCGTGCCGGGCGGTGTCGGAGCGCTGACCATCGCCATGCTGATGCAGAACACCATCACAGCGGCCAGGCTTCGCCGCGGTCTGCCGGTCGCGTAGCCGCCCATGCTGCGTGTCGGCCTCACGGGCGGTCTTGGGAGCGGCAAGTCAACCGTCGCGAGTATGTTCGCGGCTTTGGGCGCACAGGTCCTCTCCGCCGACGAACTCGGCCGGGAGATGATGCAGCCTGGTCAGCAGGTCTTTACAGCCATCATTGACCACTTTGGCCCGGAGGTTCTAACGCCATCCGGAAGCCTCGATCGCGGTGCGCTGGCACGGCTCTCCTTCGAGCAAGGCCGCGTCGCCGAACTGAACGCAATTGTTCATCCGGCAGTCATCACTCGCCAGGCTGAACTGGCTGCAGAGATCGCCGCTCGCCTCCCGAACGCCGTTCTGCTCGTCGAATCCGCACTGCTGTTTGAAACGGAGCACGCCGGACCCGAGGGATGGCGGGCCCGATTCGATCGCGTGCTGCTGGTCACGGCGAGCCAGGAAGACAAGATCAGGCGCTTTGTTGATCGCACGGCACTCACCTCAAATGCCGATAAACGAGCGCTCGAGACGGATGCTCGCCGCCGCCTCGGGCACCAGATCAACGATGCTGACAAGAGTCGCTGGGCGGACTTCGTGATCCGAAACGAAGGGTCGATCGATGGCCTTAAGCGCCAGGTAGAAGATCTTTGGCCTCAATTGAGAAGTGAGGCGTGCGCCTCCCGGGATGCCTCCGCGGCACCCTGATCGCCTCTCCGCCGGTATCACCAACTCCCGTCTCTCGCTACAATCGTGACAGGGAGAGGCAGAGTACCTCGCCCACTGTATGTCGGAGAGAGTAATGAAGCTGCGCCCGGTTGTCCTGGTCCTCCTGCTTCTCGCAGGTTTCTATTACGTAACCACGCATCTGGCGATGACCGGGGCGATGCCCTGGGCACGGCAGCTGGCAGCTGGCTCCGGACCTGCTCTCCCTGGAAATTCCTCTGTCACGACCACGGCCTTCCATGGAACCTCCGGGAACTTCGATCTCACCGAGGCCGCAGCCGCGCCAGCCTTCGACACAGAGGAGCAGCAGAACATCGCCGTTTACAAGAAGGCGCTTTCCAGCGTGGTTAACATCACCTCGACAACCGTCCAGTTCGACTTCTTCTACGGTCCCGTTCCGCAACAGGGGCAGGGTTCGGGCTTCATCCTCGATAAGCAGGGCCTCATTCTGACCAACAATCACGTGATCGATGGCGGCCAGAAGATCGAGGTCACGCTCTCGGACAAGCACAAATACAAGGCCGAGCGTATCGGTGTTGACAAGAACCATGACCTCGCCCTGATCAAGATCACAGCGCCAAACCTTGTGCCAGCCGTGCTCTCCGATTCAAACGGCCTGGTGGTGGGCCAGCGGGTGTACGCGATCGGCAATCCCTTTGGTCTTAACGGCACGATGACTCGTGGCATCATCTCGTCGATCCGCTCCATTCGCGGACCGAACAATAATCCGATCGAAGACGCGATCCAGACGGACGCTGCCGTCAACCCGGGGAACTCCGGCGGCCCCTTGCTCAACTCCCGCGGGGAAGTCATTGGTATTACAACCTTGATCGCCAGCAACGGCGCGGATCAAAGCTCAGGGATTGGGTTTGCCATACCAATCAACACGGCGAAGGCAGTCCTCGATGACTTCCAGAAGTACGGACATGCGCGGAGGCCGTCGCTGGATGTACAGACTCTGCCGATCAGCCCCGATGTTGCTGAGCAGATCGGGCTGCCAGTTGACTATGGGATCTTGATTGAACGGGTGCTCCCGGGCGGTGCCGCGGAGCGAGCCGGCCTGCGGGGTGGCACACAACGCATGTACCAGGGAAACACCCCTGTCATGCTGGGCGGTGATCTGATCGTCGGCGTGGATGGCCAGGATGTCGCGACACCACAGGATCTTTCCGGTGTGATGAATCGGCACCGGGCTGGCGATGTTATTACAGTGACCATCTTTCGGGGAAAGCGTCGCATGGACTTGAAGGTGCAGCTTGGTGACGCTAAAGGAAGCGGTCAGGAGGCTTGAGACGCTGCTCGCATCCGTCGGCGGCAAGTCTCTAACGGCAGTAAAATAAAGGGGTATGGACGCAGTCGAACTTCCGCCGAATCCAGAGCCAATCTACAACTGTCCACGCTGCAGTCATTGGTTACCCGAAGGCACGCTTCTCTGCCCGGAGTGCGGTTCACTCGTTTATGGGGAGCACATCGCTGGACTGGCTGCAGCCGCGCAGCAGATGGAGCGGGAGAAGCTATGGCTCGAAGCCCGGGCTGCCTGGGGTGCCGCGCTGGTGTGGCTTCCCCATGAGACCACGCAGGCACAGGCGCTGCAAAAACGTATCGCGTCCATCGACGCGCATGATGATGCCGATAAGGAAAAGGCGGCACGCTGGGCCAAGCGCCTTGGTCCCCTTGCTCCTGTTCTCGTACTTCTCGGCAAGCTCAAGGGCATCCTTTTCCTCCTCTTCAAGTTCAAGTTCCTGTTCAGCTTTCTCACCTTCTTCGGCCTGTACTGGGCGCTGTTCGGCTGGAAGTTCGGGCTCGGCTTCACCCTCTCCATCCTGGTTCACGAGATGGGGCACTTCTGGGCGGTCAAACGGCGCGGTCTGAAGGTGGACCTTCCAGTCTTTCTTCCGGGACTCGGAGCTTACGTGCGTTGGTACGCGATGGGCATCCCGCTAGATGGGCTCGCCTCGATCGCGCTTGCCGGACCACTGTTCGGGCTTGGTGCGGCCCTTTTCTGTCTTGGCCTGTTTGCCTGGACGCATCAGCAGGTTTACGTCGCCCTGGCTCATACCGGCGCGTTCATCAACCTGCTCAATCTCATCCCAGTGCTTGGCCTTGATGGAGCCCAGGCCACCTACGCGCTCACAAAGCTGCAACGCGGGCTTTTGCTCATGTCCGCCCTGGCGCTCTTCGCCGTCATGCATGAGGGAGTCTTTCTGTTCCTGGCTGCAGGACTGGCTTGGCGTCTGTTTACCAAGGATGAGCCGGCTCAGGCCAGCAACAAGACCATGATGTACTACCTGCTCCTGCTGTTTGCATTAGGTGCGTTCCTGCGCATCGTGCCGCCGGGAACGATCACTCGCTAACCTGTGCAGGCCGGCGAAGGTAACGTCGGCCGAAGAGTTGGTATTCGCCGCTGATCACCCGGGCAATACCTTCTGCGTACGCAAGGTGCTCCTGAGCAAGGATCCGGGCAGAGAGCGATTCTGCGGTATCGCCGTCATCTACCGGCACAGTGCGTTGCAGGATAATAGCTCCGTGGTCCAGCTCTTCATCAACGAAGTGGACCGTGCACCCGGAGACTGAGGTTCCATATTCAAGCGCCTGCCTCTGTGCATGAAGCCCAGCAAAAGCGGGTAGCAATGAGGGATGGATATTCAGGATTCGGTTCGGAAACGCTCGGACGAACGCTGGCGAAACAAGCCGCATGTACCCCGCGAGACAGACAAGATCCACATGATGCTGGTGCAGATGGGCGATCAATTCAGCATCCTGTTCCGCTCGTCCTCGCCCGTCACCGGACACAACGAAGGTGCGCAGGCCCAGACCTTGCGCGGCGTCCAGCCCGGGGGCGTTCGCACGATTGGAAAGCACGACGGAGATCTCCGCCGCTGGAAGACGACCTTCGCGGATCGCGCGGTGGATAGCAAGGAAGTTCGAGCCGCGGCCGGAGAGCAGAATGCCAAGTCGAGTCACTGGGCGAACTCCTAGGAGTAGCTGACCTTACGCTCGCCTCGAACGATGCGGCCGATGATGAAGTGACGCTCATTGCCGCGGTTCAGAACGGCCTTGACCTTCTTAACCTTCTCGGCCGGCACGACGCAAATGAGACCAATACCCATGTTGAAGGTGCGCAGCATCTCTTCAGGCTCCACTGCGCCGAGCTCCTGCAGGTGCTCGAAAAGCGGAGGCGGCTGCCACGAGGCGCGGTCAACAATGGCGCCCAGACCTTTCGCGAGGATCCGGGGCAGGTTGTCAGTGATGCCGCCACCGGTGATGTGCGCCATTCCACTGACGAGATCAGCCGCACAAAGCTTCTTGATGATGCCAAGGTAGGAGCGATGTGTTCGCATTAAAGCCGCGCCAGTCTTGTCTTTCAGCTCGTTGACGTACTGGTCGGCGCCATACTTCGCGACTTCGAACAGCAGCTTTCGGGCGAGGGAGTAGCCGTTGGTGTGCAGGCCGTTTGAGGGAAGGCCGATGAGGACGTCGCCAACCTCGATCTTTTCGCCGGTGATGATCCGGTCTCGATTCACGACGCCGACGATGGTGCCGGCGAGATCGTACTCGCCATCCGCGTAAAAGCCCGGCATTTGTGCGGTTTCGCCGCCAATCAGGGCGCAGCCGTTGGCGCGGCAGGCTTCAGAGAGGCCCTGGACGACGGTTTCGGCGACGGAGTCGTCGAGTTTGCCGGTGGCGAGGTAGTCGAGGAAGAAAAGGGGGGTCGCGCCCTGCACCGCAATGTCGTTAACACAATGATTTACAAGGTCTTGTC
>CAXTCB010000038.1:0-24421 GCA_964242875.1 uncultured Acidobacteriaceae bacterium
ATCAGCCGCGGATCCCGCGCCGCCGTCAGCACCCCGAAGTTCGACGAGCCAAACGTCGTCGCATTATTCGAGTTCTGCGGCCCCGCCCCCGCAAACAGCAGGTTCGGATGGTTCAGCACGTTGTAAAACTCACCCCGCAGCTCCAGCCGACGCGCCTCGCCAAACCGCACCGTCTTCAGCAGCGACGCATCCCAGTTCTTGTTTCCCGGTCCGTTCAGCGTGTTCAACGAAACATTGCCGAACGATCCAAGCGCCGGATCCTGGAACGCACACGTATTGAAGAAGGTCCCCGCCACACACGGCTTATCCGAAGACTTCGCCCCCGGCACAAAGTCCGGCCGCTGCTGTCCGTCGGAGTTCGAGAAGTTCGAGTTCGAATCCGTCGCCGTGTACCACGTGCCCGACGACAACGTCACCACACCCGACAGCTGCCATCCGCCAATCAGCGCATTCACCACCGGCCCGCTGCTCCCTGCCAGCGCCATCCCCCTGCCGATCGGCAGATCCCACGAGTACCCCGCCGTAAAGCGGTGCCGCACATCGAAGTCCAGGTTGCCGTACTCCGGAATCAGACGAATGTCGCGAAACCCATCGTTGTTCTGCGCTCCCAGGTTTGCATTGGACGAGTTCCCCAGCCCGTGGCTGTACGTATAGTTCACGATCGCCGCCACGCCACGGTTCAGGTGCTCTTCCAACCGGAACTGGCCGGAGTTGTAGTTCGAAAAGCCATTGGACTGCAGCCATCCAATCGTCGAGTCAATGTAGGGGAACGGTCGCCGCGCCGCGTAGTCCGCCGTCGGGTCGGCCGTGGGCGTGGCCTGGTTCAGGTTCGCCGTCGTGTATAAATGCGTCCCCTTCGACGCCACATAGGCTGCCTCCACCGTCGTCTTCGACCCAATCTCATGCTGCACCGTCAGGTGCCACTGCTCCACGTACGGTGTGCGCAGGTTGTTCTCGGAAAAAAGGTTCGGCGTGTTCGGATCCGTCAGCGAGGTCGCTGGAAAGCCGTCGGCCAGCGTCCGCAGTCCGGGCACCGAGCAGTCCTGCACCGCTGCATACGAGGGCAGGCTGCACGGCCCTACAAAGTTCTGCGACGCAAAGTACGGCGGATTGAAGCCCGGGCTCGGATTGCTGTACGGCCCACTCTCTTCCCCGTTGAAGAACAGACCCGCCGCCGTCCGCAGCACCCACCCAGGAGCGAACTGATACGCCAATCCAACTCGAGGCGAGATGTTCGTGTACACCGGCGCAATCAGCCCGTCAGAGGCCGTCCGGTTCACCGGCAGAATGCTCGCCAGCGTCGGTGTCAGCACCGCGTTGCTGCTCTTCGGTATGTCCAGCAGACCCGTTACCGGGTTGAAGTTCGCCTGCGCGTTGTGCCGCTCCTTTATCGCCGAGAAAAAGTCATAGCGGATCCCGGCATTAATCGTCAGCTTCGGCGTCGCTCTCCAGTCATCCTGCAGAAACACTCCGTACACCCGCCGGTTGTAGTCCACATTGTTGATGTTGTTGATGGAGCCCCCGTCCGGTTGGCCCGTCAGCAGCGTCGCAAAGCCGCTTCCACCCGTTCCCTGCGCCGCCGGGTTATCCGTGAACTGCGTCCCAAAGCTCAGCGTCCCACGCGGCGCCGCCGGCTGGAAGATCGTGAACTCCTCCGGCCGGAACTCGCCGCCGATCTTGATGCTGTGATCGCCCTTGATCAACGTAAACGTATCCGAAAGCGAGTACGTATTCTGGATCTCGTTCGAGGGCAGGTACGTCGGGCTTCCCAGAGTCGCAACATCGTTCAGGATAATCTGCGGCAAACCGCCGTTGCCTTCGCTGTAGGGCACCCCGGGAAATCCAAGCTGCCCTGAGATGTCCGCGCCGGAGTTGAACTGGAACCGGCTCGAGTGCAGACGATTCCATCCCACGCGCACCTCATCCACCTTCTTCGGACTGAAGACATGCGTCAGGCTCGCCGCCGCCGCATACGCGTTATTCAACCCATCGCCACTGAAGAAGCCGCCACCATCCGCCAGCCCGGGAAACGGTGGAGGAATCGTGTACGGCGCCCGGCTCATGCTGAACCGGTAAAACGCATTGTCATGCGTCGTAATCACCTGGTCCACGCGCACGTCGCCCTGGTTGCCTGTCCGCACCAGCTTCGGATTCGAGACGTAATTGTAACCAGTGCTGTTCGACGCATTCGGCGCCGGGTACAGCGCCGCCAGCCTCATCCCCAGCGCATCCTGCTTGCCCGCCGGAATCACGTTCGAAGCCGTACCGTTCGCATACCCGAACGGCACCCCGCAGAAGCCCGTCGGGCTGGCCGTAGAGGCTTGCGTCAGGGTCGTGTCAAACAACTCGCCCGCATAGGTCGGCTGCCCGTTGCAATCCGCTACGCCCGTCGGTGCCGTCGTGTTTAACTGGTCTGTGAAATCTCCCGCGCGTTGCGCCGTCGTCGGCACCAGGCTCGTATACGTCTGCCCCTGCGAGAGCCGCAGACCTTCATAGTCCCCGAACACGAACAGCTTGTTCTTGAGAATCGGTGCGCCAATCGTTCCGCCAAACTGGTTCTGGTGGTACGGCGGCAGCGTCTGGTCAAAGTAATTACGCGCGTCAAACGCCTGGTTGCGCAGGAACTCGTACACCACCCCGTGCACCTGGTTCGTTCCGCTCTTCGTCGTCGCATTCACCACCGCGCCCGTCGCCCGCCCGAACTCTGCCGAGTAGGAGTCCGTCTGCACCCGGAACTCCTGCAGCGCATCAACCGACGGCATCACCGCATAGTTCGCCTCGTTCAACAGGTCCGGCAGGTTCGAGTTGTCGTCAATACCATCCAGCAGAAAGTTGTTCTGCAGCGACCGCGCCCCGTTCGCGCTGAAGCCGAACCCACTCTCATCACGCGATCCCGGCTCACTCACCGTCACACCCGCTGAAAGCTGCGCCAGCTGCACCGGGTTCCGCCCATTCAGCGGCAGCGTCACCATGGTCCGGCTGTCAATCAGCTGGCTCCGATCCGAGCTCGCTGTCTCGAGCACCGGCGCATCCGTCGTCACCTCGACCGCCGAGGTCACCGTTCCTGTCTGCAGGCTCAGATCTATCTGCTGCCGCTGCTGCACGCTCAGCGTGAACGGCCCTGCCTCGGCCCGGCTGAACCCCTGCGCTGTCACCTCCAGGTGGTAGACGCCGATGTGTACCGGACTGATCGTCCATTCACCATTGCTGTTGGTCATTGCGTGGTACGCAAAGTTTGTGCCTGTGTTCGTTACAGTCACGGTCGCCTGCGGTACCGTCGCTCCGGTCGCATCGGTCACCCGTCCCGCCACCGTCGCCGTGTCGATCTGCGCCTGAACGCGAACAACAGCACACGGCGTCATCATCAAAAGACATGCAATCTTCATGTTCCTTCGCATCTGCATACACGGGGACCTCGGACTCTGGACTTGGTTTCGTTTATTTTCGTATTGCTGTGAAGTCTCATCGAAGCGGCTTTTGTTGTCAATGGATTAATCAGCCTGTTACCTGCGTGTCCTTACCGTTCCTTGGGGTTGGCGCAGAACGAGACGTCAAGGATTCACCTCGCGCCTGCTCTCCGCAGGTTCACGCCGCAGGCGGTCTCAGACGCGCCCTTCCCATGCCGATCATCTCCGATGTGCGCCCCAAACAGGCGAACAGGTGTGGCGTGCGAAAGACCTCGGCAAAAGGGGGCTTAACCTCCGCGAAAAGGCCCTTGACCTCCACCATTTCCACCCGAAAACAGTAGTCTGTGAGAACATCGCCGCCCCTCCTCCACTCCGTTTCCTTCGCTTGACACCCTCTCGAGGTCCCTTGAACCAGAACCTGCTCCCCATCGAAGCCATCGCCGCCAAGCTCAACCTGCCGGACTCCCTGGTTGAAAAACGCAGCCCCTACAGCGCCAAGTTAAGCCTCGATCTGCTTGCAGATGAACGCTTTAGCCTGGAGCGTGGAAAGCTGATTCTCGTTACCGCCACCACCCCGACCACCGCCGGAGAAGGCAAGACCGTCACCTCGATCGGCCTCGTCCAGGGCCTCGAGTACCTCGGCAAACGAGCCATCATCACCTCCCGCGAGCCCTCGCTCGGCCCCGTCTTCGGCATGAAAGGGGGTGCCGCCGGAGGTGGCAAATCACAGATAGAACCGAGCGAAAAGATCAACCTTCACTTCCACGGCGACTTTCACGCCATCACCTCCGCCCACAATCTCCTTTCGGCACTGATCGATTCGCATCTGTTCCATGGAAACGCGCTTGACATCGACCCTGGCGCAATCACCTGGCCCCGCGCCCTCGACATGAACGATCGTGCGCTGCGAAACATCCTCGTCAGCGTCACCGCACCGGGTAAACCCGAGCGAGACGGCAGCAATCGCGCCACCGGATTCATCATTACCGCGGCCTCCGAGATCATGGCCATCCTTGCCTTGACCGAAGGTCGTGAAGACCTCCGTAAACGCCTCAATCAAATAGTGATAGGAGCCAATCGCGACGGATTGCCAGTTCGCGCCGGAGATCTCGGAGCTGTCGGTCCGATGATGGCGCTGCTCAACGAAGCCCTTCTCCCAAACCTCGTCCAAACCACCGAAGGCACCCCCGCCCTTGTGCATTGCGGCCCCTTCGCCAACATCGCCCACGGCACAAGCTCTTTGTTATCACAGCGGATGGGCCTTCGACTCGCCGATTTCGTCGTCAACGAAACCGGCTTCGCCTCCGACCTCGGCTTCGAGAAGTACATGGATATCGTCGCGCCCGTCTCTAGGATCAAACCGGCAGCGGCCGTACTCGTCACCACTGTCCAAAGCCTGCGTCAGCAGGGCGAAAGCGACCTTCAAAGAGGTCTCGCCAACCTGGAGAAACACATCAGTATTATCAAGAACTTCCGAGTCCCACTCGTGGTCGCGATCAACCGCTTCCCGACCGACACGGAAGCTGACCTATCCGTGCTGAAGCTCTTCTGCGAAGAACGTGCGGTCGCGTTCGCCATGTCAGAGGCTTTCACAAACGGAGGGGAAGGCGCAGCCGAACTGGCCAGAACGGTTGTAGAAGTCATCGAAACCAGTTCTCAGATGGAGACCACAACCTCTTATTCGATGAACGACACTCCTTTAGAGAAGATCACGAGAGTCGCTCGCAGCGTGTACGGGGCCAGCCAAATCGCCATCAATGAACATGCCTCTGAGAAGCTCGGACAGATCATAGGTTGGGGGTACAGTCATTTACCAGTTTGCATCGCGAAGACGCAATACTCCCTTTCAGACAATGCAACGCTGATGGGAGCGCCAACCGACTGGACTCTCCACATCACCGACATCTCACTCTCCGCGGGCGCAGGCTTCTTGGTCGTAACCTGCGGCAACATGATGCTTATGCCTGGCCTACCGAAATCTTCCCGAGCACTCCAGATCGACGTTGACCTTGCAGGGGAGATAACGGGCATGCATTGACTTGTGGCGTGAAACCGTCACGATACTCAAGAGAACAGTCGATCCCTGATCGCTTCGTTTACACCTGCAAGTCAAATCTTGTGGGCCGGTGCCGTGGCGTCTCCATGTTGTTTGTCCAGCTTCACGTTCGGACCACTTCCCTGGTCCCGCGGTCAGGCACTTGCTTCCCTCAGCCAAGGAGTCGTCTGATCACTGATGCTCGCCCTCGCATAGAAGGCAGCTTGGCTGTGTAGATAACCCACCATAGGGCCCACGCAGCTGTGCCCCAGACCCGTACGCCAAGGATTTCAGCAACCGCTTTCTTATGAGAGAGTAACGCCAGCTGTCCAAGCATTGTGAAGCGGAACGGGCGTGGGGCGTCTCCGCGCAATGCTGCGCTGATGTTCTGCGCCAGGTGAGCTCCCTCCCTCGTCGCATTCTGTGCTGTCTGCGTGTAGAACTTCTTGCCGTCAGCTTGCGGGATCTGTGCACAGTCGCCTATCGCCCAGACTCCCTCCCGGCCAGCAACCCTGAAGCACGCATCCACCTCGATCGCGTGATGCTTGCCTAGCGGCAGATCAATCTCTTTCAGCAGCGGACTAGGCTCGATGCCGGTGTCCCAGATCAGAAGCCCTAGGCGGATCTCTTCTTTGTTCGTCAGGACGATCGAATCAGCACGAACGGTTTGTACACCTTGCCTTAAGACCACACGAACTCCGGTTCGTTCGAGTAGATCCTGGCTGTATTTCGCAAGGGACTCTGGTGTTTCCAGCATCAGACGGTCTGCAGGCTCGATAAGCACCGCCCGGATCTCCTCCGGCTTTAGACCAGACGCCTGGGCCCTTCTGCTCAGATGTTCGCTCACTGCGGCGATTGTCTCGACGCCTGTGTAACCGCCTCCCGCTACAACTACCGTCAGCAGTTCTCGGCGACATACCTCCTCCGCCTCGGCTGCCGCTTTTGAGACCAACTCATCTACCCTCGCCAGGATCTGCTCTGCATGTTCCAACGTTTTTAGAGGAAGACTGTGTTCTTGCGCCCCTTCTATATCGTGGTATGCCGTGGTGGATCCCAGCGCAAACACCAGCTGTGTTGCCTTTAGAGTCTCTCCACTTCCCAGCAGCACTCGCTTTTCCGAGATATCAACGCTCCGAATTTCCGACTTCATAAAACGAACGCGACGAGACGGGTTAGCTAATGGCACGGCAATACTGCTAGGGGCAAGGTTCCCCCCGGCTACTTCTGTAAGCATCGGCGTATAGAGCATATGATCCACACGATCGATCAACGTGATGCTGTGACCTGATCGAAGCCGGGGCGCCAGGGCGCGCGCAGCATACCAACCGGCGAATCCGCCGCCGAGAATAACAATGTGTTCCTTCATCCCTTCACGTTACTCCGTCTTTATCGCTGATCGACGAGAACGAGCATGAATCTGTGGCAGATGGGGGCTCCAGCGTTCTCGAAGGCGCGGCGCCCGGAACCGCAGATGCACCTTTGACGGTGATGCTCTGTGATCCAGACAGGCACATCCTGCGGGGCCCTTGTCAGCGATCCTCGCGGTCTGACGCGATGGCAGATTGCGATAGTTGTCGCGCGAGCCCGGTTTTATAATCGCGGCATGCCGGTGAACAGGCTTGGACTGGTGGCAATCATTACCGCTCACATCAGCACCGTTGCGTTACTGACGGCTGCTTCGGCAGGTGCGGCTTCAGGAATCTTGTTTGCGCAGGGTCCCAACTCCCAGATCCAGGCCAGCCTCTCTGTATCCGGCCAAGTGTTCACAAAAGACAAAGCTCCCGTGAGTGCTGCTCACGTCACCCTCCAATCTCCTGATGCTTCAACTCTGGAAAGCACAATCAGCGACAGTGCAGGAAGGTTCACGTTCAAGCTCACTCATCCCGGTCCCTACATCATTACTTGCGATCAAGGAAGGCTTCGCAGTTATCCCTTGAAAGTTAAAGTCGAGAACATGGCGCTTCAGGACCTCCGCTTGATCATCGACCGCGTAGAGACTAACGAAAGTAAGCTTGAATCGAATCCAGGTCTCCCGGGCGGCACGATAAAGTTCTCCGACAAACCAAACTTCAGTGTTGCAGGAGTTACTGACTGGACCGCTGTCGGCGGTCATGGCTCAGACGCAACCCTTCGAACGAGTGAGGATCTCACGCGGAAAACTCTTGCGCTAAGGCCTCCGCTGCCGGAGAGGGACAGCTCGGGAGAACCTCAAAGGATCTCCGGCGACGCCAATGTAGAAGCCAACCTTCGCGCAGCGTTTGCAAGCGCTCCGGGGGACTATCAGGCGAATCACAACCTAGGCGCTTACTACTCACAAACTGGTAGATTTCAGCTTGCCATTCCCTTCCTGCAAACCGCCTCAAAGCTCCACGGCAATGGAGCGGAAGACGAATACCAGCTGGCAATCACCTACAATCGAAGCGGCGCCTTCGTCGAGGCAAAGAAACACTTGCAACTCGCGCTGAGCAAAGCCGACTCCGCCAATGTTCATCACCTCATGGGTGATGTCGAGGAGAAATTAGGCGATCCGCTCTCGGCCGTACAGCAGCTGGAGCGAGCTACGCAACTTGCGCCAACTGAGCAGAACTACTTCGATTGGGCTTCGGAGCTCTTGCTCCACCGTGCCATTTGGCAAGCGGCAGAAGTCTTCGCGGTTGGTACAAGAGCACACCCTGCCTCGATCCGCCTTAAGACCGGCAGGGGTGCAGCACTCTTCGCGGCATCCCTTTATGCCGAGGCTGCTCAACAACTCTGTGAGGTCTCTGATCTCGACCCCGCGGCAGTGGAACCCTATGTGTCGCTGGGAAAGATCGCCTCTGCGTCGCAGGTCCTGCCAGTCTGCATCCAGCCCAGGCTCAAGCGATTTCTGGATCTAAAACCGACTAACCCGGACGCGAACTACCTTTATGCGACTCTCCTTCTCAAACAAGGGAGCCCGCTCGATGTGCATGAAGCAGAGATTCTTCTGCGAAACACCGTCACGGTTGATCCAAACTGTACGGAGGCGTATCTACAACTCGGGATCCTCTCCTTTAAGCGGAGCGACTTTGCCGACGCAAAGGAGTCATTCCTACGAGCGATCCAGGCCAACCCCAAGCAAGGAGAGGCTCACTACAGGTTAGGTGTTGTCTACGATCGCCTTGGCCAGCACGAACAAGCCCGAGAGCAATTCGCACTTCATGATTCGATCGAAAGAGCGGAGACCGAAGCCACCGAACGAGAGAGGCGACAGGTTAAACAATTCCTAATTACTCTCCGGGGTGACCAAGCAGTGCCCGATAAGCTCTAACCGACGTTTTCCGCCTACTAAATCTTATAACTTACCCTCTGGTTTAGAGGAGTCAGAATTGACTCGAGAAGGGTCCTTGCTTCCTGAAACGATTCCTTCACCTTCACGAATGACCACGATCTGATTCACCGATACCTTGGTGAACCTCTCTGTCTTTTGTGTTGTCGGCCACCGAATCTCGATCAGATCCACAATCTTGGCCGTTCCAAGTCCGAAGTGAAGGCGCAGGTCGCTCTGGGACATCACACTTGTGCCGCTGTGCACTTCATCCATCTGCGTATGTTTGCCAACTGTCACGTGGGCCCTCGCACCTATGGCGGTTCGGTTGCATTTGGTTCCGAGCAACTTCAGCGTGATCCAATTGTTCTTAGGTTCGCCGCTATTGTGAAGCAGTGAAGGCAGATCATTCATATTCAGAATGACCGCATCAACCGCCCCATCATTGTCGTAGTCCCCAAAAGCGGCACCGCGACTCGAGAAGTGTTCACTGATACCAGGACCCATCTCAGCAGAGACATCCTTGAAGTGTCCGTTGCCGAGATTGCGATAGACAAGCCTCGGGTTTTTAAATGTCTGGCCGAAGTGGTAGCTATCAATCTCCGGGTAGACATGACCATTGACCTGAAAAATATCCTGCCATCCGTCGTTATTGAAATCCAAAAACCCGCATCCCCATGCTACGTAGTTGCTATTGGATCCAGTTCCGGCCGGAAAGGTAAGATCACTGAAAGTTCCGTCGCCGTTATTGTGGTAGAGGTTTGATGTGTCATCGGCGAAATTTGTCTTGAAGATATCGAACCAGCCGTCGCAATCATAGTCAGCAACCGCAACGCCCATGCCAGCCTGTTCATGGCCCCCATCACTGTAAGCACAGCCCGCACCGACAGCAACATCGGTGAACGTGCCGTCATGATTGTTCTGGAAGAGGATGCTCGGCTGAGAATCGACGGCAACATAGATATCTGGCCAACCATCATTATCAAAGTCGTACGATACAGCCGTTATAGAGTAACGAGGCCCGGGCTTTAAGACACCTGCCTTCTGCGAAACATCCGTGAAGGTTCCATCTCCATTGTTATGGTAAAGAATGTTCGTGTCACCTGGCAGACCACGCGGTCCGCACATGATCGGAACCCCTTTCCACTGGCAGAAGTGTGTGTCATCCGCAGCAGGAATCTTGTCAGGATCTAGCGTGAGGTAATTGCAAACGAAGAGGTCTAGGCTGCCATCGCGGTCGTAATCCAGAAAGGTACAACCTGCCCCCCATCGCACACGGTCCTGGTAGAGACCGGCCTTCCTGGTGACATCAGTGAAGGTTCCGTTTCCGTTGTTGTGGAACAGAATGTTGTGGCCCCAAAAGCAGCAGAAAAGATCATCCCATCCGTCGTTGTTGTAGTCTCCAACGCACACACCGGTTTGCCAGCCGGTTACTCCAAGACCCGAGCCCTCTGTGACATCCGTAAAGGTGCCATCCCGATTATTCTTGTAGAGGTGAGACGTTGGAGCTCTCCCGGCGTCCCAATGGGCATTCAATCGATTCCCGTTCGTCAGATAGATATCCAACCATCCATCGTGGTCGTAGTCGAAGAAGGCAAGGCCACTGCCCTTTGCTTCTATGATCGAACGCTTGTGGTCAACACCTCCCCAGACATTGGAAGTTGTTAGACCGGCTTTTCTTGCCACATTTGTGAACTGTGCTGATGGTGGAGCGGGGTCTGCGACGGAGGAGGCCTTTGCGGCTTTCAGAAGATCCAGATGCTTCCACCGCGTGAGAGGCGTCGCAAGAACTTCAACCAAAGCGTCAGCTAGCAAAAACCCAGTCGATCCCAGAAAACGCCGGCGAGGAAGAAGCATACCCGCCATTATAAGGTGTCTAAAGAAGCGGACATCTTCGCTTCATGGCATCGTAGAAAGCGTCTCAAGGCCCTGCTTAGCCGGTACGTTTTCCGGGTGCACACGAAGCAAGTCCGCCAATGCATCTCTCGCTCTTTCCTTCCTACGCTGCAAGACGTACAGACGTGCGAGGTTCAGATACGAGTCTTCGAAACGCGGTGCCACGCGAATACAGATCCTAAATTGCTGCTCAGCCTTCTCTGATTGATCTTCCCGGATCAGAAGAACACCATAGTTATTCAAAGCTTCCGGGTAATCTGGGCGAAGCTCGATCGCCTTTTGTAGATATGCCGACGCTGGCTGGAGTTGATCCTGCTGTGCGTAAAGCATTCCAAGGCTATAGCTGGTTTCCGGATCATCCGGTTGCAGCTTCAAGGCTCGGATCAGGCACTCTTGCGCTTGCATAAAGTCACGCTGATGCCGGTACACGTTGCCCAGGTTGAGCAGAGCCGTAGCGTAGCTTGGCCTCAGCAGCAAGGACTGCCGGAAGTTCTCGATCGCCTCCTCAGCATGGCCCTCCTGCGCCGCCATCATGCCAAGATTGTTCCAAGCCTCAGGATAATTCGGCTTGAGCTTTAGCGTCTGTTGCAGGTAAACGCGAGCCTGGACAAAATTGTTTCTTCGCAGGCTGAGAGTTCCTAGGTTATAAAAGCCCTCCGCGTTTTCCGGCTTCGCAGCAACCACCTGCTCGAAGGACTCAGCAGCCTGATCAAGGTAGCCATGCTGGAACATGGCGACACCATAGGTAAAGTCATTCCGGACGAAGTCTCCTTGATGGAGGGTGCCCCTGAATGGAAGAGCTTTTCGCATCCGGTCAGCTGCTGTAAGTGGAACCTCTCGCGTATCCTCAAGAACTCGAGCGGGCTCGAAAGCTCCTTGGTAGATTTTCACGATCATCCCTGCTTGATCGAGCAGAAATGAAGTGGGAAGGGCGAGGTTCCGTCGCCGGTCAAAGAGATAGCGATAAACAATGTTGTAGATACCCGCAACTTCATCGGTTCCAAAGAGTGTTGCATAAGGCAGCTTCGATTTCTGGACCAGAGCTCGGGCTTGATCAAGGCCCTCTGCCGCATCGAGATTGATTGCCACGACTCTGAGATCGTGAGCTGCAAGAGCTCTGGTCTGCTGCCGGAAGATCTCAAGCTGATCGCGACAGAACTGTGAGCCCGCAACCCAGAAGTACAGCAGCACCCAGTGACCCCGCATGGATGCCAAGGTTTGTAGGGTGCCGCCGAGGTCGGGCAAAGAAAACCCGGGTGCTTTCAATGGATCTACCAGCCAGGTCTCAGTGCTAGCGAGTGTCGACGCCTCCGAGAGGATGGGTTCCGCTTGCGTCGCGCTATCTCCAGCCTTCATGACTGAAGCAAAGGGCTTCCCTGTGACACTCTCTTCTCCCTCCACAAGCTGGATCCGGTTGTTCTTCGGAAGGTTTGTAAAGTGCTGCGTTAACCCACTTGGCCAACGTACTGTGGCTGTCACCGCACCCGGACTCTTGCCAAGCCCAAACAGCAACTCTTTGGAATGTTGTGCCAGAAAACCCGTACCCGATTGGAGATCCTTTGTTTGCCTGAGTTCTCCCGCAACGACGGTGATTACAGTGCCGATCGCATCCCGATTGCTCTTTGTCCCGCGTAGCCGAAAGATGATCGAATCGCCCAGGCCATCCATCCCATTATGCAGAATACGTAACTGCGGAGCATTCCGATTCTTCAGCACGATCTCAAGGCGTCCATCATGGTCCAGATCGGCCAAAGCAAAGGATCGACCATCTTCCTGGAAATCGAGCTTGAGTGCCCCAGAGATCTCAGAAAACGTTCCATCGCGATTATTAGCCAACAGAACATTCCTTTCATGACCGCTCCACGAGCCGTCTGAGCGAATCAGCTCGTTTAAGGCGTTCCAACCATGTTCATAGGCCAACGAAGGTGTCGCGTCTTCTGGTGATTTCGCGACGACCTGACGCCAGAAGAAACTTCCAAGATCGTTCTGGACGCCCCCACTGGCCGAGTCGCCCTGGTCCTTCGCCGCAACGCGAGCCTTTGGTGCGCTGATATACCCATTCGCGATGTAGAGGTCAGAATGGCCGTCGTGATCAAAGTCTAAGGCGTCCGAACACCAGGCCCAGCCACCCTTTTCAACGCCCGCTCTTTCACTCACATTCGAGAAAGAGCCACTTCCCTCGTTGCGATAAAGTGCATTTCCACGAGCATGCCGCCGGTAGAGCTCTCGTGTTGAAGCAGGAGCATGCTCATGAAAGCGCTCTTGCTCAGAGACTCGTTGTCCGGCTGCTGACCACATGTTGGCGACATAGAGATCCTGCCGTTGGTCATTGTTGTAGTCAGTCCAGCAGGCGCTCATACCCGCGCCAACATCCTCTACATGCGACTTGGTAGAAGAGGCTCGAAACGTCCCGTCACCGTTGCTCAGATAGAGATTGTTGCGTCCGAAGTCGTTCACCACGTAGAGATCCGGCATGTTGCTCGATGAAGACTCACTCCACGCACAGGCGAAGCTGTAACGATCATTCTCGACATGGAGACCCGCTGCTTCCGTTCGATCAGTGAATGTTCCGTCGCCATCATTATGAAGAAGAAAGTTAGGCGGCCCATTACGTGCGTCGAAATACGGAGCAGGGTAATGGTACTGGTCAAGACCCAGATAGTAGCTATAGAGACAGAAGTAGATGTCGAGTCGGCCATCGCGGTCGTAATCGGCGATTGCCGCATGCGTGAATGTTCCCAGCGGCGCTTTCGCAAAATGAAATGCGTTTCGTTTCGGCAGAAATGTTCCGTCGCCTTGGTTTAAAAACAGCAGCGGTCCATTCCCACAGACCACGAGAAGATCCTGCAGCCCACAATTTCGGAAATCCGCGAAAAGCGCGCAGGCTGTGTTGTCCAGGACACTGACGCCTGCTTTCTCCGTCACGTCGTCGAAGGTTCCATCACCGCGGTTTCTGTAAAGCCGATTGGGGAGCCCTGCCGGCTGACAAACGTACAGATCATCAAAGCCGTCATTGTCGAAGTCTCCCGCCGCAACGCCATTGTTGCCGTAGATATCGATCCCACAGGCTCCGTCCAATACACTTCGCCAATGATCCGACCCGTACAGCATCTGCGCGTGGAAGGAGGAGTTGCTCCCCAGCGCAGAGCGCGTCTGATCCATGAACACAGATCCTTGCGTGATGGCCTGGGTCTCCTTCCCGGCTCGCCATCGCGCCAATTTCCACGCATCGATCTCCTCAGGCTTTGAAGAGCAGGTCCAATCCATGTGCCATGTTCCGGTTCGCTGTTCACGACGCTGCTCCCTGTTGTGAAGAACAACGCTATAACGCACCTCGGTTTGCACAAGGAGCGGTGTGTTCGACGGCACTCTTAGTGAGATGATCTCGAACTCTGCACTCTCCGCTGTCGTGTCGGATCCAATCCAGACCGCCAGTTCATGTAAAAAACGGTCACTCCCGCGCGTGAAGACCCCCGGAAAATCTCTCCGCACACAAACGACACTGCTCTCCTCTCGAAGTCGGACTTCCTCAATAGGAATCAGTGACGCGGCCTCGAGTTCTGCGCTCAGAGTTTTTCGTAGGTCTTGCAGGTTACCGGCAATGAAGCTTTGACTCCACAGGTCTAGCACTTGCCCGAGAGCGAAGGCATAGCCCTCCGTCACAAACTCGTCCGAGCCCGGAGCCACTAGGCGAAGCACGTCCTCCAAGGGTGACCGCGTCGGATAACGCGGCGTAATCCTGAGATCGGAAAAAGGGATGTCCGGAGCGGCGTGAGCCTCCGTCAAGGAGGTCAGCAAAGAAAGCCCGGAGAAAGGGGCAGGGCGGAGAAAGAGTGGAACCATCCCCATCTGCCTCAGCAGACTCCGTCGGGTCAAGCGTTGTAAATCAAATCTTGATGGCACCATGCAAGTCGTAGAGCGACGGCCTGTGGATGACGAGCCCGGCTCTTCTTGGACCAATATAACCGCTCGTGCGGCAACATTTGGCGCGTTCCGCTCCCGTGTTCACCTCAGCGTTGAAATCGAAGTGCTATCACAATCGATCCAGACTGGGATCAATCTTTTGGTTGACATCCATGAACAAGGTGACCTACTCTTTGCGCCATAAAGGTAAGTAGATTTCTTCGTTGTCTACCTCGAGGGTCGCAGGGACAGTACTAGAGCGATACCAGCGGACAAGGAAGCAGGGAGCATTCGGATGGCTTTTGAGCAGAAGGTGTTTGGGCAGCTTCGTCGGATCGGCTACTTTCTCGCGGTAGCTTTGTGTGTCCTCCACCTTTCCGTCCGAGACGCCTCGGCGCAGGTCGACCAGGGATCCATCACTGGGATAGTGCAGGACTCCACCGGCGCTGTGGTCCCCGACGCTCAGGTGATCCTCTTGAACACGGATCAGGGCATCACTCTGGAAACCCATTCGACATCCAGTGGCGGATACACCTTCTCACCGGTCCGGATTGGCAACTACACCATCACCGTCAAAGCCGCCGGGTTCTCAACAACCACTCAGCAGAGCTTGTCCGTTTCGGTCGGCCAGGATCTCCAGGTCAACGTGGCCTTACAGACAGGATCCGCTTCGGAGACCGTCACCGTCTCGACAGCGCCTCCACAACTGCAGACGGACGAGTCTTCGGTTGGACAGGTAGTTGATGAACACACAATCGTCACCCTTCCCCTGAATGGTCGGAACTTTACCTTCCTTGCACAACTTAGCGCTGGTGTGAATACAGCTCAGGCCGACACGCGCGGCAACGCGGCATCGGGAGCCTTTACGGCGAACGGTCTGCAACCCTCACAAAACAACTACCTCCTCGACGGGATCGACAACAACTCGAACGCCGCTGACTTCCTTAATGGAACGAATTTCGTCATCCTGCCTCCTGTAGACGCCATCCAGGAGTTCAAAGTACAAACGGCTGACTTCAGCGCGGAACTCGGACGCTCTGCTGGTGCGGTTTTGAATGCAACGATCAAGTCGGGAACGAACTCTTTCCACGGCGCGGTCTGGGAGTTCTTTCGCAACGACAAACTAGATGCCGCGGATTGGTTTGAAGATAATGCCAATATCAAGAAGGGCGAGCTTCGCCAGAACCAGTTTGGTGCATCAATCGGTGGACCGATCTTCAAGAATAAGTTGTTCTTCTTCGGTGACTATGAAGGTCTGCGACGCGTCCAGGGTACTGTGCTTAAAAACAGTGTGCCGACACTTGCCGAAAGGAACAGCGGTTTCACCGATCTATCCGATCTGATCAGTGGCCAAAAAGGATCGGTTCGGACGGACAGCCTGGGCCGGCTCATTCCGTTTGGTACCGTTCTCGATCCAGCAACCACCCGCGCGGTCAGTGCGAATGCCGTCGATCCTGTCACAGGAATCTTGGCAACCAAGAGTGGCTTTGTTCGCGATCCCTTCGGCAACTGCGGCACGGGCACTACTGATTTCACCAAGTGTGCTTCCCTCAATCAGATTCCTGCAGGACGCCTTGATCCAAATGCCATCAAGCTTCTGAACCTCTACCCGGCGCCGACTAGCTCAACCTTTGCCGGAAACTTCACGAGCAGTCCTAATTTGTACGAACATCGCAACGCCTTCGACACAAGGATTGACTACAACATCAACCAGAAGGACCAGGTCTTCGGTCGATTCAGCTACGTTGATGATCCGAACTTCATTCCTGGCATCTTCGGCGGTATCGCGGATGGCGGGGGCTTCCAGCAGGGTCTACAGACCGCCAAGTCGCAACAGTCTGTTCTGGCCTACACCCACGTCTTCACTCCCAGCACAATCAATGTCGCTCGGGTCGGATTCAACCACCTGCACACGACCCGCACTGGTCCCTCCGGTTCGGTTTCAGGCATTCCTGATCAGTTCGGTATCCAGGGCATTCCGCAGGGAAACCTAAACGGCGGTTTGCCGAACATCAACATCTCCGGACTGAACGCTCTGGGCAGCAATGACTTCCTTCCTTCTGATGAAGTGAGCCAGACCCTCCAGATTGTCGATGACTTCACAAAGATCTATGGGAAAAACAGCTTCAAGATGGGCTTCGAATACCAGGATGTGCACTTCAACACGCTTCAGCCCGCATACTCTCGCGGCGAGTTTGACTTCACCGGCAACTTCGCCGGCGTCCCTGGACAGGGCGGAGATCAAACCGGTCGCGCGCAGTTCCTCCTGACGCCGACCGCGACAACCGTTCCGGGTGGCGTGAGCTATGTCGGAGGCGCTAATCAGGTTCAGGCATCGAACATCAGCAAAACCTACGACACCCGCAACTATCTTGCCTTCTACTTCCAGGACGACTGGAAGATAGATCCCAAGTTGACCTTGAATCTCGGTCTTCGCTGGGACTACTTCTCCCCCATCTCGGAGGCGAATGGCGCCCAGGCGAACTTCGTACAGTTTGGTCCTCCTAACGGCTCACCGACCTACCTTATCCCTGCCTCGGGGAAGGCCAACCGTCAACTCTCTTCTACCGACAACAACCCCGCCCTCAATGGACAAGGATTCCTTGATCTTCTTGCGAAAGACGGTATCGCGCTTGAGTCGACAGACCGTTATGGCAAGGCACTTGGCATAACCCAGAAGGTTAACTTCGCACCGCGTTTTGGTTTCGCTTATGAAGCGGACCCCAAGCTCGTGCTCAGGGGTGGCGCCGGTTTCTTCTTCAACGCGTTCGAGAATGCCGGTTTCGGTCCGAACATCGGACGTAACTACCCCTTTGCCTACAGCTTTAACTTCCAGGGCAACGGTTCGGATGCTGCGCCCTTTGCGGCCGGCCCTAACCCCTATGGTTCCTGTCCCACAGCAGGACCTGGCGGAAGCGCCACCATCGGATCTGGACTCTCGTGCGCAGCCTTCACGCCACTCAACGTGAATGCCGCTGGCTTAGGTCTGCAAGGTCTTCAGTTTGACTTCAAGACTCCGAATACCCTCAGTTCTAACCTCAGTGTGCAATATGCCTTGACGCAAAACATCTCAGCGACAGTGGCATACGTCTACACACACGCAAGTCATTTGCAGGTTGGGATCGGGGACAACGAGGTCTCACAGCTTATTCCAGCGAACACCGCGCTGACTAGGAATCTCGCGTTACCGGACAGCGTTACGAACCATAACTATGTTCCGTTCCCTGATTTCGGCCAGAACGGCAGCTACCAGCAGACTTTGGGCGCCAGCATCTATAACGGTCTGCAGACCAAACTGGAGCAGCGGCTGTCTCACGGCCTGAACTACCTCATCACCTATACGTATTCAAAGACGATGACCAACTCTGGCGATCTCCTCAACGGTGGGAGCGTCACCGGCTTCCGGGCACCCTATGTCCCGGGCCTTGGACCTCGGATCGACTGGGGACTTGCCGCCTTCGACATTCGGAACGTGTTCCACTTCAGCGGCGGATACGAGTTGCCGGTTGGCAAAGGAAAACAGTTTCTCGGATCTGCCAACAAGCTTACCGACAATGTTATTGGCGGCTGGAGCCTCAACTATCTCGTTACTCTCCAGGGCGGTCAGCCGATTGGCATCGCGGCTCCGACAGCGACCACATCAGGCACGAACTCGAATGCATTTTTGGTTCACGGCCAGGATCCGAAACTTGGTTTGCACATCGATTCCAACAACGCGCTAAGCTGGTTCGGAAATCCCGCTGCCTTTCAGCAGCCCTGTCAGCTTGGTGTGAATGGACCGATTCCTGATTCACCGACCGGATGCATCCCGCTCACCGGGGCGCAGATTCTTGGCGGCGGCCCATCCACCACCTTTGGTCCGGGCTTCCACCGCTTCGACTTCTCCCTCTTCAAAGGGTTTCAAGTCAATGAACGGGTGTCGGTGCAATTCCGGTCCGAGTTCTTTAACATCCTCAACCATCCAAACTTCAACGCTCCTGGGTTCGGCGGAAATGGTGTAACGGCCATCGGAAACTCGCTCAATTTCAATAGCTCTACGTTTGGCGAAATCGGCTCCACACGTGATGCGCCTTATGATCCCCGGCAGATTCAGTTCGCGTTGAAGCTGTATTACTAATCGCTCTGCTGTACACAAGACCTGGAACACCCGCCGTGGGTGTTCCAGGTCTCCCTGCAGGGATATCCTGTGAATGAGATGAAGAGATCGTCTGATAACGCAGACCTGCATATCCCAGACCTCATTCGAGATCGCAAGATCAGCAGAGTCACCCGGCTGCTGCTGCTGCACTTCGTTACCCTACTATCGTTCTGGGAACCGCTTATCGCTACCGCGCAGGCTCCTGCCGCCGGCAGAGACTCACCCACCGCCCTCGAAGAACAGTTCAAGGCTGCGGTCGCCTCCTATCAGGAGCATCAATTCGTGCAGGCTGCCGCGGAGCTTGAAAAGCTGGCCCAAAAGGTTCCGAGAAGCTTCCAAGTACAGGAACTGCTGGGTCTCGCGTACGGCGCCCAGGCACAAAGTGGTAAAGCCGTCGAGCATCTTCAGACTGCGGTCGTTCTAAATCCAACATCCGTTGTTGCTAGAACGAATCTTGCGACCGGCCTTCTGCGCGAGGGCAAGTCGAAAGAAGCAGAGGTCGAGTGCCGAAAGGCGATTGAATTGGATCCCAGCGATTACGCTGCAAACCGTACCCTCGCCGTTCAACTGCTCAGCGAAGATAAGATTAGCGATGCCCTTCCCTTGCTCGAGGCAGCTCAGAAGATCCAGCCCGACTCGTATGACAATGGTTATGATCTGGCACTCGCATATCTTCTTTCGGGAAAGTTGCCGGAAGCGAGACAGCACGCGAAGGTGCTCGTCCTTCAGAAAGACTCAGGAGAGCTTCATACTCTGCTCGGCCGTATCGAGGAAAAAGACGGCAGGTATATCGATGCCGCGAATGAGTTCGCGCTTGCCGCACACCAGGACCCAAGCGAAGACAATCTCTTCGCCTGGGGGAGTGAACTCCTACTGCATCGCACCTACGAGCCGGCAATTGAGGTTTTCAGGCAGGCCTCAAGAAGGTATCCAGCCTCGCCCCGATTGTGGATCGGCTTGGGTATGGCCCTCTACTCGCGAGGAGAGTACGAAGAAGCCATCAGCTCGCTGCTGACTGCGGCCGATCTAAACCCAAAAGATCCCCATTGTTACTTGTTTCTCTCGAAAGCATATCTAAGCTCTCCGAACCAAGCGCAGAAGGTCATTGATCGGTTCCGAAGATACTCTGAGCTTGAGCCTGAAAGCGCGCTTGCGCAGTTCTACTACGCCATGAGTCTCTGGAAGGGGCTCCGCGTCGATCATCCCGACGTGGACTTTAAAGCCGTTGAAACACTTCTGCGAAAATCCAGCGCGCTGGATGGGACTATCGCTGCCACTCACCTGCAGCTAGGGATTCTCTACAATGACGAGCACCTCTACGAAAAATCTTTTCCTGAGTATAAGCGGGCTCTGGAACTGGAGCCGGCCCTCGCTGATGCTCATTTTCGTTTAGGTCGCTACTATTTACGAGTGGGAGAGAAGGACAAGGCACAGGCAGAATTCGCCGTTTTCCAGGCTCTGCAAGCGAAGCATCAAGGCGAGATTGATAAAGAGAGAGCTGAAGTGCAACAGTTCGTCATCTCGGCTAACATGGTGGCTCCGTCCGCGCCCTAAGATGTAAGTACGCTGCGGCCGAATATGCCTCCTTTCCTAACACGCAACCAAGAGTGATCCGAATGTTCTTTCCACCCAGTTACGGAAAAGCGAGTCTTACCGGGATCGCACTCGCGAGGCATCTGGGCATCAGCAGACGGGACTTCCTGCGCGATGCTTCAGGGCTGGCGCTTGGATCAGCGCTGGTAGGGGGAAGCCCCTTTCTGCATGGGCAAGCTGTTGCCAAAAAGCGAAAGGTTATCGTGATCACCTTCGGTGGAGGTGCTCGTGATCAGGAGACGTTCGCTCCAGAGGGTCAGGCAAACATTCCGCACATGCTGCGCGAGCTTGCCCCGCAGTCCACGTTCTTCACCCAAGTGATGAACCAAGGCATTCTCGGTCATTACGTAGCCACCGCCAGTCTTACGACAGGGGTCTACGAAACCCTTAACAACTTTTCTGCAGTTCCTCCGGATCACCCGACCGTCTTCGAGTACTTCCGCAAGGACCTTAATCGTCCCTCCTCTAACACCTGGGTTGTCGCGCCAAGCAATGGCTTCAATCGTATCGGCGAGAGTGAGAATCGAGCCTATGGTCGTGGCCTTGGTGCGCGCGTGATCCTGCCCAAACACCTGCTGAAAGCAGCTACAGCAGGGAGTGCTAGCGATCTCAGCCATCTCCTTCGCGACAACTATGAAACGCCGCTCTACACGCCTCCGATCGGAGGCGGTGAAGTCGAACTGCAGCAATTGGACACGATCCTCAAGCTCTCTATTGAGGACTTCACATCGCATGCTCGTTCCGTGTCGAGTCCGGATGAGCTTTCGATGTATATCGCAAGACAGCTCATGCGAAAACAATCGCCAAGTCTACTTTGGATTACCATGCATGACATCGATATCGCCCATTCCGGTGCTTATTCTCTTTATGTCGAGGCGATTCAGCGGACTGATCGCCTCTGCGCCGAGCTATGGCGAACCGTACAGAGCGAGCCCGAATACGCGGGCAACACTACTCTCTTTATCCTTCCGGACTTTGGGCGAGATGCCGACGCGGAAGCCGGCGGCAATGGCTTCCAGCACCATCGCACCGGAGACACGGCCTCTCGCACAACCTGGATGATGGCGATTGGCGCGGGAATTCGAGAGGGTGTCGTCTACGACCGCCCAGTACAGTCCATTGATCTTGTTCCTACACTCGGCGCAATAATGGGCTTCTCTTCTAGATTTTCGCAGGGTCATCCCCTCAGTGAGTTGTTGTAACAATGCTCCCAGCCGGGCTTACCTCCGCGCAGTTCACCGCCTATCCTCCCGAGGCACAAAGACTTGCTACAAGTCATCTGCAGCTCTTTCACCGCATGCCACTTGCGCTTCTGCCAAGTCTGTTGCGAGAACTGATCGAGTACGACTATAAATTCCCTGCCGAGCGCACCCGAGCAGATAGGGAGCTGGCCTGTCTCTCTGCCCTCACGCCGCAGCAGATGACAGAATGGTTCGCCGACTTCTCTGCATTGCGCCTCTCTCCATCGCAGGAGAAGTTCGACTGGATCAACCGTCCCCTTCAATTCACTGAGAACTTCTCTGCATATCTCTGGAGCACCCACCAGATGGACGCATTTCGCAACGCCGCGACCATGTACGGGCAGCGCTTGAGCGCGGCGATTCCCTCCGATCCTCCCCTTCTAAGACGTCTCGGCATCGCAGTTATCGGCCAGGGCGTCGCCTCACATAACGGCCTGCTCTTCCAGAATCTGCGGAGTCACGGCACCTATTTCAGCAAGGTCGATCCCACTGGAGGGCTTCATCACCTATTGTCGGCTGTCGCTCTGCGTGCGACGACGCATCCGGCACCCTACGGCCACTGGTATGTCGACGGCGGCGTCTCAGCCGATCACAATCCCGTGCTCACCAGCGTCTCCTACGCTGCTCTGGCCTCTGTACGCGTGGCGCTCCTCAACAGGATTCAGACTGAAGTCAAAGTTCCGGGGATGGGCCCTGAGGGTCTGCGAGACTATCTGACGCGGCTCTCTCCAGGCGAACTCGGTCTCAATGGTGATGCGGCCCTTGACCGTTTTCAAGTCAACCTGCTCACGGAGGGTTCCGGAACCCAGGTCTTTAGCACTACCTTCGCACAATGGGCCGCACGCGAAGTTCTTCGCAGGTCCGAGGCATTCACTCTCATCACGCGCTACGCGCCGCGTCAGCGGCAGCGACCCATGAATGAGCTTCTTTCCAACAGTGCAGGCGATGTTGAGACTGATCCGATCGGCTCTCTTCTTGACGCGGACATGGGCGCGTACTACCAGTGGATCAACCAGCAGCGTCTACCAGGTTCAGGCCAGTCCTCCTTTCTGGTCTGGTTTGAAGGACAGGATCGGGCTCTTGGCATCGGACCTTCCTTGCCACGCGGTGCCGAATCCCGCTTCCCGATGAACCTCGAACGACTTTTGCAGCTGGTCGTCGCCTAGCACTTTCCTGCTCTACCCCAAGATAGGACTCAAGAGCAAAGCTCCAGCGTTTGATCCTGGTGCTATCCGACGCTCTCCCCTTATCTCGGAGTGTCTTTGCCGAATTTGGAGAATGGCCCTCGTAGTTCACACCGTAGTGCGACCAGTCGTTTACCTGCAATCGCCGGCGTGTTCATCTGGCCCAGCGACGATCTAGCTCAGGCTGCACCTACCGTTCGTGCTCGTGTTGGTTCTAAGTCCACGCCGTGCTTGAGTTGGAACTCTTTCGTTCCCGCAGAGTGACCTGTGAATGAAATGGCATCCCCTGCATCTCCAAAAGTAGAAACATAAGAACTCCAATCCTTTGTTACCTTCGTGCACAAGAACGAAAGTCTCTATTTGAGTTTGGGAGGGATCTCTCACAAACTTCTCTCAACACCTTCTAAGTAAAAGGCCTTGGAATGCGATCTGAGAAGTATGGACGTTTTACAGGAAACACTCTCGATCAGAATGCGTCTCCCCGGCGTAGGGAGATGATGCTCCTGCTTGCTTATACTGTCGTTCTCGGCACATTTTTCTACATCGAGGCGTTCGGTCTGGATGTCGCCCGGCATGCGTTGAATAAGAGGTATCCAGGGCATTTTCTCGTACATCGACCTACGACCTTGCAGCCGCTCTCTGCTTCGTCTCACCATTGACCGTAGAGAAAAGCTTCCGCAGCAACCCCTGCTTCCCCGCTTTCGCGCTATCTCGACCTTCGTCTGAAAGGCTCTATAGCTGAAGGTCTCCTTGGGCTCCAAAGGCGAAGTGGGATTTGGGCGCACGGCACCGGCTTCGAGCAGCTATCAAAGAATGATCGCCTCTGCTCCGGCTGAAGGATCTACTGTGCGGGACCGCCGGGTCCGACCTTGCGGCGATCTACGATTGTGTAGCCGTCCGGCGGTTGAAAGAACTTCGGGTCTGGCTCGTTGGTGCTCAGATCGGTCACGGTGAAGGTCTGGTGGCCAACCTGCGCGGAATCCAGGCTTGACAGAAGATTAAAGCCCAGATCGGAGCTATAGCTGAACTCGCGAATCGTCGCCATGGGTGCGTCATTGCCGAGAACACCGGTCTTAAGCGTAATGGTGTCCCGGTAGCTATGGACAAGCATGCCGGCGATGCTCGTGGTGCCGAGGTCTTCGTGCAGAAATATTCCCTTGCCATCCTTCAGAGGGCCGGACTGGGTTCGATTCGCATCGTAATGGGCAAGCCCAAAGACGGAAGTGTCGAGTTGACAGACCTTCTGCCGCACAAAGCAGTTGTAGAACTTGTGCGCGACTGGATCGTCGATCTGGATCGTGGTCATCTCAGAGCGAATGTCACTGCCCTTCGGGGTGAGCAGCCAGCGCTCCTGATAGATACGGCCCGCGCCGTCGCGCATGATCGGGCGGGCATTAACCTCAGTGAAAGTGCCCCCGTTGCGCAGGGTTTGAATCCACTCGGTGCGAAGAGTGAGAGTGAAGGGCGCATGCGGAAAGTTCGGCACGTAGATACTTTCGAGCACGCCTCCGCCTCCACCGTCAGTCGGTGTAAAACCGCCGTCGCCCTGCGCGTGAAGAATAGGGTGACAGGTAAGGCAAAGACTGGCGGCGATGAGGACAGCGGGGCGAAGCAAGGGGTACTTGCGCATGGGATCCTCTTGGTATTGACAGCTGCGGGCCTTCTACGGCGGAAGTATACGCGCCACGGTACTGCCGGTGCCGGCAAGGTGTGACAAAGAATCTTGAACTCACGCCGA
>CAXTCB010000039.1:0-24148 GCA_964242875.1 uncultured Acidobacteriaceae bacterium
GTCCCCCTTACAGGCCGCACCTGCAGGTGACGCCATGTCCTGGAGGCATGGTTCCGTCCATGGCAGGGATGCAATGCCCATGCGGATCAGCCGTCGGATTTCCGAGTTTCGCCGCGATGCACTCCTCAAAGGTCTCTGATATGAAGTGCTCTAACCTCTCCGCCTCCTCATGAACCTCACTCGCGGGGTATCCCAGCACCTCGACAAGGAACGTTTCAATCAGCCTGTGATGGCGGACCACCTCCAAGGCCCTTCTGCGGCCTGTGGTCGAGAGCCGGACGCCTTCGCTCCGCTTGTAGACCACAAAGGACATCGGGTCGGAAGCAAGCTTCTGGAGCATGTTGGTCACTGAGGCTGGGGCAACGCCGAGACGAGCTGCCAACTCGGAGCCACCGACGCGTTTCCTCCCGTCTCCAGCGAGCATGTAGATCGCCTTAAGATAGTCGTCTACCGCCTCGGTCCTCCGACCCTGCCGCCTCTGTAGGTGTTTGCTCATGAAGATCCCGAGACATCCCTTTTTAGGGTAACCTAAAACTCTATTAGGGGTGTCTACAACGATGTTGCGGTTTACCTTTGCCTTCGGAATCTTGATTCTCTGCAGGACTGGTTCATGCCAAGGCACTGCTGTCCCGGCCCAGACAACCGACACCCAGGCTGAAAGCACGTCTACTCCTAATCTCTTCCGTCACCCTGACGATGCTCGCTACCTGGTGTCTGGTCAGGCAAATATCATCTTTCAGGCGCATGGACCCTTCCATTCCCCCTATGAGGACACCAACAGCCTTCTCGGACGCGGTGAATACAAGGCTTCTCTTCTAGGAACGTTGTATCTGGGCTTGGAAGTGAACAGGAATCCGCGTTACGCGACAGACGCCATCCTTGATGTCGAGTCCGCGGGTGGGCGCGGTATCTCTGAAGCGCTGGGCCTCGCTGGCTTCACCAACTTGGACGTCGTTCGCAATCCTAGCCTTGGTTCGGTCCCTTACTTGTCGCAGTACATGATTCACCAAGTCATCGGCTTTACTGATGAGATGGCTGATGCCGAGCGCTCTACCGTTTCACTCCAGACCAAGGTGCCGGTTCGAAGATTAGACCTCCATGTCGGGCGAATGGGGCTACCGGACTTCCTCGATGCGAACTCCGTGGGAACTGATTCGCACCTCCAGTTCCTCAACTGGACTGTCGACAACAACGGGGCCTGGGACTATGCGGCCAACACGCGGGGCTATACCGATGGCGCGGTCATCGAGTATGTGGACCATGCTTTCACCGCCCGCTATGGTCTCGCCGCGATGCCCACGGTTGCGAACGGCATTGATCTGCAATACCAGTTCCGGCGGGCGAGCGGGCAGAACGTTGAGCTGGAGCTGCGTGGGAGTGCGTTGCGCGATCCCGCGCGAAAGGGGGCAGTGCGGCTGCTAGGCTTCGTCAACCACGGCAATATGGGCGACTACCGGCAGCAGAACCAGGCATTCCTTCGCGGCGAGACGCCGACGCCGGAGATCACCGCACACCCGCTCACCAGCTCCGTGAAGTACGGGGTCGGTGTGAATGCCGAACAGCAGGTCAGCGAGAATAGCCGCGTGTACGGCCGCTTCGGATGGAATGAGGGCCAGCACGAATCGTATGCGTATACCGAAGTCGACCAGACGATCGCGGCCGGCGGCGACTACAGCTTCAAGGCCTTCAATCGCCCCAACGACAAGCTGGGGCTTACGTTCGTGAGCAATGCTATTAAGAGGGACCATCAAACCTACCTCGCTCTGGGTGGCAAAGGCTTCCTGCTCGGGGATGGACGCCTGAACTATGCTCGTGAGGACATCCTCGAGGGCTACTACAATCTCCACGCCTGGAGGGGCATGTACTACGCCTTGGATGCTCAGTTTGTCGAGCATCCCGGCTACAACAGAGATCGTGGTCCGGTCCTTGTTGAAGCCATTCGCATGCACGTCGATTTCTAGACTCCGCCTGAGCCGTTCATCCGTGTGTCGCCAGGCATCGGTTCGCGTTGCTGATCAGAGAAGCCGCACCGAGGTAAGGCGATTCTTTGCCACCTCGGGTGTTCGGAAAAATGCGCGGAAGGAAAGAGTTGGTTGCCCCCCAGGGATTCGAACCCCGATTGAACGATTCAGAGTCGTCGGTCCTACCATTGAACGAGGGGGCAACACAGGTAAGTGCACGGGGCCACGAGGTACAACGCGTCGCCGCCTTTGTGAGTGTAATGGGTGGTCGGGGCTGGGTCAAACCCGCAGGCACGTGCTGCGCTCGTAGAATGAAGGAATGGCATCGGCAGCTTTACCAACGACTATGAGTAGCGGATGGACGCGGTCGCGTGAGCTGGCGACGCGCTACGCCTGGGCGGTGGTTGGCTACAACGTGTTGGTGATTCTGTGGGGTGCCCTGGTGCGGGCAACGGGGTCTGGCGCAGGTTGTGGAAATCACTGGCCGTTGTGCAATGGGCAGGTAGTGCCGCTGGCGCCGCGCGTGGACACCATGATTGAGTTCACGCACCGATGCATGACGGGCGGAGCGACGTTTGCAGTGGCAGGGCTGCTGGTATGGGTGTTCCGCTCAACCCAGAAGGGGCAGGCGGCACGGGGGGTGGCCGTGGTATCCGGGCTGCTGCTGTTGAATGAGGCCTTTCTCGGGGCACTGCTGGTGAAACTGGGCTATGTGACCGGTAACCAGAGCCTGGGGCGCGTGGTGATGTTGAGTGTGCATCTGTCGAATACGCTGCTGCTGCTGGCTGGATTGACGCTGACAGCACGTCTGCTGGGCACGGGCCAGCGATGGAGCGCAATGCGCACGGAGGCGGACGGGCTGCTGTGGGCGGTGGCCGGGCTCGGAGCCACGCTGCTGGTGGGGGTGAGCGGGAGCCTGGCGGCACTCGGTGACACGCTGTATCCCTCCGTCAATCTTCGGGCGGCGATCGCGGCAGACTTCTCAAAGACAGCCCCGATGCTGCTACGGGTGCGATGGGTGCATCCGGCAAGCGCCGCCGTCGCTGCAATGTTTGTGCTATGGCTGCTGGCGACGGCGTGGCGACGGCATCAGACGCGACTGGTAAAGGTAGTGGCGGCGCTGCTTGCACTGCAATTTGTTCTGGGCTTCGCCGATGTGCTGCTGCTCGCGCCGGTGTGGCTCCAACTGATTCATCTGCTCGGAGCCGACCTCTACTGGGTGGCACTCGTCGTCGGATCTGCCATGCTGGTCTGGCCCAGGCACTCGCACTCTTCCACCTGGAACTCAGAACGGTGAGAGCAGAGAGACCTGAAATGTGACCTCAGAGAGGTGGCATCAAGGAGCGCCGGACTTCATCGGTTCGGCGCTATCCCGCAGTGAGTGCGTTGCGGCGTCCTTGGTGAGGGTCCGCTCTTCGCGTCATCTATTTGGTATTCGGGTTGCCGTCGACCTTGTGGTAGGCCTTTTTGCTGCCGCTCTTGGTCTTGTGATACGCCTTCTTGGTGCCTTTGCTGACACCGCTGCCCGCGGATTTCGTCGCACTCTTGGTGTCGGATCCGGCGTTCTTCATGTCCTGGCTGGCGGTCTGGGCGAGAAGGATCGCTGCAGGCGATGCGAGCGAGATGGCTGCGGTAAGGGCGAAGGTGAACAATCTGCGATGCTGCATGGAAGATCTCCTTGGTTCGCGGTGAGGCTTGCGTGGAAAACTGCCGCCTGATGATGCAGCAGCGGTGATAAAGGAACTCACCTGATGATCGCATGGAACCGCAGAGGAAAGCCGGAGTTGGCATGTAGCTGGTATAGTCGACCCGTCAGAGACGCCTACGCTTGTATGAGATAGGGGCATCTTCACGATCTCTGGCCCGTCCGATGGCGACAGCGCTGCGACACCGAATCCTATAGCAGAAAGTGAGTTCTTCAACGTATGGCAATGACAAGCGTCGGTCGCGCGCCTTCGTTCAATGAGACTTCCGGATCGACCAACTATAGTGCGATGGCCATGGTGACGACTCTGTTCTTCATGTGGGGCTTCTGCACTGTGCTGAATGATGCGCTGATTCCCCACCTCCAATCTATCTTCTCCTTGAACTACGTTCAGGCGTCGCTCATTCAGCTTGCCTTCTTTGGGTCATACTTCATCTTCGCGCAGCCTGCGGGCAAGCTCGTGGAATGGGTCGGGTATCAGAAAACCATGGTGATCGGACTCGTCACCATGGGCGCTGGAGCTTTGCTCTTTGTGCCGGCTGCGACCGCCGCCTCCTACGCCTTTTTTCTAAGCGCACAGGTCGTCCTCGCAGCGGGTGTGACCTTGCTGCAGGTCGCGGCCAATCCATATGTAACCATCCTCGGTCCGCCGGAGACCGCATCAAGCCGGCTCAATTTGACACAGGCCTTCAACACCTTGGGAGACACCGTCGCCCCATATATCGGCAGCGTTCTCATCCTCGGAGGAGCCGCTGTGGCCGCAAAAAGCGGCACCTCCCTTCATGGCTCTGCATTGATGGCCGATCGCATTCAGCAGGCCGCCAGCGTGAAGCTGCCCTACATTGTTCTTGCCGGAATCCTTATCGTGCTGGCGCTCGCCATCGCGTTGTATCGCTTTCCTCGCCTGGAGGTCACACGCGATTTCCGTCCCAGCAGCTTGAACACCAAGGATGACAGTGTGTGGAATCACCCACACCTTTATCTCGGCGCCGTAGCAATCTTTATCTATGTCGGCGCAGAGGTCTCGATTGGCAGCTTTCTCGTGAAGTACCTTGCGGATCCTACGATCGCGGGTCTATCGCTGCAGCAGGGTGCAAAGCTGGTTGCGTTCTACTGGGGAGGCATGATGGTCGGACGCTTTATCGGGTCAGCCGTCATGCAGAAGGTCTCCGCTGCGAGCCTGCTGGCATGGAGCGGTGTGGGCGCCGCCGTGCTGGTGCTCTGCTCGCTGCTGGGAACGGGGCACTTCGCCGCGATTACGATTCTGGCGGTCGGGCTGTTCAACTCGATCATGTTCCCCACGATCTTCACGCTTGCCGTTGCCGAACTGGGACCACTGACAGGTCGCGGATCTGGGTTGCTCGTCCAGGGCATCGTCGGGGGAGCGTTGATTCCTGTGCTGATGGGATTTCTGGCGGACCGGTATGGCATTCATCACTCTTTGTTTCTGCCCTTCCTCTGCTATCTCTTCGTGATCTATTACGGCTGGCGGGGGTACCGCATCGCTCCAAGCGAGCCGCATGCGCAGATCACCGCCGTCGCCAACTGAGCTCGGAAGGCTCGCCGGCAAAAGCGCAGGCGAGCCTTCCCGGTGGGTGTCTGGCGAATCGCACGCTCGCTCAGGCGAGACCCGGCTTGCGGGCTCAAATGTACCCGACCGATTGCAAACACAGAACGCAGGAGTGGAGATGGGCAGGCAGATGACGTTGGGCGTAATCGTAGGGAATCGAGGCTTCTTCCCGAGCCACCTCGCGACGAGTGGTCGGCTCGAGATGGTGGCAGCGCTCGAAGCCGCTGGGATCAAAGCAATCGTGCTGATGCCGGAAGAAACAGCGCACGGTGCGGTGGAGACCTACGAGGACGCAAAGAAGTGCGCGGCTCTCTTCCAGAAATATGCCAAAGAGATCGACGGCATCATTATCACGCTGCCGAACTTCGGTGAGGAGCGTGGGCTTGCAGACGCTCTGCGGCTGGCGGATCTGCGCGTCCCGGTGCTGATTCAGGCGACACCGGATCAGGCAGGCAAAATGTCCATCGCCTTCCGGCGCGACAGCTTCTGCGGCAAGATGTCCATCTGCAACAACCTGAAGCAGTACCGGATTCCCTACTCGCTGACGCGACTGCACACAGAGGCTCCGGATTCGGACGAGTTCAAGGCAGATCTGGCGTGGTTCGCAAGCATCTGCCGTGTGGTCAAAGGCTTCAAAAATCTCCGCCTTGGTGCGATCGGTGCACGCCCGGCTGCCTTCAACACGGTGCGCTATTCGGAGAAGCTGCTGGAGCGTTCCGGCATCACCGTCGACACACTGGATCTCAGCGAGGTCTTCGGGCAGATCGCCAAACTCCCGGATGGCGAGAGCCGCGTACAGGACAAGCTGGCTACAATCAAACGCTATCTGCCAATCAACAACACGCCCGAAGAAGCGCTGCTGAAAATGTCCAAGCTCGGCGTAGTCATCGATGGTTTCATGAAATCGCATGAGCTCACCATCTCAAGTGTGCAGTGCTGGACTTCCATGGAGGAGTACTTCGGCGTGGTGCCCTGCACCGTGATGAGCATGATGAGCGAAAACCTGATTCCAAGTGCATGCGAGACCGACACCATGGGCACGCTCAGCATGTATGCGCTTGGGCTGGCCAGCGAGACGCCCAGCGCGCTGCTGGACTGGAACAACAACTACGGCGAGAACCCCGACAAGGCCGTATGCTTCCACTGCTCTAACCTGCCCAAGCACTTCTTCAAGGAAGTGAAGATGGACTTCCAGCAGATCATCGCCGGCACCGTGGGTAAGGAGAACACCTACGGGACGCTCGATGGCACGGTCAAAGCGGGTGCCATGAGCTTTGCACGCTTCTCAACGGATGATTTCAACGGCCGGATCACCGGGTATGTGGGTGAGGGCCGATTCACAGACGATCCCTTGCAGACCTTCGGCGGCGCTGGGGTGGTAGAGATCCCCAGGATGCAGGAGCTGCTTCGGTACATCTGCGAGAACGGCTTTGAGCATCACGTCGCAGCAAACTTCTCCACCGTGGCAAGTCCCGTCATGGAAGCAGCCGAAAAGTACCTGGGATGGACAATGCATCGTCACCAGTAACAAACAATTCGCCATCGGTGCGGAAGCGGCAGCGCCCATTCGGCACTGCCGCTTCTTCGTGTCTGCGCCGTGTCTTGGTTCCAGGAAGCCTGAGAAGCAACAATCGTGCTTGGAATACTCGTATCCTTAACATGAATAAAGTAGGCTCGATCTTCGACCTATGACGACGGAAGAGATGATGAACGCACAGAAGCAGGATGCAGTGAGCCAGGGAGCGAAGAAAGCCACGAAAAAGCACTCGCCCAAGCGCAAGGCGAAGAGCATCGCCCCGCCTGAGCCTGTGATGACGCGCTTCTTCAGCCGCGACGAGAGCTGGCTGCGCTTCAATGAGCGGGTTCTCGAAGAGGCCATGGACCAGAGCAATCCGCTGCTCGAACGTGTCAAATTTCTGGCCATCACCGCGAGCAATCTCGATGAGTTTATCGAGATTCGTGTCGCGGGCATGATGCAGCGCATCGAAGATGGCGACACGCAGGCACAGGCGCCGGATGAAGGTGGCCTGACTCTCGAGGAGCGACTGGAACGGCTAACAAAGCAGATCGACTCTTTTGTCAGAGCGCAGTATCGCTGCTGGAACAAGCAGCTGCTTCCGGCGCTTGCCGCAGAGCGCATCCGGGTGCGGCGATGGAAGGAGCTGGACGAACCTGCGCGCAAGGCGGCGCTCCAGTTCTATACGAACGAGGTCGATCCCCTGCTCACACCGGTCACGATCGATCCGTCACATCCGTTTCCGCGTGTCTTAAACAAGGCGCTCTGTATCGCGCTCCTGCTTCGTCATAAACGCAACCAGGCAGCTGGCCTGAAAACCGTGCCGGTGCTTGGCGTTCTGACCGTACCACGCTCTCTTCCGCGCCTCGTCAGCCTGCCCAGCAAGGACGGATCCAACGACTTCATCCTGCTGCATGAGCTGATCGAATCACAGGTGGAGCGAATGTATCGCGGCTACCAGGTGCTGGAAAGTGTAGCCTTTCGCGTGACCCGCAACAGCAATCTCTACATGCAGGAGGAAGAGTCGCGCTCCGTGCTGGAAAGTGTGCGTGCCGAACTGCACAACCGCCGCAAAGGGGATGCCGTGCGGCTGGAGCTGGAATGCTCCGCAACGGAAGAGATTACCCAGCGGCTGATGATGAACTTCGAGCTGGAACGATGGCAGGTCTTCCGGACGGACGGCCCGGTCAATCTGTCACGCCTGATGAACCTTTACTCCGAGGCGAAGCGGCCTGACCTGAAGTACCCCGCATTCGCCGGGAAAGAATACAAGCTGGGTGCAAAGTCGGCGGATCTCTTCGAGGAGCTGCGGGCACACGATCTGCTGCTACATCACCCCTTCGACAGTTACAAGACCGTGGAGAGTTTTGTCGGATCCGGCGCCGCCGATCCGGCCGTGATGTCGATGAAGCAGACGCTCTATCGAACCAGCGCGGACTCCTCCATGTTCCGAGCTTTGATCGAGGCGGCTCAGAGCAAAGACGTGACGGTCGTCGTCGAGCTGATGGCGCGCTTCGACGAGGCCTCAAACATCCGGTGGGCACGTGAGCTTGAGGATGCAGGCGTTGGCGTGTTCCACGGCATCTTCGGCCTGAAGACGCACTGCAAGCTGGCGCTGCTGGTGCGCCGTGATGCTGACGGCGTTATCCGGCGGTATGCGCATCTTGGGACCGGCAACTACAACCCGATCACCGCACGGTTCTACACCGACATTAGCCTCCTAACCGCAAAGCCGGAGATCACGTCAGCCGTGCAGGCGGTCTTCAACTATCTAACGGCAGAGTCCGAAGGAGATGCCTACCGTCCGTTGCTGGTTGCGCCGCTGACGCTGGCGACTGATCTCGAAAAGCTGATCCGCCGCGAAGCGGAGCATGCAAAGGCCGGGCGGCCGGCAGCGATCGTTGCGAAGATGAATGCGTTACTGGATCGCGGTTGTGTGGAAGCTCTGTACGACGCGAGCCAGGCCGGCGTTGAGGTTGATCTGATCATCCGTGGTATGTGTTCCCTGCGGCCAGGTGTGCCGGGGCTCAGCGAGCGCATTCGCGTTCGATCGATCGTCGGTCGTTTTCTGGAGCATAGCCGTATCGCCAGCTTCGCAAACGGAGGAGATCCAGAGGTCTACTGCGGCAGCGCCGACTGGATGCCGCGAAACCTCTATGAGCGATGTGAGGTGCTCTTTCCCGTGTTGCAACCGGATCTCAGCAGACGCCTTCGCGAAGAGATCCTCGAGACGTACCTGAAAGACAATGTGAAGGCCCGCACGCTGAATCAGGATGGAAGTTACACGCGGGCAAAGCCGGATGGGCGGGAGGTCTGTTCCGCGCAGGACTGGTTCGTCAATCTCGCCCAATCGCAGAAGTCACCCGTTGAAACGGAGCAGGCGTAAAGGGGAGCTACGTCTCTGCGTAGCTCCCTTCGCTTCGGCATGAACAAGCCGCTAATTCACCGTAAGAGTCAGGTAGACCGTGTGCACCAGAGCCTGGCCTGCGCTGTTGGCGCCGGACGCCGTCACATTCACGACGTAGACGCCGGGGTCTGTAGGGATCGTCGTTCCGCTTCCTGTCCCGGTTCCAGTCCCCCCGTCAATCGGCGTTGCACCTGAACCGCACCCGCCGATGCCAAGTGCACCAGCGGAGAGGACCAGAACCAGCAAACCGACGTAGCGGCGGCGACGGGGCAGAATCAGGAAGAGCACGGAAGCGAGCGCGGCCGTGCCGGCACCAACGCCAAAGACTCTCCGCGGCGAAACGCTCGCTGTTCCCCGCGATGGAATTCGCTTCTTCGCGGTTGCACTCGTGGTGTTTGAAGTTGAGGTAAACGCCGAGAAGGTAAGCGCCGTGGTCCCTGCCGTTGAGGTGCTCACCGTTGCGGGCGACACGGTGAAGCTGTAGTTTGCCGTGAGGTTTGCGTCGGTGCTTACCGTGAAGGTGACCGGACCGCTGAATCCATTGAAGGAAGTTGCTGTCAGTGTGAGCGGAGCGCTGGTGCCGCCACTGGCGACATTGACGTTCGGCAGACAAGGCGTCAGAGAAAAGTCAGGGCTGGTCGACGAAACCACGTCCACGATCGTATTCGGCGCGGTCGCCGTGGGCAGCAAGGTGGCGCCAAGATAGCTCTTCGACGCTGCATAAACAGTGCTGCCCGTATAGAGAGCAGCGACACTATGGCCGCCCGAGCTAAGGCCGGTCGTCGTAAGAACCAGGGTCGCCGCACCGCCGGTCAGGGTTACCGGCGTTCCCACGGCACCGCCGTCTACCAGCAGCTGCACGGCACCAGTCGGCACTGGGCCGTTGGGATCGTTCGCCGTAACCTGCACGGTGACAGTCAGGCTGCCGCTGGTGAGTCCGCAGCTTTGCGCACCGGAAGGCACGGTCACCGTGACGTACGAGACTGCGGTTCCGGTCGTGCTTGAGCCTCCAGCGGCCACGGCACTTGACCAGGTGTTGGCCAGGTTTGTGGCATCGATCGATCCCAAGCCGGTCGCCAGGTCGTACCCGGGCGCGGCGCTGTAGCCGATACTGGTGGCGGTTTGGCAGTCCGGTGAGCCGTGCGCGCAGGGACTCGAGTTACTGCCGGTCGTGATGTCGTGGAAGGCTGCGGTTCCACCTAATCCATAAAGGATCGGGTTGATGTTTCCAAGGCCGTTGGTCTCGCCCAGCTTCTGCTCAACCAGTGCAAGAATGCCGGCGAACGAGGGTGTGCCGGCGCTGGTTCCACCGACGCGCGAGATGTTCCCCAACGAATCACGAAATCCGTTCGTACAGGAGTCAACGGTCGCGTTTGGATCGCCGGCAACGATCGGAATGCAGTAGATATAGCCAACATTGCTTAAGGCAGCATGGAGCGAGATATCCGGCACATCGCGAGAGGAGTCGGCCGGAACCCCCGTGCCAACCTGCCAGCTCGGCTTGGCGAAGTACAGACTCGCTCCGCCCCCACCCGCGGCGATCGATTTGAAGTAGCTGTACTCGTTCCAGACCGTCTCCGGAATGTAGCCGAGTGCCGAGGTGACCTGGTCAGCAGTGGTTGCAGATGGTGTGATCGAAAGCCAGTTTGCGTCCGTATCGTTGAACATTGTGCCGCCGATGCCGGTGACAAAAGGCGAACTTGCGGGAAAGTCAACGGCCAGGCCGTCGGCCGCCGTCACAGAAGAAGCGGTCGGACTGGCATCGCAATCCGTCGCGCCCTCATCGCCTGCCGAGGCCAGAATCGTCTGCCCCTGCAGATTCGCCTCTTGGAAGAGGGCGCTGTAACTCGTGAGATCAGACGCTGCATTCCCGGGTTCGCAGGAGCCATAGCTGAGCGAGAGAATCGGAAACACCGGCTGCATCGGCGTCGGCGTGCGCGTAATGGCGTATTGCAGCGCATGAAACGTGTCGACAGCAGAGGTGACATAGATCAGCGTCGCATTCGGTGCGGAAGCACCTGCCCATTCCATATCAAGCTGCGACTCTTCCACGTCGCCGCCGTTTGTCGTCGGCATCGTCGTGCCGGCCACGATCACCGTCGGTACCTGCGCAGGAAGTCCGGCCGCCGCCCGAAAAGAAGCGATCTCGGGCAGCGAAAGGTTCGTCTGTCCCATGACCGCAATGGTCGCTCCCGTGCCGTTAATGGCGGCTGACAGCAGTGGCTTCGAGTTGTAGATAACCTGGAAGTCTCCGGGTGCCAGAAGGTGCGTTCCCGTCTGCCCTGAGGTGAACGCCGGGGCCTGCGTCCGCGCATGCGATCTGGGTCGGAAGTCATTCAGACCGGTGACACTCGAGACAACGTTGGCAATAGCCGCCGGAAGAACCGGGTCAGTGACGTTGGCGACGTGCTGCTCGCCATTCGACGTCACAGAATGGATGCTGGTTCCGAATGCCTGCTGCAGCTGCGCGATCGTACCGCTTACTGTAATCAGGGAGTTGCTGGACGGGCTGTCGGTGATCGTCAGACCCTGCGCCGTAAGCCAGCTCTTGACCTTGGCGAGGTCCGCCGCCGACAGGCCAAATCGAGCCCCAAACTGCGCCGGCGTGAGCCATTGGTGGTAGAGCGGAGAGCCATGGGTCTGCTGGTCGATCATCAGCTGATCCAGCGCTGTCTGCTGTGCGGCGGTCCTGCTGAAAAACAACGTGACTCCCTCAAGACGGCGATCCGCCGGGGCCTGCCCGGCATCAGCCGCTGCCTTGGTTCGGCCAGCCACGCTATGGGCGATAGTGCCTCGAGTGTTGCTGTCCACAGTCGCAATGCGATTCGGCGGAGTAACAGCCAGAGCAGCGAGAGAGGAGAGAAACAACGCAACGACGGAGAGAGGGCGGCGAATACGGCGGGGAAGGCTGAGCATAGACAATCCTAGAGTCTCAGGTCTGGCGCTGAGACGGAAGACCCAAATGCAGGCAGTCCTTTCCCTACGCAAAAGCTCGGCGAGAATCTAATGGACTCTAAACCAGAGTTGGCCGCGAAGTTGCGAGGCGCACAAAAAATCCTTACCTGCCCCGTCGCTACTGCACCGTTACCTGGTACTGGTAGGTGTGACGGATGGTACTCACCCCATCAGACCCGGCGGCCGTGATGACGTAATTTTGTGTGCCGAGCGGGGTTCCCGTATTCGCGGTCGATCCGGAAGATCCGGAATCTGAGCCGCTCCCGCTGCCCGATCCGGAGCTCGCCCCGTTTGAGACCCCCAGACCGCATCCCAGATTTGCCGAGAATACGGCAGCCGCGAAGAGCACGGTCAGCAGCGATGGCAGCATCCGGCGCCGGCGTGGCACGACCAGCATCAGCAGAGCGGCCACCGAGGCGCCCGTGCCAGCCGTCCACAGACCTGCATCCCGCTCGTTTGTCTTCAGAGCCGTCGCTGGGGCAGCGGCCGTGGTGGTGATGGTCAAGGTCGTTGCCCCCCCGCCCGTTACGGAAGCGGGAGCAAAGCTGCAGGTCGAAAGGCTGGAGGAAGGCGGCGTGCATCCCAGGCTTACCGTGCCCGCAAATCCTCCACTCTCCCCGACGAACACCGTGACCTGCTGACTCTTGCCCTGTGCCAGCGAGAGCGCGGTCGGCGTCATCGTGACACTGAAGTCAGAGAGCGATAGCGCCAGCACCGCGCTGATCGCCGGTGCATAGTTGTCATCGCCGCTGTACTGCGCGTAGATGTGGTGTGTCCCGGGAAGCAGGCCCGTCGTGGTAAACAGCCCGATCGATGCAGTAGGTCCGTTCGCCACCAGCGTCGCGGGATTGCCGAGTTGCACGACGGCTCCGTTGAATGTGTCAAAGAAAGTAATGGTGCCGGTCGGACCACGGCCGTAAGTGATAGTGGTCGTCGTGGTCGCGGTAAAGATGATGTTGACCCCGGCGAGTGAGTTCGAGCTGGATACGGTCGAGGCAAGCGTCAGATTATCCGGAAGAATCGTCGGTGTCACGGCCACTGCACTGGACGTGCTGGTGTTCCAGTTCGAATCGCCCGTGTAGATCGCGATGATGTTATGGGTACGGTTGCCAGAGAGCGTCTGTACGGTCGTTGCCTGGTTCGTCGCCACCGGAGCCGTCGCCAGCAGCTTGCCGGAGTCGTAAAAGGAGACTGATCCGTTGAACGTGTACGAGCCCGTGCCGTTTCCAGCGTTGGCCACGGTCGCCGTCAGAGAGATCGGCTGTCCAGCCTGCGGAGCCGCCGGCGTAACGGCGATGCTGGTGTTGGTATAGCCCATCACTGAGGTCAGCGGCAGATTGACCGGTGTCTGACATTGGTAATTGGTGTTGCCCTGGCAGGTGACCTGCAGGGTGTAGCGCCCGGGGGACGGGACTGAAACGACGATGTTGGCCGTGGCTGTGTTGCCGCCGGGATTAGGGCTGAGAGTGGCGCTGAACACGGTCCCGGTGCTTCCCTGCAACTGCGCCATCACCGGCCCGGAGGGAGCGGCATTCGCGCCGGGCAGCGCAACGGTCACCGTGACCGTGGCAGTTGCTCCGTAGGGCACATTTGTTGCTGGCGAAAGCGTTGCCGTGAGCTTCGCGTTCACACTGCTGATCGTTATCGTGACCTTGCTGGTGCTGGAAGCGCCCGAGTAGCTGCCATCCCCCGAGTACGCCGCGGTCACGCTGTAGACGCCCACAGGAAGAACATCCGGCGTCAGCGTTGCTGTGCCGCTCCCATCAATCGTCGCGCTGCCAAGCACACCCTGCGTCGAGGAGGTAAACGTAATGGTGCCGGTGGGGTTCGTCGTGCCGTAACTGTTCGGCAGAACCTTCGCCGTCAGCGTGAAGGTATCGCCATAGTTGATCGCATAGCTCGATGACGTCAGCGAGATCGCCGTCGAGTTGATGCCGCGCGGGTAAACCTTCAGCAGCGTCGCAAGATTGACGGTTCCCAGTCCGCTAGCGGCCTCCCAGTTCCCTGCACTGCTGGTACTGCTCGCACGCAGTGACGCCTCAGGCTGGGTAAACAGGGTGGGCGTCTTCGCAAGAGAATACAGGGTCGCGTTCAGGTTGCCGACGCGCTGCTCAAGCTGATCGTTCAGCGTCCCGACTGTCTGGGCCAGCGCGGCAACGGAGGTGACCGTCAAGTCCGGTTCGTGGCGAAGCGAGTCCGCCGGCAGACCCGGTGCCGCCTGCCATCGGGGCCGTACGTCCGCGGCGGTGACAGCCGGAGCTGCGACCATCTGCGGTGCGACCGTCACCGCGGTCACTTCGCTGAGCGCCGCAGGAAATCCCGGCGTCTCCGCGGATGCTTTTTGGTCCGTGGCGCCGGTTGCGGCACAGCCGCTCGTGGCCAGCACCGTGATGCCCTGGGCGTTCGCCTGGCGTAACAACGCGCGGTAGGCGCTAATCTCCGCCGTCGAAAGATCTGTAAGGCAGGCCGTCGACGCGACGCTGACAACAGCCGTGGCATTCGCATCAACGAGTGCCGCGAGTTCCGCCATCGGATCGGCCGCCGCTGTTGTCGCAGGAGACCGAACGAGGTTTGAGGAGATCGCCGTGGAGCCCACAGCCAGCGCACGCGTCCCTGCTGGAACGCCGAAAGCGCCCGCGCTGGTCGCAAGTTTGATCCGGGCTGAGGCCGCAGACGGCAGATCATCGAGGCCATCGACTCCGTCGACGAGCGACGCGAGCTCCGCAGGCACGGTCGGTTGGCCCGCATTCGCAAAGAAGAGCGTGCCGGCAGCCGTCATGCGCCGTAACGGAACAGCAAAGGCGCTCTCCACGCTGGAGGTCTGGCCGGAGACCGAGACCCGGGTTCGCCCCGCAGAGACAGATGTGACCGTCAGGCCATGACGCGCCAGCCATGCTGTCAGCGTAGCGATCTCGGCGTCCGTCGCGCCAAACTGCGCGGCAAACGCGGCAGGTGTCAGCCATTGGTGGTAGCGTGGCGACGCGCTGTCGGCCTGGGCCGTCAGCAACGCCTCTAGAGCGGCTGTCTGCGCGGGAGATTGCCTGAGGTGAAGCGTTAGAGTCAGCGGCTGGGAACCGGCGACCGCGCCCGAGTCGATCGCGTCGTTCGCCTCGATCGCATGCTCGGCACGCGTCGGAAGCGCCACGCGCTGCGCGAGAACCGGCCGCGCCTGCACGGCCACAATGACCGCCACCACTATCGTTGCCAGCAGGTCGCGGCGAAAGGGCGTGCGTCGGCGAGAGCTTGGGGTGCGAATCGGCTGGGCGCGCAGGAGCATGATCGCCACGATCCTTACAGCTGCACATCCCGGTCGCAAGAGCAGATCTGTAGCCAGTGGAGGCATTAAGCCTGCGAGTTTCGGGGTATTGACGAAGCATTTCGATTGTGTAGCGACCTGCTTCCTTTCAGCCTGCCGGGCTAAAACAGAGATCGGCAGTGCGTGCTAGGTTGAGGTATGGCCGCATATCTTGAGCAGTCGCTGGAGAAGATCCGGCAGTTCGAAGGCACCGTGCCGTGGATGTACCTGGACACGGTCGGAAAAGTCACCGTCGGCGTCGGCCTCATGCTCGCAAACGAGGTGGCCGCCCACGCCCTGCCGTTTATTGCGAGCGAAGGCCCGGCCACTCTGGATGAAATCAGCCGTGAGTTCTCCCGCGTGAGCGCGTTGAAAAAAGGCCAGCTCCCCAGGTTCTACTTCAATAAGAAGGCCCTTCAGCTCTCTGACGAAACCATCGCGAGCAAGCTGCGCGAGACACTCCAGGGCTTCGAAGGCTACCTGCGCTCCAATCTCCATGGCTACGACGCTCTCCCCGATGCCGCAAAGCTTGCGCTGCTCGACATGATCTACAACCTCGGCCCCGGCCGCCTGTTCGCGGAGTACCCGCGGCTCATCGCAGCCGTCGAGCGTGGTGACTGGAAGTCTGCCGCGAGTGCCAGCCCGCGCCGTGGGCCCTCGGCCGAACGCAACGCCTGGACCCGTCAGCAGTTCCTCGCAGCAGAAGCGATCGCCGAGATCAAGGCAGAGGCGGAACAGGCATTTGGTGGCATTCTGCTGGGATTACTGTCCGGGCTCGCTGCGGCAGCGGCAGCGGCCATTCTGTTCGGCGATCTGGATCGTCTCGCCGCGCGAGTTCGCGCTCGTCAGAAACGCTGATCTCGTCTTCTGTCTGCGTTCGTCCTATATCCTGACTCTGTTGCAGAAGTGAGGTAAATGTTGCGTTTCGAACGATTCGTAGGTCGATGTCTGGCAATCGGAGTTCTCACCGTTGGAACTCTGGGAGTGACACAGGATCTCGCCAGCTTTGAGCGGCGGACCACCGTTAAGGTGCTGCCGAACGGCCTGACTCTGCTGCTCTGTGAACGGCCGGAGGCTCCCGTCTTCAGCTTCTACACCATGGTCAACGCTGGCAGCGCCGACGATCCGGGCGGCGACAGCGGGCTCGCTCACATGTTCGAGCACATGGCCTTCAAGGGCACCGACCAGATCGGCACTACGAACTACCCCGAGGAGAAAGTCGCTCTCGAAAAAGTAGAGACCGCATGGGCTGCCTACGACGCCGAGTATCGCAAGCGGGTCGGGCAGGATCCAGGGAAGCTCACCCAGCTTAAGAAAAGCTTTGACGACGCCGTTGCCGCCGCCCAGAAGTTCGTCATCCCCAATCAGTTCTCGCAGATCGCCGAGCAGAACGGGGCGACCGGCATCAACGCCTCCACCGGCGAAGACTCGACCCAGTACTTCTGGAGCATGCCTTCAAACCGTCTTGAGCTCTGGGCCTATCTTGAGAGCTCCCGCATTGGTCACCCCGTGGAGCGCGAGTTCTACAAAGAGCGCGATGTCGTTCAGGAAGAACGTCGCATGCGCAACGATTCGTCCCCGATCGGCCGCATGGTAGAGCAGTTCCTCGCCACCGCCTACGTCGCGCATCCGTACGGTCGCAGCGGTGTGGGATGGGAGAGCGAAGTAAGCCAGGTCAACGCAACCGAGGCGGATGCCTTCCATCGCAAGTACTATGTTCCATCCAATATCGTCGTCGCAGTGGTAGGCGATCTTAAGGCAGCCGAGGTGATGCCGATACTCGAAAAGTACTTCGGCGCCATCCCCGCAGGTCCGAAGCCTGAGGAGATGACCACCGTCGAACCCAGGCAGTTTGCTGAGAAGTCCGTGATCATCCGCGAGGCAACACAGCCCTTCTACATCGAGGGCTACCACCGTCCGGACTACCGCGATCCCGATGACGCCGTCTACGACGCCATTGCGGATCTGTTCTCGAACGGCCGCACCGCCCGGCTCTATCGCAGCCTGGTTCGGGATCAGAAAATCTCAGCGGAGGCCGAGGGTATACCCGGCTTCCCCGGCGACAAGTACCCCTCCATGTTCGCCGTCTACGCCGTTCCCGTTCCCGGTCACACCCCCGAGCAGATGCGCACCGCGATCCACAAAGAACTCGATCTTCTCAAAACACAGGAGATCTCCGACGACGAGTTGGCACGCTACAAGACGCGCGCCAAGGCCGACCTGCTACGTGGTCTCGGCAACAACGAAGGCCTCGCCCAGCAACTTGCCGAATATCAGACTAGGTTCGGTGACTGGCGCGAGCTATTTCGACAATTGAACAAGGTGGATGCAGTGACCAAGGCGGATGTGAAACGCGTGGCAAACCTGATCTTTGTGGAGAGCAACCGCACCAGCGCCCGCATCGAGTATGTGGCCCAGAAACCCAGACCAGGCGCAGCGACCCCCGCTCCAGCACCTGCAGGGGGTGGACTATGAGCACCTTTCGTCTCTCATCCCGCGTCCTCTCCGCCGCCGTTGGCCTTGCCTCCTTCATCGGTGTCTCTGCACCGGCGCAGACCGCCCAGCCATGGAGCAAAATCCCCATCCCCGCACTGCATGCCTTCCATCCCAGGCAGCCGAAACGCGTCGAGCTGCCCAACGGCCTCGTCCTCTTCCTCCAGGAGGATCACGAACTTCCTTTCATCGATGGATCCATCCTCATCCGCGGCGGTCGTCGCGATGAACCCGCCGCAAAGACCGGCCTGGTCAGCCTCTACGGACAGACCTGGCGCACCAGCGGTACCGCAACCATCGATGGGGACAGCCTTGATGACCAGATGGAGAATAAGGCCGCCCACATCGAAACCTCTGGCGGCCTCGCTTCAACTACCCTCTCCTGGTCCAGCCTCAAGGGTGACTTCGACAGCACCTTCGCACTCGCCACGGACCTGCTCTTGCATCCCGCCTTCAAGGAGGACAAGCTGGAGCTCGCCAAGCAGCAGATCGCCACCGGGATCTCCCGCCGCAACGATAGCGCCGAGGCCATCGCCGGCCGCGAGGTCAGCCTCCTCACCTACGGCAAGAACAGCCCGTACGGGCGCGAAACCGAGTACGCGACCATTGATGCCGTTAAGATCGCCGATCTGCAGACCTGGCACCAGAAAACCGTCATTCCGAATGGCATGATCGTCGCCATCTCCGGCGACTTCGACAGCGCCCAGATGGAAGCGAAGCTGCGCGCAGCCTTCTCTGGTATGAAGCGCGGAACCCCGATCGCCCTGGTCAAGTCTGATTTCGCCGGACCGAAACCCGGCGTCTTCTTCGTCGAAAAGAACGACGTCAATCAGTCAAGCGTGAATGTCTTCGGGCTTGGTACCGAACGCAACAATCCCGACCTGTATGCCCTCGCCGTCATGAACGAGGTCTTCTCCGGCGGCTTCGGGTCGCGCGTCGTGCAGGAGGTCCGCACGCGGCTTGGACTGGCTTACTCAGTTGGCGGCAGCTACGGCGCAGCCTACGATCATCCCGGCCTCTTCGTCGTCGGCGTGGGCACCAAAAGCGAGAGCACCGTGCCGGCAACCAAAGCTGTCCTCGACGAGATCAACAAGCTCAAGACGCAGCCACCCAGCGCCGACGAACTGAAGAGCGCAAAGGATCAGGTGCTCAACTCCTTCGTCTTCAACTACGACTCTCCAGACAAGATTCTGAACGAGCAGGTCATCCTCGCGTTCTACGGCTATCCCCTCGACTTTCTCGAAAAATATCGCGACGGTGTCGAAAAGGTCTCGGCCGCGGACGTCGCCCGCGTTGCCAACAAGTACATCGATGTCTCGAAGCTCGCCATCATCGTGGTCGGCAACGAGCAGCAGATCAAGCCGCAGCTAGGCGGCCTGGGGGCAGTCACACCGGTCGACATCACCATCCCCCCGCCACCCGGCGGCGGCGCACCCCCGCAGGCACAGTAAGCGTCCTCACGCCTCTGCTGCTTCCGTGGGAGAGCTGCGTCACCAGATAGATGAAACGATAGGAGCTCTATGGAGACCTCAGGACTTGCAATCGCCATCATGGCCGCCGGAAAGGGCACGCGCCTCAAAAGCAAGCGGCCCAAGGTTCTGCATGAGATCGGTGGCCAGGCCCTGCTGCTGCACGTAATCGCAGCAGCCAAGGCAATCGTGCCGGCAGAAAAAATCCTGTGCATCGTCGGGCACGAAGCCGATCGAGTCAAGACCGCGGTCTCACCAACCGGCGTACAGTTCATCCTGCAGGCCGAGCAGCGCGGCACCGGACACGCCCTGCAACAGGTCAAGGCGCACTTCGCCGGCCAGCCTGCCTCCGCTCTTCCTGAAAACCTGCTCGTGCTCTCCGGCGACGTCCCTCTCATCCGGCCCGAAACCATCGCCGCCATCTGCGAGACACACCTTCGCGAACACGCCGCCATGACCATCCTCACCGCAGTCCCAGCCGATCCGACCGGCTACGGACGCGTCCTCCGCACGTCCCCCGACTCCCCCGAAGTCACAGCGATCGTCGAGCAGAAATCGCTGCGCCCGGACCAGCTCGCCACACCAGAGATCAACTCCGGCATCTATTGCTTTCGCACGGCCGCTCTGTTCCGCAAACTCGATCTGCTCTCCACCGAGAACGCACATGGCGAGTTCTATCTCACAGACGTCGCCGCCATGCTGGTCGCGGACGGCGAGCGCGTTGTCGCCGTAAAGGCCGACAGCGTGGACGAGGTACTCGGCGCCAATACCATCGCCGAGATGATGCATCTCGATGCGGCCATGCGCCTGGCAACGGCGAAACGTCTCATGGCCAGCGGCGTCACCATCCTTCGCCCGGACACCTGCGTCATCGACGCAGCGGTCGAAGTCGGCCCCGACACCATCCTCGAGCCCTTCGTGCAGCTGCTCGGCAGTACACGCATCGGCTCCGAGTGCCGCATCCGCTCCTTCTCTGTCGTGCAGAACTCCACCCTCGGCGATGAAGTTCTGCTGCGCAACGGCTGCATCCTCGATGGTGCCCACATCGCCGACCGCGCGCTCATCGGTCCCTACGCGCATCTCCGCCCCGAAAGCAACATCGGCGAGGGCGCACACGTCGGCAACTTCTGCGAGACCAAAAAAGTTCGCCTCGGAAAGGGTTCCAAAGCCAACCATCTCAGCTATCTCGGCGACGCCGAGATCGGCGCCGGTGTGAACGTAGGCGCGGGGGCCATCACCTGCAACTACGATGGCGTCCACAAGCACCTCACCACCATCGGCGACGGCGCCTTCATCGGCTCCGACTCCACCCTCGTCGCCCCTCTCACCATTGGCGCCGGTGCCTACGTCGCTGCCGGCAGCTGCATCACCGACGATGTCCCCGAAGAGTCGCTCGCCCTAGGTCGGAGCCGCCAGGTGACTAAGCCCGGCTGGGTCGCAGCCCGCCGTGCCGCACAAAAAGAGAAGTAATCCAGACGCCAGCAGGCACCCTACGCCGTATCGCGATCCTTGGCCGGCATCCAGAAGCTGAGCCGCAACGGGCCTGCGTACGCTGATGCAAGCTGCAAACCCGTGGCTACGACAAGAATCCCGTAGAGGATCTCATTCGCCAGAAACATCTTCGGCCCCGGCGCCGCCAGAGCCGTCGTATACAGGTAGAAGAACCCGATCACGTACGTAATCCCCGGCAGCACCGGCAACACCGTGAAGAACGGCACCAGCCAGATCACGTACCACGCATAATGCGGACTGAACAGCAGCATCAACGCACCGGCAAGCGCAAACGCCGGCGGCAGAAATGCTGCGACCTCATTTGGGCGAAGCTGCTCGGCCATTGACTGAGGCCCACGCACCGTCAGCCCTGGACGAGGCGAAGCTGTCTGCCACGCCCACCACGAGATCCCGGCAAACGTCGCAGCAGCAAAGGCAAGAAAGATCCCCGTCGGCAGCCCCTGCAACCCCGGTACGTGGTGCGCCAGATCCAGCAGGAAGTATCGCGACCCGGACGCCATGCCCTCCTCCTCCACGTAACCGCCCAGAAACCCGAACACCAGCCGTCCCACCGACGAATAGGCCGCATACCCGAGAACAATCAGCACCGTCATGGTCGCAGGCATCCGCCATTCGGTCCCCTGTTCGACACGGCCGGTCCTGCGATCAAACGGATGCCGCATATACATCGCGGGAAACAGCACCAGCGGGTACAGCTTGGTTAGAACAGCCAGCGCCAGAAACACCCCCGTAAGCACCGGTCGTCGCTGGTATCGTGCCACCAGCGCCAGCCCGATCAACGCCATCGCCAGCGAGTCCAGATGGCCCGAGCCTGCGATCTCCCAGATCAGAATCGGTGCCCACGCGTACAGAATGATCTGCTCCCGCCGCCGACCAAAGGCGCGCAGCAGCCACAACAGCGCCCACATTGTCACACCCTCGCACAACACCAGCGCCGTCTTCATCATCACCAGCGTCGGCGACAGGAACGCAACGACCCAGAAGAACATCTGCGCAAACGGAGGATAGATCGTGTGCGCATAGGTCGCCCGATTGATCGCCGGAAAGATATTCCCTTCAGACGCTGTCCGCAACGCCGCAATCGCTGGATCCGCGGGAACATACCGGTACGGATTCACCCCCGCCATCTGCACCACGCCGTCCCAGACATACCGGTACACATCAGACGACAGCACCGCATCGGCAAAGAGAGGCGGCAGTCGGCACAGCACCGCAACACCGAGAATAATGGGCAGCGTCAGGCGATTGGTAGGCTGCGTCAACACAAGAAAGCTCGCCAGCAGATAGCACCAGACTGACCATCCTGACGTTCCGGAAAATCCGATGATGTAGTCGTCGTACTCCACCACAAGATGCCGCGACAGCAGAAACAAAAGTGTGCCAAGGAACAGCAGGGCGATGTTCGTCTGCCACGCCTGCGCTCGCCACCACGCCGCTGGCCTGCTCAGTGCAGAGGGTCTTGAGGAACTGACCGCGATCCGCGTCATTGGGATCTCGACTTCCCGTCTCGCTCGTCACTCGCCGAAGCAGAACCGGAAAGCTGCGTCTCAAGAAACATGCGCGTAGCCGGCGCCGGGTATCCCTGTCTCGCCGTAAACGATGGAGCCTCTCCCTCCAGCAGCTCCGCTCGAAGCAGGTCGAGCGTCTGTGCATCATCGACGTCATACCAGAGCGGCAGCTCCACTACGTCCAGCGAGGCTGCGCGGCATCGCTGGCGCGTCTCCTCGGCAACCATCCCGGTCGACCAGCTGATGTTCTCAAACGGACCCGCGTGCGCGGCCTTCAACCCGATGAGATAGTAGCCGCCATCGTGCGATGGCCCCAGGACAACACGGTCGCCCGGCAGCGCCAGTGCCGCCACGGCCTCGTCGTAGGCCGACGCAGGCACCGTGGGCGAATCCGAATCGATCAGACACACACTGGCAAACCCGCACGCCAGAATATCCCGCGCCGCCGCATACAGACGATCACCAAAGTTTCCGTCTCGCTGAGCGATCAACAGAAAGTCCTCCGGCAGCAGACCATCAAAGGCCGCTTCATCTCCCACCGGCGTGTAACAGAGAAGCGCCGTCGCGCCGTCAATCGTGTTCAGATTCGCGCTCGTGTCGCGCAGAAAGCAGATGTTCAACGCGGCAGTCTGAGCCAGAGTGAGCGGCGGCGAAAGACGCGTCTTCACCTTGCCTGCACGCGGAGCTTTCGCCATCACGGCCAGCGCGCAGCGGCCGCTGGCAGACGGTTCAGGGATGTTTGGATCGAGGATACGGTAGGCCATCGGCTCTTAGCAGCGTAGCAGAGGCGGCAGCATCATTCCTGTCGCTCGCTCGGGCGAGAGCAACAGCCGTCTTTCCGCATCACGCGTGCTGCAGCTTGCCATCACGAAATCTTGCCTTTACCGAACCGGCCTCGTCCCCTGCATCCTCAATCGAAGCCGCAGCCTCCGGCACGGCCGCCCTGGGCTGCTCCGCTCCGCGAACACACACAGCATACTGGTACCAGCCATCTGCCTCGAGCACCATGTCTGACCAGGGCTGTGTCTCCACCAGCGTGTGAAACGCCTGCGGACTCATCACATCCGCCTGTTGCGGCTCCCTGTACTTCCCCGCCGGCGACGTCGTCAGTCGAGCCAGCAGCCACATCACCGCGAGCGGCAGACGCGTTCGGAACCCTGAGGTTGGCTCCGCAATAAAACACCGGCCCGAGGGCTTCAGCACGCGATAGATCTCGCGCACAATACCTTCCTTGTCCGGAACAATCAGAAACAGCCGCGACACCACAATGCAGTCGATCGACCCTGAGGCATACGGCAACGAGTGCGCATCCGCATGCTGAAAGCTGCAGTTGGAGAGTTGTCGCGCAGCGGCACGGTCCTTCGCCCGCTGGATCAGCGTCTCCGAGAGATCGACGCCCGTCGTCCGCAACGCCGGGTACTCCGCAGATAGCCGGCACGCATAGAAGCCAGGTCCGCAGCCAAGTTCCAGCAGACGCGTCCCCATCGCGGGCGTCCCCTCAGGAAACAGGCTGTGGATGATCTCTTGCGTGTGATCCCGAAACAGATATTCGCGGCAGAGGGCGTAGAACCAGGCCACACGCTCAAACAGGCTATCCGGTCTCGTCTGCGGACTACAGTCGGAGCTCTCTACGCTGCTTTGATTCATCGCTATTCAGCCCTGTCCGTGTGGGGAGACGGTGAGTCCACGTCAATTCTAACCAGCCTGCGACGTGTGCTGCATTGATTCTATCCCTTGTGCCTCTGGCAGCCGGTCAG
>CAXTCB010000040.1:0-23855 GCA_964242875.1 uncultured Acidobacteriaceae bacterium
GAGGTCGCGCTCGAGGTGGGAATCGATGCGGCGGGGGTGCGGGAGGCGCTGGCGGATGCGGCGCTGCCCAAGCATGTGCATGATCTGAAGGCGGTGACGCGGGCGATGGCGGCGCAGGGCGTAGAGCTGGGCGGCGAGGTGTCGGATGTGATGCTGTGGAGCTACCTGGTGAACCCGACGCATGGCTCGCATACGCTGGCGGATGTGGCGGCGCGGAGCTCAAACCGGGCGCTGACACATGCGCCGGAGACGGTGCTGGCGGAGTCGGCGAGTGCGGTGGAGCGACTGATTGGGACGCTGGGCGAGCAGATGGCGGATGCGACGGCGGCGGCGAGTGGGCGCGCAGGCGAGGGTGGCGGCGAGCGGGCTCGGCTGGAGGATGTGTACGCGGCGATCGACCGCCCACTGGTGCCTGTGCTGCTGCGGATGGAAGAGACAGGGGTGCGGGTGGACCCGGAGTTTCTGCGGGAGATGAGTGGGCGGCTGGCGGTGGATATGGATACGCTCGCCGAGAAGATCTACGAGGGCTCGGGGCACCGATTTAACATCAACTCGCCGAAGCAGCTGGGTGACGTGCTGTTCAACAAGATGAACCTGGCGAAGCCGATGAAGTACGGCAAGGGCAAGGTGATCTCGACGGCGCAGGATGTGCTGGAAGAACTGGCGGAGAAGCATCCGGTGCCGATGCAGGTGCTGGAGTATCGGCAGCTGGCGAAGCTGAAGAGCAACTACCTGGATCAGCTGCCGCAGCTGACGGATAAGAACGGGCGGGTGCACACGACGTTCAACCAGGTGGGCACGTCGACCGGGCGGCTCTCGAGTACGAACCCGAATCTGCAGAATATTCCGACACGGACGGCGCTGGGGCGGGAGATCCGGAAGGCGTTTATCGCGGCCCCAGGGAACCTGCTGATGAGCGCGGATTACTCGCAGATCGAGCTGCGGCTGATGGCGCATTTCTCGCAGGATCCGCTGCTGCTGGACGCGTACCGGACGGGCAAGGACATTCACACGCTGACGGCAGCGGAGGTCTTCGAGGTGGACGCGGAGACGATGGACAAGGAGACGCGGGCGCGGGCGAAGGCGGTGAACTTCGGTATCGTGTACGGGATCTCGCCGTTCGGCCTGGCGGTGCAACTGGGGATCGATCAAAAGGTAGCGCGGGAGTACATCGAGCGATATTTCGATCGGTATAAGGGTGTCCGCGGGTTTATCGACGAGACGTTAGACACAGTGCGGCGCGAAGGTGCGGTGCGGACGTTCTTCGGGCGGGTGCGACCGATTCCGGATATTCAATCGCGCAACCCGAATATGCGGGGATTTGCCGAGCGGACGGCGGTCAATACGCCGCTGCAGGGGACGGCGGCGGACCTGATCAAGCTGGCGATGATTAAGCTGGACGCGGAGATACGCGGGAGGAAGCTGAAGAGCGTGATGACGCTGCAGGTGCACGATGAGCTGCTGTTTGACGTGGTGCCGGAGGAGCGTCAGGAGATGGAGGTGTTGGTGAAGCACGAGATGGAGCACGTAGCGGAGTTCACGGTGCCGATTGTGGCGGATGTGGGCGTGGGGGATAACTGGCGGGATATCAAGTAGGGGGGCTCGCCAAAATTCGGATCGCGGGTTAGTCCTTGCTGCGCTGCGGTCGCATTAACGTCGAGGAGACGGCCGCTGGTAGACTGTTGATTCGGGCTGGCGGCTGGTTAAGTGCTGGCGTGCGATGCGATTTGGAGAGTGTGTGGATCAGCGGACGAAGGCAGAGTTGAAGCAGAACGACTATTTGACGGTGGGCAACCATGGTCTGGAGTTCAGCGGGTTGAACCGGCGATCGGTGATTGTGTCGGCGGCGGCTTTGCTGGCGGTGATTGTGGTCGCCGTGCTGGCGGTGGTGATCTATCAGAATCGTTCGGAGAAGGCGTCGGAGGCCTTCGGAGCGGCGATGCAGACCTACCAGACGCCGCTGGCGGCTCCCGGGCAGGCGGTGCCGCCGGGGGTGAAGACGTTTGGGTCGGTGGCGGACCGGGCGAAGGCATCAAGCGACCAGTTTATGCAGGTGGCGAACCAGTACAGCAGCACGCCGGACGGGAAGAATGCCCTGTACTTTGCGGGGCTGACGTATGTCGAGGCAGGGCAGAACGCGACGGCTGAAAGCACGCTGAAGAAGGTGGCGGGCGGTTGGAACCATGACCTGAGCGATCTGGCGAAGCTGGCGCTCGCGCAGATGTACCGGCAGACGGCTCGCGATGCGCAAGCGATCGATCTGTACAACCAGATTGCGGCGAAACCTTCGACGTCGGTTCCTGCGGGTGTGGCGAAGTTGCAGCTGGCGGATCTTTACATGGGGCAGAACAAGCCGGATGAAGCACGCAAGATCTACGCCGAGCTGAAGGACAAGGATGGCAAGAGCGCGGCGGGAGTGATTGCGGCGCAGAAGTTGAATCCGGGAGCGGCGCCCGCTCCGCAAATGTAGTTTGATCGGGTTTGAAAAGGCTGCAGCCTACTGGCTGCGGCCTTTTTTGCTGGAAGCGCTTCGTCGCCGAACAGACTGCGGAGGTTTCTGGCTGCGCTCGGAATAACAACGCGAGTTGATTGTTGGGCAAGGGATGATGGCGGCTGGACTTGAGGGCAGGATGGAGCTCAATTCCGGGGGTTCTTCGCTGCGCTCAGAATGACAAACTTCACCCGGATAGTTGTTGCGTTAGGGGACAAGCAAGTAAGTGGCAAGCGACCGATGGTGGCGGTGGGACTTGAGGGCAGGATCGAGCTGAATTCCTGGGGTTCTTCGCTGCGCTCGGAATGACAAACTCAGATGCGCTCAGAATGACAGACAAAGTGTTTCGAGGTTTCGATGCGCACAGGATGACGGACGCTGTTTGGCGTTCTTGGCTGCACGAAGAGGGACACAGCCAAACGGCGGTTGTTAGAGGCCGTGGGTTTCGGTATCGTGCAGGTTCATGGCGGTGGATTCGCTGCTGATGTGTTCGGTGTTGACGGAGACCTTGCCGCCGAGGGCGCCGAAGCGGAGGCTTGAGACCTTGCGCCATTGATCGGTGGGCTTGGGGTCGGAGATCCACTGAGGAAGCGGCATTTGGAGGTAGTCGGCGAGGGCCTGGGCGCGGGGCTCGTAGAGCTGGCGGATGGCAAGCAGGCGATGAGCCGAGTTGCTGTCGGTGCAAAGACCGATGTCGACGGCGGAGAGGGAGTCGCAGAGGCGGGCGAAGGTGGCGTCGGTGAGGCGATTGGTCTCGGTGACGTTGAGCATGGCGAGCTCGTCGATCTCGATGCGGAAGACGTGGCCGAGATCGACGACGGCGTGTCGAGCCATGGCGAAGGTGAGCTGGGCCTGGCGGGAGGCAGGGCCTTCGATGGTGGTGATGAGCAGGGCGCAGACGTCGAGGATGGTGGTGAGGGCGGAGAGCCAGCTCTGGTTGTCATGCTGAGAGCGGTAGTAGCAGAGGACGGGATAGCTGATGTGGGATTCGAGGATGTCGGCGGACCAGCGTTCCCATTCGGCAAGGAGGGTGATGAGGGCGTTCGCGCCGCCCTCGAAGCCATGGCGGGTGAGCAGTTCGGCCGCGGTGGGCGGGGAGCCGGCGCGGGAGTCGAGCAGGGCGACCGAGACCTCGCGGCGGCTGAAGGCGGCGTAGAGGACGGGGACGTAGCTGATGACGAGCGCGACGAGGCCAAGGCCGGTGCCGCTTTCGACGATCATGAGCATGCGTGCGATCTGGCGGCGGGGGACGACGTCCCCGGGGCCGAGGGTGGTGAGCGAGGTGCCGCTGACGTAGATGTCGGTGAGGAAATGGGCCCCGGTGTGCTGGTTGCTGGCCAGACTGGCGTCCTGGTAGGGAGTGCCGAAGCCGTAGAGGATGAGGGCGAAGCCAAAGGTGAGAAGGGCGGCCCAGAAGAGCAGGAGAAAGATGAGCGAGATGGGGCCGTAGGCGCCGTAGAACTGCTCCCGTGTCTTGTGGTTTCTGAAGCGCTCGCCGAAGAAGACCCACGGCGTCCAGGTGAAGACGAAGAAGAAGCGGGTGATGCGGAAGCGGCCAGAAGGGCGACGGGGAATGACGACGGTCTGTATAGCGTCGGTGGCGACCAGACTGCAACAGAGCAGACCGAGGAGAATAACAAACCAATGCATGAACGCTAGGATCTCCCGGGTGACGTCCAAGGCAGCGACGCGTCTAGAGAACAGACGTACCGGTACCACGTGAAGGCTCAGAAAGATTTCTTTGATAATGTCCTAGAGGCCATAGACACATCGGCCGGTGGAAGGTAGATCTGTATACGAGAACGCCAGATCGCAATGCTCCGATGCCCGGATGGCGTCGAGATGGGTAGGAGAACTATGCGTCGAGTCCTGATTGTGGACGATGAGCCGGTTATCGCAGATACCCTGCGACTCATCTTTCAGAAGAACGGGTTTGAAGCGCAAAGCGCGTATTCGGTGGACGAGGCGATGGTGTGTGCCGCCTCCTTTGCGCCAGAACTGATGCTTTGCGATATCAACATGCCGGAGAAGGACGGGGTGGAGCTGATCTCCGCGATGGACGAGGGATTTCCGGCCTGCCGGATTCTGGTTCTCACCGGAGCCTATAGCAGCATGGCGCGGGTGCGGGAGTTCGGCCTGAAGTTGAAACGGAAGCTGCCGATTCTGGCGAAGCCATGTGCGCCTTCCGAGCTGTTGCGTGAGGCCGGCAACCTGCTGCTGATGGCATAGTGACGGGTGTAGACTCAGGCAAATATGCCGGAGAATGATGACGGACCGGTAACGCTGGCGAGCCTGCGCGGACGAGGTTCGCGATCCAGGGCAAAGCCGATCGACGGGATCGGAGCCGGCCGTGTTTCCGAAAATCAGGACACAAAGGAAGCGTCCGGGCCGCAGATGGGGTTGCTGTTTGCGGAGGCAAACTCCCAGGGTGAGAGTTCAGCCGGCACCGGGCAGTCGCTGGTGGCATCGCCTTTGCTGATGCCGGCGCAGCCTTTGCCAGAGCGAGCGCAAGGTGCAGCACGAACGGAGAGCGTACCGGCGATGAAGGCGCCGTGGGCTGGACGATCTGCAAGCGGCGAGGTGCGCGCGGTGACGGCTGTTGCCGAGAAACGCGTGTGGACGGTGCGGGGCCTTGTGGCAGATGTGCGGGGACGCCTCGAGGGCGGGTATGGCGAGGTGTGGGTCGAGGGGGAGATCTCGAACTGTCGGCCCGCAGCCTCAGGCCACCTGTATCTGACACTGAAGGATGGTGAGGCGCAGCTGCCGGTGGTCCTGTTCCGGCGGCAGGCGCAGCTGCTGCGCTTCCGACCGAATGCGGGCATGGCCGTGCTGGTGCGGGGGCGGCTCTCGGTGTACGAGGGCCGGGGCGAGCTGCAGTTGATCGGCGAGGTGATTGAGCCGCGCGGTGCGGGCGCGCTGCTGGTGGCGTTTGAGCAATTGAAGGCGAGGCTCGCGGCCGAGGGGCTGTTCCGGGCGGAGCGAAAGCGGGCGCTGCCGCCATTTCCAAGATGCGTGGGTTTGATTACGTCGACTTCAGGTGCGGTGCTGCATGACATTGTGACGGTTGTGCGGCGGCGGCATGGGCGGTTAAATCTGCTGGTGTTCCCGGCGCTGGTGCAGGGGCCGGGGTGCGCGGCGTCGGTGATTGCGGGGCTGCGATGGTTCAATCGCAACCCGGGCAAGGCGGAGCTGATTCTGGTGGCGCGGGGGGGCGGTGCGCCCGAGGATCTGGCGGGGTTCAACGACGAGGCTCTGGCGCGGGCGATCGCGGAGTCCGCCCTGCCGGTGATCTCGGCGGTGGGGCATGAGACCGACTTTACGATTGCGGACTTTGTGGCGGATCTGCGGGCGCCGACACCCTCTGCGGCGGCGGAGATCATGACGCAGTCGCAGCACAGGATTGAGGAGCGGCTTGCGGGACTCGAGCGGAGTTTGAAGCGGGCCAGCCGGTACCGGTTGCTGGAGGCGCGGCAGCGGTTTGCGCGCATGTCTGCCGATCACGTGCTGCGGCGGGTCCAGCAGGGGCTGGACCGGCGGCAGCAGCGGCTGGATGACCTGGAACGGCGGATGCTGCGGGCGATGGAACGCGCAGAAGCCGGACGGCAACGCCGGCTGGAGCTGTTGCGGGGGCGACTTGAGCGGCAGAATGTCGTGACGCGGCTGGTCTGGGGGAGGGACCGGCTGGCGCGGGTGGAGACGCGGCTGCAGAATGTTGCTTTGCGCGGTGTCGTTCGAAAGGGGGGCGCGCTGGACCGGATGGCTGCGCGCCTGGAGGCGCTTTCGCCGCTTGCCGTGCTGGCGCGCGGCTATGCGCTGCTTTATCACGTGAACGACGGGGATGGGCAGGGGACGGCGGGCGAGCCGGGGGGGCTGATAACCTCATCGACGGACACTGCGCCCGGCCGACGGATTCGCGCGAGGCTGGCCGAGGGATCGCTGATGGCCGAGGTTACGGAGACGGAGCAGGAATGAAGAAGCTGTTTGGGACGGATGGGATTCGTGGGATTGCGGGACAGCCGCCGCTTGATCCAAAGACGATTCACGCGATTGGCGTGGCGCTGGCGCACTCGCTGCGGCATGCAAGCGGGGCGGCGAAGGTGCTGCTGGGGATGGACACGCGGGAGTCCAGCGAGTGGATTGCCGGGACGCTGACGGCGGGGTTGATGGCGGGCGGGGCGAAGGTTGAGAGCGCCGGTGTGATCACGACGCCGGCGATTGCGTTTCTGGCGCGAGAGCATGCGTTCTCGGCAGGCGTGGTGATCTCGGCGTCGCACAATCCGTGGGAGGACAATGGCATTAAGCTGTTTGGGCCGGACGGGTACAAGCTGCCGGATGCGACGGAGCTGCGGATGGAAGATGAGATCTTCCGGGCGCTGGAGCGGACGGGCGATGATGTCGTTGAAGCGCGTGCGCCCGCGGTGAATGAGGCGGACCGAGCGGAGTATGTGCGATTTCTGCTGGCGGCGGTGCCAGGTTTGCGTCTGGATAATCGAAAGATTGTGATCGATTGCGCGAACGGCGCCGCGAGTGCCGTTGCGCCGCAGCTGTTCAGCGATCTGGCGGGGGAGATTGTGATCACACATGCCTCGCCAACGGGACGGAACATCAACGAGTACTGCGGAGCTCTGCACCCGGACGTGGTGGCGGCGGAGGTGGTGCAGCAGAAGGCTGCGATGGGCGTGACGTTTGATGGCGACGCGGATCGATGCCTGTTTGCCGATGAGCACGGACATGTGGTGAATGGGGACGCCGTGCTGCTGCTGGCGGCGCGGGATCTGCAGGCGCGTGGTCTGCTGGCAGGGAACACTGTGGTGGCGACGACGATGTCGAACATGGGCCTGGAGGCGGCGTTGAAGCGGTCCGGAATTGCTATGCTGCGGGCGCCGGTCGGGGACAAGTATGTGCTTGAAAAGATGACGGAGATGGGTGCGTCGCTGGGCGGGGAGCAAAGCGGTCACATTATCTTCAGCGGGCGATCGACCACGGGAGATGGGTTGCTGACGGCGCTGCTGGTGCTGGACATCATGCATCGCGCGGGGAAGAGCCTGGCGGAGCTGATTGAGGATCTGAAGGTGTTTCCGCAGGTGATTGTGAATGTGAAGGTGCGCGAGCGGCGGCCGCTTGAGACGATGGCGGGGGTGGTGGCGGCGACGCGGGCGGCGGAGGAAGAGCTGGCGGAGAGCGGGCGGGTGGTGATTCGCTACTCGGGTACGGAGGCGCTGGCGCGGGTGATGATCGAGGCGGAGAGCGAGATGGCGATGCGGACGCATGCGGAGGCGATTGCAGGGGCGATCCGGGCGGAGATCGGGGTGTAGGCGGCCACGACTCGGGCAGCTTTGAGGCAAACGAGCGTGCTGTCGATGGCCGAAGGCGAACGAGCAGATTCCCGCGCGTTCGTCTCCGGCTTACTACCTGCTGCCGCACGGGTTACAGGCGACATGCCGAAGTCTGAGGGACGGGTGTCGTGCTCTGGCGATCTACGGTCTGTGCCGATGCCCTCGCCGAGACACAGTTCGAGCGATACCAAGTAGCCCGGTCCCCAGCAGGGCGAACGTGGAGGGCTCAGGGGTGACTGAGGTGCTGGCCGAGCCAACGCCGCTGGTGAATGAAGTAAACCGCAGGTCGCCGTCAAGGTCGGTGAGAGGAGTGCCAATCACGTTTGTGTTGGTCGCACCACTGGTCGGGGAGAGTGCCGTGTCGAGGTCGTAGCCTTCGAGGGCGGCGCTGGCGATTCCGTAGAAGGCGGTCGTACTTGGATCGATGACGCCGAATGTACCGATGCCGAGTCCCGGGTCATCAGACTCCGAGAGGAACGATACCTGCCCGAGGAATCTCGAGCTGCCTATGCCGGATATGTTGACGACGAGGCTGCCTCCGGGATTTGTATAGAAGAAGCCATCGAAGTGGCTCACGATATCCGCGGTGTCCGCTTCTTCCGTGAACTGGACGGCAGCGTTGGTGAATGTTGTTGTCCCAAGCGTGCCGCTTGCGATGCCGGTTAAGGTGTATGTGATGGGACTGGCGGATGCAATGCAGGGGACGGTCACGAGCGCAAGCAAGAGGAGACGCCATTGCATGAGGAACTCCTGTGATGCTGGGCCAGTCTACAAGCTGCGGATGTCCGTCTCCAGAAATCTTTGTGGACTGCGAGGGCTGGCCGAGCGGAGTGACACATGCCGACCTCCTTCGCTCTCTGCCCCGAGCGCGGACGTGGGAAGAGAGCGGATAGCTCGGAGACCGACGCGCGCGATTGCCTGAGCGGGTATTGCGTCAGTCTTCAATGGACCGTCACTCGTACCGGGGAGGAATCCTCCGGATCGCGCCGGGTCGGAAGGCCCTTGCGGAATGCGATGTTGCCGCGGCAAGGCCGGTCCACTAAGATCGCGCTATGTATGACGATTTCACGGTAGTCGACCGGTGGACGGGCGAGAGCCTGCATTGCACGTGGAAGGGCACGATCGTGGCGATCGCGACGCGGCATGCGGACGCGACGGATATTCGCTTCGCCGTGAACGGACGCAACCTGTATATCGCGATGCCGAACACGGCGTGGGTGGAACAGAAGCGGCGCAACGGCAAGGTGATCACGGATTATCTGGCGGCGCAGATCGCGGGCCGGTATCTGAAACAGGCAGTAGAGAGCGGCTATGACAATGGCCGCGACCTGTACACGATGACAGTGGACGAGGTTCTGGAGCATGCGGAGGCCGTGGTGCGGGAGGCAGGACGGACATCGAACCTGCCGACCCTGCCGGTGATCAATGATGATGTGAAGCCGGAGACGTACCTGGGTGAACTGCCGGGAGATCCGCCGACGCGGACGTATGCGGGTGCGCCGGGACCGAATGAGAACGACAAGGTGAAGCTCTAGTGGCGACGCGGCGCGGCTTTGTGGTTTCGTTAGGCGCACTGGCGGCGGCGAGCAGCCGTATGCTGGCTGCGCCGTTTCGGCGGCCCAAGCTGACGGCCCTGCCGACGTACCGATGCTACTTTGGGACGGACACGTCGAAGGGTGCGGCAAAGGGGATCTACCGCGCGACGTTCAACGCAGGTACAGGCGAGCTGACACAGATGAGCCTGGCAGCGGAGACAGAGCAGCCGTCGTTTCTGGCAGTCGGGCCGGCAGCTGCGCGACGGATGATGTACGCCGTCAATGAATCCGGCAATGCCCTTCTAACCTTTCGCATGGAGCCACAGACCGGCGATCTGCAGCGGGTCGGGCAGGTGAGCTCGGGAACGGCGGGGCCATGCTACGTGTCGATCGATGCGACGGGGCACGCGGCCTTTTCGGCGAACTATGCGGGTGGCGGCGTGAGCAGCTATCGCATCCAGCCGGATGGAACGCTGAGTGCGCCGGTAGACCAGGTGAACTACAGGGATGCGGCGCAGTACGGGACAAACGGGCCTATGGCGGCGCGGCAGGATGGGCCGCATCCGCATTGCGTGACGATCTCCCCGGACAATCGCTTTCTGGTGGTTTGCGACCTGGGGCATGACCGAATCTCGATCTTTGAGATTGATGGTCCACCGGCGAAGCTGGAGACGGATGAGCCGCACCTTTTTTCAAATAACCGGCCGGGCTCGGGGCCGCGGCATGTGGCGTTTCACCCGAACCAGCGCTGGGTCTATAGCGTGAACGAGCTTGACTCAACGGTTGACCATTATCTGTGGACGGCAACGCACGCGTCGAACGCGCAGGCGCTCTTGACGCTGGCGGGGCCGCCGGTGACGACGATAGCCCCGGAGTTTGCGGGCAAGAGCACGGCGGCGGAGATCGCGATCTCGCCGAATGGGTATTTTCTCTACGTGAGCAATCGCGGCGAGAACTCGCTGGTGGCTTTCACGATCGACCAGACAACGGGAGCGCTGAAGGAGCTGCAGCGAATCAGTTGCGGGGGGAAGACGCCGCGGCACTTCACGATCGACCCAACGGGTGGCTGGATCCTGTGCGCGAACCAAGATGGGGGCGGTGTAACGGTGTTTCGGCGGGATGCCGGGTCGGGCCGGCTGACGGGGCCGGTGGGCTCGCTGCCAGTGCCGGGAGCCATGTTTACCCTTTTCGTGTAATTCGCCGCGATCGAATGGCAAGAGGCCAGCCTTGATGGCTGGCCTCTTGCGTGTCGCTGCGAAGGGTTACGCGTTGAGGGTCTTCATGTCGATGACGAAGCGGTATTTCACATCCGCCTTGACGACGCGGTTGTAGGCTTCGTCGATCTTGTCGACACCGATCAGTTCGATATCGGAGACGATGTTGTGCTCGGCGCAGTAGTCGAGCATCTCCTGGGTCTCCTGCATGCCACCGATCATGGAGCCGGAGAGCGAGTGGCGGTTAGAGACGATGGCAAACGAGCTGACCTGCACTCCCTTTTCCGGCAGGCCGACGAGGCAGATGGTGCCGTCAAGGCGAAGCAGGCTGAGATAGGCGTTGATGTCGTGTTCGGCGGAGACGCAATCGATGATGAAGTCGAAGGAGCCGGCGTGCTTTCCCATGGCCTGAGGATCCTTGCTGATTACGACTTCATCGGCTCCGAGGCGTTTGCCATCGGCAATCTTGCTCTCAGAGGTGGTGAACAGCGTGACCTGCGCGCCGAGGGAGTGAGCAAACTTGAGCGCCATGTGGCCCAGACCGCCGAGGCCGACGACGCCGACCTTCTTGCCGGGGCCGACGTTCCAGTGCTTGAGCGGCGACCAGGTGGTGATGCCGGCGCAGAGCAGCGGCGCAGTGGCGGCGAGGTCGAGCTTGGGCGAGATGGAGTAGACGTAGTGCTCGGGCGCGACGATGTTGTTGGCATAGCCGCCGTAGGTGATGTTGCCCTCGTAGTCCTTGGCGTTGTAAGTGCCGACCATGCCCTTCTTGCAGTAGGGTTCGGCATGCGCGAGACAGTTGTCGCACTGCATGCAGGTCTCGACTGTGACGCCGACACCGGCGATATCGCCGACCTTGAACTTCTTGACGTCAGAGCCGACGGCGATGACCTTGCCGACGATCTCATGGCCGGGAACCATGGGGTACATGGAGCCGCCCCATTCATCGCGGACCTGGTGGATGTCAGAGTGGCAGATGCCGCTGTAGGCAATCTCGACGACGACGTCGTTCGGGCGGGGATCGCGGCGCTCGAAGCTGAAGGGGGTGAGCGGCGCGCTGGCACTCTGGGCGGCGTAGCCCTTGGACTGGATCATGGATAGTTCTCCTCTTTTGCGATTGGATGCGATCCTGCACATGGCGACGCGGCAAGCCGCCGATCCGAGGCCGGCGGCTTGCCGAACAGGCAGCGAGGGAAGACTACGTCGCGTTCAGTGACTTGCAATCGAGTACGAAGCGGTATTTGACATCGCTTTTGACGACGCGATCCCAGGCGTTCTCCAACTGATCGAAGCTGGTCATCTCGATGTCGGAGACGATGTTGTGCTCGCCGCAGAAGTTGAGCATCTCCTGTGTTTCCGCGATGCCGCCGATCATGGAGCCGGTGAAGGTCTTGCGGCCGAGGATGGAGAAGGCGCTGACGCGGGAGGGATCTTCGGGGGCACCGACGAGACAAAGAACGCCGTCGCGCTTGAGAAGGTTGAGGTACGGATTGACGTCGTGGTCGGCGGAGACGCAGTCGATGATGAGATCGAAGGTGCCCGTGCCTTGAGCGGCCCAGCCTGGTTCGCGTGTGAGGGTGACGATGTCGGCGCCGAGCTTCTTTGCGTCGTCAATCTTGTTCGCGGAGGTGGTGAAGAGAACGGTTTCAGCACCGAAGGCACGGGAGAACTTGAGCGCCATGTGGCCGAGACCGCCGAGACCGACGACGCCAATCTTCTTGCCGGGGCCGGCGTTCCAATGCTTGAGCGGGCTGTAGGTGGTGATGCCGGCACAGAGCAGGGGAGCGGTGGCGGCAGGGTCAAGGTTGGCTGGAACCTGGAGGGCAAAAGCCTCATCGAGCACGATGTGGTTGCTGTAGCCGCCAAAGGTGAGGTTCCCCTGTTTATCTTTAGAGTTGTAGGTGTAGACGACGGCGTGGCGATCGCAGTACTGCTCCTCGCCAGCAGTGCAGGAGGCGCACTCGCGGCAGCTATCGACCATGCAGCCGACGGCCGCGGTGTCGCCTACCTTGAACTTCTTGACGTTGCCGCCAATGCGGGCGACTTTGCCGACGATCTCGTGACCCGGGACCATGGGATAAAGGGCGTTCGACCACTCGTTGCGGGCCTGGTGGATGTCGGAGTGGCAGATGCCGCAGAAGTCGATGTCGATGAGGATGTCGTCGGGACCGGGCTCGCGGTGCTCGTAGGCAAAGGGTGCGGGTGCGGACGTGGCGGATTGGACGGCGTAGCCGTTGGTGGGGGTCATGAGGGTGTGGTCTCCAAAGAAAGGCGATTAATGCGGAGCGTCTGCGAAGGTTGCAAGAGGCGGCAGGGCGCAGAGGCAGGTACTTCTCGATGGGGTCGGCGGATTACTCGTCGTAGTGCAACAGACTAAAGACGTCGTACTCGGGGAACTTCTCGCGGCCCTTGAGGAAGTCGAGTTCGATGGCAAAGGCGAGGCCGGCGATCTGGCCGCCGAGCTGGCGGACGAGCTGGACGGTGGCTTCCATGGTGCCGCCGGTGGCGAGGAGATCGTCGACGATGACGACGCGCTGGCCGGGCTGGATGGCGTCGAGATGGATCTCGAGCGAGTCGGTGCCGTACTCGAGGTCGTAGCTGACCTTGGCCGTGGGAGCAGGGAGCTTCTTCGGCTTGCGGACAGGAACGAAGCCGGCGTTGAGGCGGTAGGCGAGGGCGGGGCCGAAGATAAAGCCGCGGGCCTCGATACCGAGGACGAGATCAATCTCCTTGCCGATGTAGTAGGCCGCGAAGGCATCGATGAGCTGTGCCATGCCCGCGGGATCTTTCAGCAGCGTGGTGATGTCATAGAAGAGGATTCCGGGCTTGGGGAAGTCGGGGACGGTGCGTATGAGGGGCTTGAGCGCCTCGCAGTTGAATGCCTTGGACATCGTGTCTACCATGCTCCTTCGATCTTGAACGGGCCGAGGCTGTCGGCTTCTGTCGCTGCGAGTTCGTGCTGCACGAGGGAGTCGACGCGACTGCCGCGGGACCCTTTTTCGAGTGCCTGACGAAGCTCGGCGAGTTGCTCCTGGGTGCCACTGGCGACGATCTCGACGTGGCCGGCGTCCGTGTTGCGGACCCAGCCGTTCAGTCCGATTTCGGCGGCTTCACGATGGACGAACCAACGGAAACCAACGCCCTGCACGCGACCTTTAACCAGTGTGTGCTGCACCATGAACCTTCAGTTTCTCAGAGCGGCGGAGATGGAGCAAGGAAACGTCGTAGAAGGTGGGCCGTGTGCAGGCTAAGTATTGCTGGAGGTAGGTTTGCAGACAACCTAAGATCCCCCGGCATGCGTCCGTCCAGAAGTAAGGTTCTCTACCTTCTCTCACGGACGAGCGGCTCTGGATGGAGCCTGCGTCCGTCATACTCAAGCTCCGAAAGCACGTTTTTTTGCCGAAACGCCGGTCCTGGCGTTGCTGTGGCTTTGTGCTTCCGCCCAACCTCAGGAGATGTCTCTCATGTTGCAAAATGTCGTTCGTGTTCTTTCATCTGCCTTTCTTGCCGGCTCGGCTCTGGTTGCGCAAGGGCAGTTCTATAAGCTGCATAACGTCGATCTTGGTGTGAATGCGATCAGCCCCTTTACGAAGAGCCTGACGAACGGTTCGAATAGCGTTCAAGAGACGACTGACACGACCGGATTTCTGTTCACGATGCGAGAGCACCCGTTCGCGTGGGCTGGTGTTGAGTTCAACTACGGCTACTCCAAGTATTCGCAGGTGTATGTTGCGCCGACAGCCTCCGGGCGAGTGTCAACGTATAACCATGAAGCGACAGCGGCCTACCTGTTTCATCCGCACTTTCGCAAGCTGCAGCCGTTCGTCGGCGTAGGCGGCGGCGCGATCGACTTCTATCCTTCCGGTGGGGCTGTCTCAAACCAGTGGCGGGGCGCGGGACTGCTTGAGGCGGGTCTCGACCTGCCGACAAAGAATCCGCATCTTGGCTTCAAGGTACAGGGACGAAGCTTGTTCTATCGTGCACCCAACTTCTATAACGCAACGCTGAGTTCGCGGGCGTGGGTGGCAACGGTGGAGCCATCGGCCGGCGTGTACTGGCGGTTTTAGGCTCATCAGGCAAAGCAAAGGGGCGAACTCATCAGAGTTCGCCCCTTTGCTGTTTGGACGAGAGGCTAGGCGCGGCTCATGTAGGCGCCTTCCGCGGTATCCACGCGGATTTTCTCGCCTTCATTGATGAAAGGTGGAACCTGCACGACAAGGCCGGTCTCCGTCTTGGCGGGTTTGGTCACGCTGGATGCGGTAGCGCTCTTGATACCGGGTTCTGTCTCGACGACGGTCATCTCGACGACCGTAGGCAACTCGATGCCGACTGCCTTTCCGTCGTGGAAGCTGACGCCGATGGTGAGATTGGGCAGAAGGAAGTCGACGGCATCTCCCAGGGTGTCGCGCTTGAGCATTGTCTGCTCAAATTTATCGTCCATGAAGTAGTACTCATCGCCATCGTTGTAGAGGAACTCCATCTTGATCTCATCGACGTGAACGCGGTCGATCGGGTCCGGGGAGCGGAAGCGCTCGACGAACATGGAACCGGTGCGGATATTGCGGAGTTTGGCCTGGATGAAGGCGCGCAGGTTGCCGGGGGTGCGATGCTCGACGGAGAAGACGAGGTGCAGATCATCTTTGTACTTGATGACCATGCCCGGACGCATCTGCGTTGCAGGAATTGACATAGAAGGAGTCCTTGTTGAACGAAGGTTGAGCTGCGTTGCGGCGGCGGGGGCGACGAGGGCGAGGTATCTCTCGCACAGGTCCGGTGGCGCTGCCGATCGCAGGATGCTACGTCGGAGCCCTCGATCATGGGCACTTCCGAACGCTTTGATTGTAGCGTAGCGATTGGCGGGAGCCGGGTGGGTCAGCGTCCGCCGAAGAGGTGACGGAAGAAATGACCCATGCGGTGGGCGATGGTTCGCGGCGGTGGCGCAGGTGGCGGAAGGGGCGACTGAGCGACTTCGTGGTCAGAGAGCTTGTCCGTCGCAGGTGCTGAGGTCGTCGTTGTCGGTGGCGGCGGAGGCGCGGGTATGGCCGCTGGCGGAACAGTGCTGGCGGGCGCGGCAGGTGGCGGTGAGGTGGGTGATGTTGCCGGCGGGGGAGCGGCTGGCACCGTTCTGGCAAATCCTGCACTTGCGTCGAGTACGGGGCGGCTGCCGGATGAGGCGGACGGGCCGCCTGTCCCATCGGAGTTACGACCGTTCGCGTTGAAGGCCAGCGTGGCCGCGACCTGGGCATGCCGCTCGCCCGGCGGCGCCTGCGGCACGCTGGCCGCACGATTCGACGGTGTGAGTCCCTGGCTTTCAGCGGTTGGGAAAGGATGCTGCACCTCTCCTGGATCATGAGGACGAACCTCATCGGGATCATCGGCGACGCGAGCGCCGGGACGAGCAGCGCGGGTGACGTCGGTCGAGATGCCGGAGTCCGCGGCCGAGAGAACGGGCGGCGGCGGGCAGCCGCAGGGCGAGGTTTCTCCGTCGACGACCTCTCGCAGGCTGCCGTGCTCGAACAGCAGATGCTGATTGGGATGTACCTGATAGAGGCCGTTGCCGAACTGCTCGGCAACCTCAAGCGTGGGCGAGGCTTTGCCGCGGTTCTCGACGCAGGTGTCGCCGTTCGCGGCAACGCGCATGCGGAGATCGAGCAGGCCGGCTGCCGGCTGGCCCGTGGTGGTGGCGATGGTGAAGCGCAGGTCCGGCGTGAGGATGGTATCCGCCGCGGTGGCAAGCATATGCACTTCAACGGCGCCGCGATCCAAAGCAAGCAGAAGGGGTTCGGGCCGGGAGGGTCCAGCGCCACGCGCGGCATGGAGAGCGGAGGTGCTGCAGACCAGGATCTCCCCGCCGCGCGAGAGGTTCAGGGTGGCGGTGCGGTCGCGCGCGGTAATGACGGCATTCGCGCCCACCAGGGCCTTTCCGCCCGTCAGCGAGAGCGTACCCGAGATGGTGGCGGAGGCAGCCTCGATGGTTCCTACGGGTTGCTGTGCAGCAAGCTTCGGGCAGGAGAGCAAGAGCGCAAGAAGTGAAGGCGCAGCGATGACCGAGGGAACAACGAGGCGCGACATGCTGCTATAAGCATGCCACTCTTCCAGCTGAGTTGATAGGTAGAAGCGCTCAGCCGCGCATGTTCCTGGTTACTGTGTCTGGCGCCCCGGGGTGTGGAGCAACGCCGATGCCATGCTCGTAGATGAGATTGCCGCCAAGGTGCGCCGAAGCGGAGACGAGCAGATAGCCGAGTGTTCCGAGGGCGCGACCGATGGTGCGGCTCTTGCGGCTACGGGCGATGGCGGAAGCCACGTAGAGGCCGGTGGCGGTGATGTTCAGCATGCCGTGGACGAGGCCGATGCGACGGGCGGCTCGCGGCTGGATCTCCGACCAGTCATTCATGCCGGTGATGGCGGAGCCGACGGCTCCGGCGAGGCCGACAAGCAGCGTGGCATCGGCGGCGAAGTCGAGCTTTTTGCTGGGGCTGATGATGGCCAGTGCGTCAAAGAGCAGTGTTGCGGTCCAGGACCCGACGGGAACTTCGACCAGGATGACATGGAGGGGTTCGTGCAGCCAGTCGCCGTGGAGAACGCCTCGCAGCTTGGGGCCGAGGAGATCCTGGTAGGCGGTCCAGACGGATCTCTGGAGGGCAACTTCGGCGTGGGGTGTGATCCAGGTGCCCTGTTCGGCGAGGCGCGCCAGAGGGTCACGGCTCGTAGGCTGGAGAGGGTGCGAGGCGGTAGCCGACATGGATGAGATCTCCTGTCTGCGTCGGATGCGTGCCTGAGGACTCTGCGGAAAAGGATATGCGGCTTACGGTGTGAGAACGGAAAGTCTGTCCGCGGGATGAAGGTCGGACGCACCGGCCGCAGACATCTGTCGCGCTGCAGGTGCTAGAGCTTAAGGAAGTTCGCGATCATCTGCTTGCCGTGCGTCGTAAGCACGCTTTCAGGGTGGAACTGAACGCCTTCGATCGGCAGGGAGCGATGGCGCAGGCCCATGATGATGTCGCCGTTGCTGTCGTGAGTGCGGGCGGAGATCTCGAGCTCGGCCGGGAGGCCCTCTTCGCGGACGATGAGCGAGTGATACCGGGTGCAGGTGGTGGTGGCCGGAATGCCAGCAAACAGCGTCTGGCCATCGTGTTCTACTTCGCTGGTCTTGCCGTGCATGAGCTTTGGCGCGCGGATGACCTCACCGCCGAAGGCTGCGCCGATGGCCTGATGACCGAGACAGACGCCCAGGATGGGCATAGGGCGTACGTTAGGATGGGAGGCGGCAAGATCGGCGAAATGCCGGATGAGATCGATGGAGATGCCGGCGTCCTGCGGGGTGCAGGGCCCGGGCGAGATGAGGATGCGATCGGGCGCAAGGGCTTCAACCTGGGCCGGGGTGAGCTCGTCATTGCGGCGAACAACAACCTCCTGGCCCAGCTCGCCGAGGTACTGGACGAGGTTGTAGGTGAAGGAGTCGTAGTTGTCGAGGACGAAGACCATGGCCTGCCACAAGTTTACGCTGGAACGCAGCGGGCAGAGGATCTTCAGCCTCCGGGCAACGAGCGACCGAGTGCAGGGCTCTCACGCTGTATGTTGCTCACTGATCCGAAACGAGTCGAACATTTTGCGGCGATGGTGCTGATTGGCGATGGCGTGATGGCGCTGGTACACCCCAGCAAGGATGCGCATGCGTGGAAGAAAGGTCCGCGGATCTGGCGAAAGCTGATGCAGGCACTGGCGGAACGGCCGGCGCTGACCATGGCAATCGGGGCGACGCAGGTGGCGATTGGGGTGGCGTGGGCGCTCCAACAGAGTCGGAAGGTCGATGACGGCCGGTAGCCCAGGCAAAACGCGCTATCGCCAACCCTGGTTAGAGTGAGCGGGCTCGCTCGATGGCACGGATCACGGCCTGTGCCTTGTTGCGGCACTCGTCGTACTCGGATTCCGGGATGGAATCAGCCACAATGCCGGCACCGGCCTGGATGTGGCCCTGTGACCCGCGCATGAACAGGGTACGGATGGCGATGCAGGAGTCGAGATTGCCGGAGAAGTCGGCGTAAAGGATGGAACCGCCGTAGACGCCACGGCGGGCTGGCTCCAACTCTTCGATGATCTCCATGGCACGGACCTTTGGAGCGCCAGAGAGGGTGCCGGCAGGGAAGCAGGAGCGAAAGGCGTCAAGCGCGGAGAGCTCCGGGCGAAGCTGGCCTTCGAGCGCGCTGACCAGATGCATGACGTGTGAGTAGCGCTCGACAAACATCAGATCCCTGACCTTTACCGTGCCGAACTCCGAGACGCGGCCGAGATCGTTGCGGCCAAGATCCACCAGCATGATGTGCTCCGAGACCTCCTTGGCGTCGTTGCGGAGATCAAGTTCGAGCGCTCGATCGGCAGTGTCGTCGGGATCGCGCCGCCGGGTGCCGGCGATGGGACGGTATTCCACATTGCGACCTTTCACGCGCACGAGGAGCTCGGGTGAGGAGCCGACGATGTGGCCGGTGGTGACGGAGGAACCTTCACCCGCTTCCAGCGGAAAGCGGAGGAAGTACATGTATGGCGACGGGTTGACGATGCGAAGGGCTCGATAGATCTCAAAGGGATCGACCGCGGGCGTGCAGTCAAAACGCTGGGAGAGCACGCATTGGAAGACGTCACCGGATGCGATGTACTCCTGCACCTGCGTGACGGAATGGAGGAAGTCGGCGCGCGGTGTGCGGGGAACGAGGTCGAGGTCACCCTCTGAGCGCAAGGTACGCGGAGGCAAAGGGCGGGCGAGCAGGCCTTCGAGCCGATCGAGGCGTGCGCAGCTTTGCGCATAAAGGATCTCAGGCGAGGTTCCAGGGTTGCGCGTGAGATCGGCGGTGACGATGAGGTGGATCTCCTTCTTGACGTGGTCGAAGGCGAGAACCTGGTCGAAGAACATCAGGTGAGCGTCGGGCACATGGAGCTCGTCGGCTGAGAGCGAAGGCAGGCGCTCGATCTGACGAACGATATCGTAGGCGAAGAAGCCGACCGCGCCAGCGGTGAACGGCGGCAGACCGGGCAGGCGAGCGGGCGTGTGGGCAGAGAGCTCGCGTTTAAGCTCGATGAAGATGTCGCCCTCGAAGGTTCTTGTGCTCGTGGCTCCGGCTGCGGCAGCGGTTGTGTGCGTGATGGAGCGGCCGCGAGCAGTGAAGCGCTGGTACGGCTCGATACCGATGAAGGTGTAGCGGCCGACGCGTTCGCCGCCCTCGACAGACTCGAGCAGGAACGCTTCGGGCTGGTCTGTAGTCTTGTCTTCAGGCTGGCCGGCAAGGCGCAGAAAGGCGCTCACCGGTGTCTCCAGATCGGCGATGAGGGTGCGTTGAACGGGAATAAGGGAGTGATGTACGGCGAGGTTGCAGAAGTCCTGCCTTGCCGGGGATGTCGGGTTGGGCATGGTCTGGATCAGTCTACTGTGCCGGGAGGGCGGGTGATCTCTGCGACTCCGAAGGAAAGCGACGCATCGAAATAACTGTGCCGCCCATCACGATTGCTCCTCTGCCGGTTGATACCAGCGGCCTGCCGCCTGCGGACGGGGCCGGCGGGGGCGACTTGCCAGCGCCGGCAGCAAAGGGGCGCTTCTCGCATGCATGGCGGGCGATGCGGCATCGTAACTTCCGTCTCTTCTTTCTGGGCCAGGGTGTCTCCCTGATGGGCACATGGATGACGCGGCTGGCGCTGTCGTGGCTTACCTATCGGCTGACCGGATCGGCGCTGCTGCTTGGGCTGGTGGGCTTTTCCGGACAGATCGGAACGGCGCTGCTATCGCCGTTTGCGGGTGTCTGGGTGGATCGCTGGAACAAGCGGACGATGCTGGTGTGGACGCAGATCCTGAGTGCGGCGCAGTCGCTGGCGCTGGCCGGGCTGACGCTCTCGGGCCGTATCACGATCCATGAAGTGATTGGCCTGGCCGCGGTGCAGGGATTGATTGATGCGTTTGACATGCCGGCCCGGCAGAGCTTCATGATCCAGATGGTAGGGCGCAGCAAGGAGGATCTTGGGAATGGAATCGCACTTAACTCCTCCATGGTGAACGCGGCTCGGCTGGTCGGACCAGCGGCGGCCGGATTCCTGATCGCCAAGGTTGGTGAGGGCTACTGCTTTCTCATTGATGGGGTCAGCTATTTTGCGGTGATTGCGTCGTTGGTGATGATGCGGCTGTACGCTGTGACGCTGCGATCGGGTGTGAAGGAGTCCATGGCAAGCCAGATGATTCAGGGATGGACGTATGTTTCTGGATTCATGCCGATACGGACGATCCTAACCCTCTTTGCCGCGACCACCTTTCTCGGTCTCTCGTCGATGACACTGATGCCGATCTTCGCAACCAAGGTGTTGCATGGCGGGGCGCACACGCTGGGGCTGCTGGCCGCTGCCAACGGTCTGGGTGCGCTGGTTTCAGCGATCCTGCTTGCGCTGCGGCGATCGTTGCGCGGTCTTACCAAGACGATCTGCTTCTCGGCGGTGATGTTTGGTGTGGGTCTGCTGGCGTTTGGTGTATCCAGCGTACTGTGGTTCTCCTTGCTGGCGATGTTGCTGGCCGGCTTTGGAATGATGCAGGTGATGGCGGCGTCAAATACCGTGTTGCAGACGATTGTTCCGGAGGAACGGCGCGGCCGGGTGATGGGTTATTTCGTGCTGGCGTTTGCGGGCACAGTGCCGTTTGGATCCCTTGCGATCGGCTGGCTGGCGCATCGGGTGGGCGCTCCGCACGCTGTTCTGCTCTCGGGAGGCGGGGTTTTGCTGGCCGCAGGATGGTACGCAAGCCGATTGACAACGCTTCGGCGCATTCTGAGGCCGATCTACGTCGAGCTGGGCCTCGTGACGGTGGAGACGGTACTGCGCTGAGTGCGTGTGATTCCGAGTTTCGCAAGCTTCTCGTGTCGCTTTGTGCATCCCTCTAGAGGGCCCTTCCATTGAGGCTGGGTTCGGCGTTCCCCGCAAGTTGCATGGAACGCCGGTGTCGGCGCTTGCATACTGTTTTGCGAAGCACCTACACTCATGCGGGTTTGGCTACGGACCGGTCTGGCCAGACTCTTTGTAGGTTCCTGAAAAGGGGAGCAGAGACGGCCGGAGAGAGCGCAGAGTCGGACCGTGGTGGGCGGACAGAAGCGCGAAGCGATCGGCTGCAGGGTTGCCGCCGATAAGAAACCAAGGCAAAGAGGCGTTATGCAACAGGTAGTGAGTCCGGTTCTCCCGCTTGAACAGGAGACCAATCCCTGGGAGGCGCAGGCCTTCCGATTTGACCAGGCAGCCAGGAAGTTGAATCTCGATCGCGGGATATGGAAGGTGCTGCGGCAGCCGGTTCGTGAGCTCACCGTTCATATTCCCGTGTTGATGGATAACGGGGAGATCGAGGTCTTTACCGGGTTTCGCATCCAGCACTCGGTGGCGCGCGGACCCAGCAAGGGTGGTATCCGGTACGCGCCGGACGTCTCGCAGGATGAGGTTCGCGCGCTGGCCAGCTGGATGACATGGAAGTGCGCGGTGGTGAACATCCCCTTCGGCGGGGCCAAGGGCGGCATTATCTGCGACCCGAAGACCATGAGCCAGGGGGAGCTTGAGCGCATGACGCGGCGGTATACGGCCGAGATGATCGAGTTTCTGGGGCCGGAAAAAGATGTGCCCGCACCGGATATGAACACCAATGAGCAGACCATGGCGTGGATCATGGACACCTACTCCATGCACATGCGACAGACGGTGACGGCCGTGGTGACGGGCAAGCCGGTGAACATTGGCGGCTCGGCCGGCCGTCGGGAGGCGACAGGCCGCGGCATCGCGGTAGTCTGCGACGAGGCACTGAAGCACCTGAACATTCCGGTCGCGGGATGCCGCGTTATCCTGCAGGGATTTGGCAATGTTGGTTCGAATGCGGCGAAGATCCTGGCAGACAAGGGATACACCATCATCGGCGTTGCGGAGTTCGATGGAGCGCTCTTCAACGAGGCGGGCCTGGATATTCCGAACCTGATCAGCCATCGCCAGCGAACAGGATCGATTCGCGGCTTTTCTGGTGGAAATGCGGTCGACCGGGCGGAGTTGTTGACGCTCGAGTGCGAGATCCTGATTCCGGCCGCGACCGAGAACGTCATCACCAGCCTAAATGCAGCAAGCCTTCGCTGCAGGATTCTGTGTGAAGGTGCGAACGGACCGACAACGGTTGCAGCCGACGAACTGCTGGCTCAGAAAGGCATCTTCGTGCTGCCGGACATTCTGGCCAACGCGGGTGGCGTGACGGCGAGCTACTTCGAATGGGTACAGGATCGCATGGGCTATTTCTGGACAGAGCTTGAGGTGAACCAGAGGCTCGAGCGCATCATGACCGACAGCTTCAATGACGTGATCTCGTATGCCACGTCGCACGAGGTAGACAATCGTACGGCGGCTTATATGCTCGCGATCGATCGCGTGGCCTACACGACCAAGCAGCGTGGAATGTACGCGTAAGACGGTGAAGGCGGCAGGCACAGGAGGGTTGAAGCGCTGCCTGCCGCCGCGTTCGATGCGAGACTGCAGCGGGTGTTGCATCCGCTATGGGAGAATGGCTATGACCGCGTGATGTTGGCAATCCCGCGGCGAGACGTGGGCGTGCCCGATGAATCTGCCGAACTCCATCACGCTGAGCCGGATTGCGGCGATCCCCCTGTTCCTGTGGGTGATGAGCTCGCACTCTCCAGTGACGACGCCAGGTATCCAGGAGTTTGTGGCGGCCGGGCTGTTCATTCTCGCATCGATCACGGACGGGCTGGATGGCTACTTCGCCCGGCGACGCGGGCAGATCACGACGATGGGGATCCTGCTCGATCCACTTGCCGACAAGCTGATGGTGTCTGCGGCATACATCGTCCTCGTCGCGTATGTTTCCAACATTGTTCCGCCATGGGTCGCCGTTCTGGTGATCGGGCGGGAGTTCCTGGTGAGCGGGCTACGCTCGATTGCCGCCGCTGAGGGCTTTACGATCGAAGCAAGCGAGATCGGCAAGCTGAAGACGGTGATCCAGATTGTCAGCGTGGTGGCGGCCATTCTGGCGCATCGCTGGAACTACTGGAACTGGTTCGGGTTCATCGTCGGGGTGCGGCTGATTGCGCTCACGTCGATCTACTGGATGACCGTAGTGTCGATCATCTCGGCGGTGGATTACTTCATCGGTTTCTGGAAGAAGATTGACCATGCGAGCGACGATGCGCGGAAGAAGCGCAGTTTCGTGCTGAGTCGAAAGACAAAGCCGGCGACGGCCAGCCACCTGCCAGGCGCGAACTAGCGGACCTAC
>CAXTCB010000041.1:0-23595 GCA_964242875.1 uncultured Acidobacteriaceae bacterium
AGCTGCGGGACGGAGACGAAGGCGGGCGTGTTGCCGGAGACGCTGGTGTTCCAGGCGGAACCGTTGTCGAGATTTTTCGAGAAGGTGTAGTTGGCGCGAAGCTGGAGACCGTTGCGGAGGCTGCGGCGCAGGTCGACCTCGAGGCCGTTGTAGGAGCTGGACCCGCCGGAGGTCCAGGAGGTGGTGTTGGCGACGGCCGGGTTAAGTTTGGAGGTGGTGGGGTAGTAGACAGTCCCGTCAGCGGTGCCGGCAGGGCAATTGCCTGCACCGCAGGTGACGAAGGCAGGCTCGTTGAGGTCGGCGGAGAGGATCTGATGGGTGCCGTGCGAGCCGATGTAGGCGATGGTGAGCGAGGTAGCAGGGGCGATCTGCTGCTCGATGTGGAGGGTCCAGGCGAGGACGGCGGGGGTGCTCATGTTGGTCTGGACGGTGGAGGGGGAGATGAGGCCGGCAGGGCCAGAGGTGGGGCTGCTGATGGGGACGTTGCTGTAGGAGAGTGTGGTGTTGAAGGGGGCGGACTGATCGAGGCGGTAGTTGAGGTTGTCGAGTAGTGAGTTGTGCAGGCCGACGCTGGCGCGGATGGCGGTGCGGCCGTTGCCGCTGACGTCGTAGGCGACGCCGAGGCGCGGCTGCGGGAGGGCGCGAGCGCGATTGTCCGTGAGAGCGCTTGAGGTGACGGTAGCGTTGGTGTCAATGACGCCGTCCTGAAACTGGTAGATGCCGGCGCGGCCGTGGGACTCGTTCCAGCCGTTGGTGGACTCGAGGCGGAGGCCGGCGCGGACTTCGAGGCGAGGGATGGGCTTCCAGGTGTCTTCAATGTAGCCAGCGCCGAGCCAGGAGCGCCAGTTGAGGCGGGTGGGCTGCGGGACGACAGTGAAGGTTTTGACGGTGCCCTGGAGGAAGGTGGAGAGCGAGGCGAAGGAAGCCTGGCCGAACTGGTTCTGGGCGAGGTTGTCATTGGATTGCAGACCCTGCAGCCAACCGCCAACTTCGAGTTGGTGCCTGCCGCGGGTGTAGAAGATGTGGTCGTCGAGGGTGTAGAGGTTTCGGGTGGTGGCGTTATTAGAGCCGACGTTCGCGCCGGCCTGCGTGATCTGCGAGCTGCCGTTCGAGGCGGTGGAGCCGGCGATGACGATGGCGCCGACGGGCTTGCCGGGGACGAAGCCGGGCGCAGCGACGGTGGTGGAGCCAAGAAAGTAGAACTCGGCGCGGGAGAGGCCGACGCGGGCGGTATTGAGCAGGCGGGAGGAGAAGACGTGCTGCTCCTGAAGGCTGGCGACTTGCGCGCGCATGGTCTCGTCGATGGTGGCGAAAGGATTCTGCGTGGGGGTGTGGGCGGAGGAGTCGTCGATGGTGTAGACGGCGAAGAGGGAGTCGCGATCGTTGATGTTCTTGTCGAAGCGGGCGGTGGCGAAGTCTTCGCGGATGTGCTGAACGGGGTTGGAGAAGGCCTTGGCGATGCCGGTGGCGTTGCCGTTGGCGTCGGTGAGCTCGGGGCCGTTTGGGATGGGCCAGAGAGCGAGAAGAGCGGCGACGCCAGGACCGACGCCGACGTTGGTCTCGCCGCCCTTGCCGTTGGGGAGGAAACCCTGGCGGGCGCGGGCGTCGGGGACGAGGGTGACGTCGGATAGGCCTAGATTCTGTCTGTAACCTTCGTAGTTACCGAAGAGAAACTCTTTGTTCTTGCGAAGGGGACCACCAAGGGAGAGACCGTAGTTGTTGCGCTGGAAGTTGGGGATGTGGGACTGGTCGAAGTAATTGCGAGCGTCGAAGAAGGAATTGCGGAGGAACTCGTAGGCGCTGCCATGCAGCGCGTTGGTGCCGGAGGCGGTGACGATGGAGATCTGGGCGCCCTGGCGCTTGCCGTAGTTGGCGCCATAGGTGTCGGAGAGGACGTTGAACTCGCGGACGGCGTCGACACCGAGGAGCTGGCCGCTGGTGCCGCCGGGGGTGACGTTTATGAGCGAGGCGCCGGTGTACTCGACACCGTTGAGCAGGAAGAGATTGTCCTGCGGGCGGCGGCCGGAGACGACGAACATGCTGCCGACCGAGGAGTTCGAGGTGCCGACGGAGCCGGAGCGCTCGGCGGTGTAGTTGACGGTGGCGGGGTTGAGAGTGAGGAGCTGGTCGTAGGAGCGGCCATTGAGCGGGAGCTCCTTGATCTGGCGCTCATTGACGAGGCCGGAGCTTTGCTGGGTGGAGGTGTCGACGGAGGCGGGGGTGTCTTCGACGGTGACGACCTGCTCGACGGTGCCGATGGCGAGGGCGACATCAGCGTGGACGGCCTCGCCGACGGTAACGACGACGCCGGTGCGGGTGCGTGGCGAGAAGCCGTCGCGGGTGACGAGAACGCTGTAGCGTCCGACGGAGATGGACGGTGCGGCGAACTGGCCGGAGGCGTCGGATGTTAGGCGGCGCTCGTTGCCGGTCTCTTCGTTGCGGAGCAGAACAGAGGCTCCGGAAAGAGTGCCGCCTGCCGTGTCGGTAATGGTGCCGCTCATCGTTCCACCGACGACCTGCGCGTTGGCGGCAGGGACGAGGAGCACAGCGGCGAGCAGTGTGGAGACAAGGATCCATGGCCCATGAAGACGGGCAAGGAGAGGATGCATGGTGAAACTCCTGGGAGGATGACGCGGGCGATGCGGGCGGCCGCAGAGGGGCCGCGGTGACTCTAGCGAGGGAGGCAGGAACAACAACAACGGCTGCGGCGCGGAGAGGCGCTCTGCAGGGCTGCGGTCGGAGTCATTGAAGAAGGAAGAGGCATGATGCTCCAGCGGAGATCAGCGGGATCGCTGAAAAGCTGTCGTGGAAGGATCCGGGAGATGGAGGGTGGGACGGCGGAACAAAGTCCCTAGGCGCGTGCAGAGATGCAATCTGCCGTCAACGTCGCGCAACAACAACATAGCGTGAAGGAGGTGGATTGCATGACGCCAAGCTTAGCACGGATGTGACTGCAGAGTTGGATCTGTAAACAACGCGATCGGCGGAGAGGGTTCTGCCAGCATGAGGGCGGCAGGGGTGTGCTTGTTACACTTCCCCTCGTGAAGCCTCTCTTTCCTTCTGCTCTGCTTGCCCTCGCGGCTGTTGCTGCTGTTGCGGCCTCGGGCGAGGCGGCCCCGTCGCCGGTCGAGATCATCTTCGTGCATGGGACCATCCTGACGGGAGCGCATCTGCGGGCATCCGACGCGAGTGCGACGCCAGCGCGAGTGAGCGCCCTTGCGGTGAGCCATGGGCGGATCGTTGCGGTGGGCGCGGACGCAGATGTGATGAAGCTGAAGGGCGCGACGACAAAGGTGGTCGACCTGGGCGGAGCGTTTGCGATGCCGGGGTTTAACGATGCGCATACGCACATGGCTGAGGCGGGGCGGCAGAAGCTGTCAGCGGATCTGATCGGAGTCCGATCGCTGGCGGAGATGCAGCAACGCCTTCGTGAATACACGAAGCACGTGGATCCGGGCGCGTGGATTCAGGGCGGCGGCTGGGATCACACATTGTGGGCGGAGAAGACGCTGCCGACAAGGCAGGATCTGGATGCGGTCACGGGCGGTCATCCGGCGATTCTGTCGCGGGTAGACGGACACATTGCGGTGGCGAACTCGGCCGCGCTGGCAGCGGCCGGCATCGACAAGAGCACGGCAGACCCGGCGGGGGCGAAGATCGACCGCGATGCGGATGGCATGGCGACGGGAATCCTACGGGAGACCGCGGCGACGGGCCTGGTGTATGCGAAGGTGCCGAAGGCAACGCTGGAGCAGCGGCGGCGCGCGCTCCTGCTGGCGATTGAGGATGCGCTGGCGCATGGGGTGACGAGTGTGCAGGACAACTCGGAGTGGGAGGACTTTCTCGCGCTCGAGGAGTTGGAGCACACGCACGCGCTGAAGCTGCGAGTTGCGGAGTGGATGGACTTCAATCTCCCGATCGCCGTGCTGCAGAGCCGGCGGGCGAGTCATGCGACGAACGATCCGCTGCTCCACCTGACGCAGCTGAAGGGATTTCTGGATGGGTCGCTGGGATCGCGGACGGCGGCGATGGAGGAGCCGTACTCGGACGATGCGAACAACTCCGGTTTGCCGCGGTATGACGATGAGAAGCTGAACGCGATGGCGGTGGAACGGGCGGCGGCAGGGTTCCAGATTGGGCTGCACGCGATTGGCGACCTGGCCAACACGATGGCGCTCGATGCGTTTGCGGCGGCGGAGCAGAACGGACAGCCGGCGAACCGGGCAGCGCCGCCGGTGAATCCGGATGCGGCGGTGGTGAGCTCGGACGCGGATACTGTGAAGCTCGGTGATCTAAGGCTGCGTGTGGAGCATGCTCAGGTGCTGATGCCCGACGACTTTGACCGATTCGCGACACTGGGGGTGATCGCGTCGATGCAGCCGTCGCACCTGCTGACGGATATGAACTGGGCGGGAGATCGGCTGGGCGCAGAGAGATCCCGGTTTGCTTATGCGTGGCACACGTTTCTGGATCACAGGGTGACGCTGGCGTTTGGGACGGACTATCCGGTGGAGTCGATCGATCCGTTTCGCGGGCTGTACTCGGCGGTGACGCGGAAGAATGAGGCGGGCACGAAGAGCTTTCAGACTGGCGAGGCGATCTCGCTGAACGAGGCGATCTATGCCTATACGCAGGCGTCGGCGTTTGCGGAGTTTCGGGAGGGGATGAAGGGGAGGTTGGAGCCAGGGATGGTCGCGGACATGATTGTGTTGGATCGGGATATCACGAAAGCAGCGCCGCGGGAGCTGCTCGGAAGCCGGGTGCTGCGAACGGTGGTGGATGGTGAGTTGGTGTACCAGGACGAGGGCGTACCAGCGGGAGCCGATACGGGCGTCACTGGGGCGCCAGTAAGTGCGGCGGCGACGGAAGCTGCACCTGCGGTCGAGACTCCAGGTACGACGGAGCCCACGGAGACGGAGCAGGAGCGGACGGGAACGAGCCACCCGCCGGAATGACAGAGAGCAAGATGGCTGCGGACTCGCGCCGAAGGCTGGCATTTGTGCTGCTGCTAGGCGTGGTGTTGGTGTGGGGATGCACCTTTGCACTGGTGAAGGACGCACTTCAGGACGCGTCGCCCCTGCTGTTCAATCTGCTGCGATTTACGCTGGCCGCGCTGGTGCTCTTGGCGCTGAGCTGGCGACGCGTGCGGAATGCATCGGGAGCAAGTCTGCGAGGAGGCCTGCTTGCAGGAACTCTGCTGGCAGTGGGCTACGAGTTGCAGACGGCGGGGCTGGCGCGGACCTCGGCGATTCATTCCGCGTTTCTGACCGGCTTGGTGGTGGTATTTGTGCCCCTCCTCTCGATGCTCCCGAAGGTACGGGCGAGCGGCCACGCGAAGCCGGGATGGCAGGCGTTAGCCGGGGCAGTGGTGGCGTTTGCCGGTCTGTTTCTGATTACGACTCCGCCGGGAGTCACGCTGGGATCATTGGTGGGGTCGGTAGGCGTCGGGGATATGTTAACGCTGGGGTGCGCGCTTGCGTTTGCCGGGCATCTCCTGTCGCTCTCGCGGATGACGGCGATTTCGGCAGGAGAACTGGTCCCGCTGCAGCTTGCCGTGAGTGCCGGAGTGATGCTGCTCTGCCTGCCCGCGGGAGGAACGATCGCGATTCATGCGACCGCAAGGCTGGCGGTGGCGCTGGCGATCACGTCGCTGCTGGCGACCGCGGGTGCATTCTGGGTGCAGACCTGGGCGCAGCAGCATCTGGCGGCGACGACGACCGCGATGCTGCTGACTTTGGAGCCAGTGTTCGCCCTGGCCTTCTCCATGCTGTTTCTCGGGGAGCGACTGGGTGTACGGGCGGCCATAGGTGCGGGCCTGATCTTGGCAGGAATTGCAGTAACGGAGCTTCTGTCACCCACAACCCCGGTCAGTTTTGAAGCGGCATAGGGAAGGATGGGAGAAGAGTAGAGGAGGATGCGACCCTGTCCATACTTTTCGCAGGAGTCTCGCGTCTAAACTTTGTGAAGCAGTTCAGGTCCATGAAAGTTTACTGACAGGCTCAATTGACGTTTGTAATGCACGCGGTGATGCCTACCGCATCCACTCAAGAAGAGGAAGATTCTAACGATGGAAACACCAAAGTCCCAAGTGCCCGGCGTGTTTGACCGGATTCGATCGAATCGACTGACGTCGACCTTTGTGTTGCTCGGAACCTTGTCCGCGGGCATTCTTGCAGGCTCTGTGCTGACGCATGGGGTGAGCGGCAAAGAAAACCAGCGCCCGGACACCTCAGACGCGCGCCCGATTGTTGTGCCCTCCCCGAGTTCGCTTTCCAATGGTTTCTCGCAGATTGTGAAACAGGTCGGACCGGCGGTGGTGAACATCAATACGGAGTCGCTGCCCAAACAGAGCCCGCGTAAGAATGGGCGTCGTGCCACGCCGCAGAATCCACACGGCGGAGGCAACGGCGGGAGTGACGATCAGCAAGACAACATGCAGGACTTCTTCAACCGCTTCTTCGGCGGCCAGGGTGGTCAGGGCGGTGGCGATGGGGACGAAGATGGTGGGCCAGGCGGTGAGCGGCGGGCTTTAGGATCCGGCTTTATTGTAGATTCGCGGGGTTACATCATCACGAACAATCACGTGGTGGACAAGGCCGATAAGATCTTTGTAAAGCTGTCCACCGATGCGGAGAATCCTTCTGATCCAGGCCGGCCAGCGACTGTGGTTGGCGTCGACAAAGACACTGACATCGCGGTGATCAAAATTGATCCGCCTGCCTCCCTTCCGACGATTAAGATTGGCAACTCAGAGGGTGCGCAGGTCGGCGACTGGGTTTTAGCGATCGGAAGTCCGTTCTCATTGTCGAAGACCGTGACGGCTGGCATTATCTCTGCAAAAAACCGGACAATAGACGAGCCTGCAGGTCCGGGGAACGTAGCTACGAATCAGTTTCAGCGATTCATCCAGACGGACGCTGCGATTAATCCTGGTAACTCTGGCGGTCCACTTGTTGATATGAGTGGGCAAGTGGTTGGGATGAACACGGCGATCTACACCTCGGGTGGCGGATCGTCAGGCGTTGGATTCGCTATGCCGTCGAACACGATTGCGACGGTGTACAACATGCTGATCGGGCCTGAGCACAAAGTGACGCGTGGGTCGATCGGGATCACGTTCCAGGCGGCCCAGTCCTCTGCTGTGAGCCGGATGTACGGTGCGGCAAACGGCGGCGTAATTGTTGGGTCAGTATCGCCGAAGGGCGGTGCCGGCAAGGCTGGTCTGCAGCCGGGCGACGTCATTGTGTCGATCGATGGCAGAACGATCAAAGATGGCGATGATCTGGTGGCGGATATTTCGGCACGCAAGGTTGGGTCCAGCGCAAAGATTGGCTATCTTCGTGGCGGCAAGCAGGAGTCGGCGTCAGTCGTCGTCGGCGATCGGGCTAAGACCTATGCTGATCTCGGCAATGCCCCGGATGACGATAATGATCCAGCGCAAGCGGACAATGATGCCGGGCAGACCAAGCTCGGGATCACGGTGGCTGCGGTGCCCCCGCAGATTGCGAACAAAATCGGCCAGAAGGGCGGCGTGATCGTCACGGCTGTAGTGCCTGGCTCCTTTGCGGAGGAGATTGGGTTGGGCAAGGGCGGGATCATCATAGAGATCAACAAAAAGCCTGTGACGGACGAGGCTAGTTATCGTTCGATCGTTGCCGGGCTTCGCTCTAAAGATGACGTCGTCTTTGTTGTGCGAGACGCGCAGGGCCGGCAGAGCAACAATGTGTACATTGGTGGAACCCTGCCATAGACACTGTTCCCGAACAAAGAAGGGCGCTGCCATGTGGCTGCGCCCTCTTTCTTCTTGTTGTGCAATCTTTTGATCGCTTCTCCGCCCGCCGGGGCGGCCAACCCCAAGACTTGCGTTCCAAGTAACTGAAGGGTTACTCTCCTTGCCATAGCCGACGGTCGCTCAGGGCTGTCTGCGTTAAATCCCCAGAGAGGTACATGTCCTGATGCGAGTTGACCGTTTGCTCACTGGTTGTGTGCTTGCCCTCGCCGCGCTTCCAAGCTTTGCTTACAGTCACTCTCGTCGCGGACCCACCTCGCAACACAGCTTTTCCAAACGTTCCAGCAGACCGATCGCGCGGCCGACCGGACAGCGATCCATCGACGACAGCCGAGCGACACAGATTCAAACTGCCCTGACGGGTGCCGGGTATCTGCAGGGTGAGCCGACGGGCCACTGGGATGCCTCGACACAGGCCGCCATGCAAAAGTACCAGGCAGACCATGGCTGGCAGACCAAGTTAATTCCGGACTCCCGCGCCATCATCAAGCTGGGACTAGGTCCCGGCACGGGTGCCGGATCGAATGCAGCACCGTCCTCATCGACCGACAAAGCTGAAGCGACATTTCCTATCCAGCCGTAGCTTTCGGAGTTGTCAGGCGGACTCCTAGCAGGCGGGATTGAGAGCGGCCCGCAGCTTGTGAATAGCACAGGTGCGTATCTGCGAGACACGCGATACGGTCAGTCCAAGAAGATCCCCGATCTCCCTAAGTGTGAGCTCCTCATAGTAGGAGAGCGTGACAACGAGGCGTTCCCGTTCAGGAAGCGTTTGGATGCTGCTTACCAAAGTCTCTCTAAACTCACCTTCGAGAATGAGGGTGAGCGCGTCCTGCGCTGTGGGATCCACCAGGGTCGCAAGCAAATCCTGACCCTCTACATCTTCGCGCTCCGCCTGGAGGCTTTCCGTGCTGAGGCTTCGCGCTTCGGTGAGCGTATCGCGGAGATCGCTAATGGAGATGCCGAGTTCCTGAGCCAGTTCGGCATCCTCCGGCGTATGGCCAAGGGAGTTGACGAGCGTCAGGCGAGCCTGCTCGATATCACGCACCTTGCGGCGGAGGCTGCGAGTCCCCCAGTCAAGCTCGCGAAGGGAGTCAAGGATGGCACCGCGAACACGGAACTCGGCATAGCTGCGGAACTGGGTCTGGCGGCCCTGCTCGAACTTCTGGGCGGCGTCGACGAGGCCAAGATAGCCAGCAGAGATGAGGTCATCGAGCTCAATGTGGCGCGGCAGCGTGCGGTGGATACGGCGGGCGACAGCACGCACCATCGGCATGTGCTCTTCAATGATGATTGCGGGGGCGGCAGAGCTAACGGTAGTTTCGGAGATGGTGGATACGAAGGAAGCAGAAGGCTGCGGTTGCGAGACAAACTCAAGAGCGGGAACTGCAATCATCGTGGTCATCATTCTCTCCGGGCTACCTCGGTGCTTGACTCACCGATGCCTGAGTAAAAGCACGAGCGATGCCACTTCGCTGTTACTTCTCTTAGTATTCTTCTATTCTTCGCCTTTACGGACACTATGTCGTTCATTTGATTAGGGCGGTGCTCTTTGCAGGAAAGGCGAAACAAGTGCGAATAAAAAAGCGAAGAGAGAACGAAGCGGGGTGGATAAGGATCGGCTAAGGTCAGGATGGTAGGAGGATTAGAGAAGTTGAAGAAAAGGCGAAGATTCCGGTGAAGAAAGGCGAAGGGGCCGCGTGGGTGGAGGGCGACCGGCCAAGGATCTTAACGAGGATCGCGCAGCACACGGGAGTGCTGCGCGATCGATGGTGGCGGGATGTGAGGTCTAGCTTCGCGGTCTGCGGCGGATGCGGATGTGGGTGCGATCAATGAGGGGCAGATCCGCGCTGAGGATCGTGGCACGCTCCAGGACGTGCATGAGTTCGCGCACGTTGCCGGGCCAGCGATGACAGAGCAGCTCTTCCAGGGCGTCGGCGGTGAGCTGCTTGCGAGCAGTCTGCTGCGCGAGTCGATCAAGGAAGTACTCGGCGAGAGCCGGCACATCATCCATACGGTCTGACAGCGGGGGAATCTCTACCGGGAAGACCGCGAGCCGGTGATAGAGATCGAGGCGGAAGGCTCCCTCTTCAGATCGCTGCTCCAGTGGTTGATGCGTTGCAGCGACGACGCGCACATTGACGTAGGAGACGGAGTTATCGCCGACGCGCTGGATCTCGCCGCATTCCAGGAAGCGCAGCATCTTCGCCTGGAGTGCAAGGGGCATTTCGCCAATCTCGTCGAGAAAGAGGGTGCCGCCATCGGCAGCTTCGATACGGCCGACGCGGGACTGAGTGGCTCCGGTGAAGGCGCCGCGAGTGTGGCCGAAGAGTTCGGCCTCAAGAAGCGTTTCCGGGATGGCGGCGCAGTTGAGCACTGCCATGATCCGGTCGCAACGAGCGCTGAGCGAATGGATGGCCGCGGCGACAAGTTCCTTTCCGGCGCCGGTTGGACCCTCGATGAGGACGGTGGTATCACGCGGTGCGACCAAGCGAATGACGCGGCCTAGTTCGCGCATGGCGGCGCTCTCACCGATCATCCCCGGAAGCCGATCGGTGATGGATTGCGATGGGCTCCCGGGCAGCGTAACAGACGAGTGATCGTGCTGTGGCGGAAGCGTCGGGCTGGCTGACGGCGAGCGAGGATCCGGGTCGCTCTTCCATTGCGCGTTTCGAATAGCTGCAAGCAGCTCTGGCCGGCGGGGGCTGCGAGCGTCACGGGTCAGAGAGTGTCCGTCGATCCGTAGAAGATCCAGCGCTGGGTAGAGCTGCTGCACAAGGGAGGAGAGCTCATTGACTTCGATGTCAGGCAGCCAGCGATCAAGGATGACGGCCTCGGGCAGGCGGTGCTCAAGGCGGGCGAGAGCCTCAGCGGCCCCGCCGACCTCCTCTACCTGCCACCGCATCGCGGTGAGAGCTGCACGCAGAGGCGCACGGACGACAGGATCTGAGGATGCCAGCAAGACCGAGCGCAGCGATGGCTCAGGTTTACTGGTTGCCGGCCGGGGGAGAACAACAGTGGCCATGGATCTTTCTCTTCAAATTGCGAGCGGGGCGTTAGAGGGAAACAGCCTGAAGCATGGGGTAGGCACTTTGAGGGACGGTTGTGGGTTTGGCCATGACTCTGGTGCTTACACGGTAGCCCGAGCCGCGCACGGTTTCGATGATGGCAGGCGCGCCGGCGAGGAGATCGGGCGCAAGTTTTCGCCGCAGGTAGTTGATATAGACCTCAACCACGTTGGTGGCGGCATTCTCCGGGAGCTGGAAGACTCTGCGGAGAAGTTCTGCACGGCTGGTGCAACGGCCGCGGCGCTCGACGAGGTGTTCGAGCAGGACGAATTCCTTTGCGGTGAGATCGATGGCGATGCCTTCGCGCTTTACCGTCCGATCGCGGCGGTTGAGGATCAGACCATTGTGTTCGAGGGTCTCACTGCTGAGGCTGGCGCGCCGACGCAGCTGCGCATGACAGCGGGCGATGAGTTCCTGAAGGCTGAACGGTTTGGCGATGCAATCGTCGGCTCCGGTATTGAGGCACCGAACGCGGGCTTCCGCGGACTCCTCGGCGGTGAGGGTAATCACAGAGCATCGGCTGTGAACCTGCTGCATGCATTCGAGGACCTCGAGCCCACTCAATCGCGGCAAAAGCAGATCGAGCACCATGAGGTCAAAATCGGAGCGTTCGACCTGTTCGAGCGCAGTTTCCCCATCTGAGACCCAGTGCGTTTCGTGGTTTTCCGTTGAGAGTGATCTTGCGAGAAACTGCCCGAGTGCTGCGTCCTGCTCGACAATCAATATGCGCATCGTTCCACTTCCTGACCCATAGCTGCTCTATCTCTGCCGGTCGATGGGGAATCTCCGTGGGCGTGCTGAAGGTGCGTCAACCCGCGGCTGTCTTCATCATTGCGCCTGCAAGTCGATATGGCTCTGCAACTTTCGGCGCAGCGGGATGGTGCGGAGAGAAGGGATCACACGGACGGGGGAGTTGGTTGAACCAAATTAGTTAGTCAAGTTCGCTTTTTATTCGCTAGAATGGCGCCATGGCAATCACGCGGCGTCAAAAAGAGGTCATCGACTTTCTCTCGAACTTCACGCAGAAGAACGGGTATAGCCCATCGTATGAAGAGATTGCGAGCGGTCTGGGGCTCAACTCGCTGGCAACAGTGCACAAGCACGTGACCAACCTGCAGAACAAGGGATTGTTGCAGCGCGCGCACAATCGAAGCCGGTCGATTGATGTGTTGCCGTCGCGCCCCGGCAAAAAGGGATCGGACCGGATGCCGTTGCTGGGGCGGATTGCGGCGGGCCGGCCGGTCGAAGCGATCGAGAGTGCGGAGAGTATCTCGCTGGGAGACATTATCGGGAACCGCGAGGTCTTCGCGCTGGAGGTTCAGGGTGACTCCATGCGTGATGAGCACATTGTGAGCGGAGACTATGTCCTGGTGGAACGGACGCGGACGGCTCGCGAGGGAGAGATCATCGTTGCGCTGGTGGACGGCACGGACGCGACGCTGAAGCGCTTCTATCGCGAAGGGAACATGATCCGTCTGCAGCCTTCGAACGCGGAGATGGCGCCGATCTATGCGCCAGCAGCGGCAGTTGCAATCCAAGGCAAGGTGCTGGGTGTGCTGCGGAAGTATGCTTAATCTGCGGTAAAGAAAGCCCACTCGCTACTGGAGCAGGCTCTCTTCACTGGAGCGAAGACGGACGGTGCGATCGACGGCGTAGGGGGCGCGGTGGTTGGCCGTGTGGAAATGCCGGACCTGGAGTTCTCCGAGGAGACCGATGCCGAGCATCTGGATGCCAGCCAGGATGAGAACGCCCGCGATGATAAAGATGGGGCCGTGCTGATCCAGGACGTGTCCGCGGGTCACGATTTTTAGAACGAGCATCCAGGTGGCGAGTGCAAGACCGGTGACCATGCCGATTGCGCCGATGGTTCCGAAGAAGTGCAGCGGACGCGTCATGTACTTCAGCAGGAAGCGGATGGTGAGGAGATCAAAGAAGACGCGGAAGGTACGGGAGATGCCGTAGTGGCTCTTCCCTGCTGTTCGCGCGGGATTTGAGATGGGAATCTCGCAAATGGACGCGCCGTACCAGCTGGCCAGAGCCGGAATGAATCGATGCATCTCCCCATACAGGGGAATGTTCTGGATGATCTCGCGACGATAGGCCTTGAACGTCGTGCCGAAGTCGTGAATGTCGACGCCAGAGAGGGCTGCCATGAGCTTGTTGGCGGCGCGGGATGGAAGGCGCCGCATGAGGAAGTTGTCGCCACGCTGCGAGCGCCAGCCACTGACAACGTCATAGCCCTCTTCGAGTTTTGCGAGGAAGCGCGGGATCTCGTCGGGATCGTGCTGCAGATCGCCATCCATTGCGAGCACAAAGTCGCCTTGTGCATGGTCGAAACCCGCTGCGAGGGCTGAGGTCTGGCCGAAGTTTCTGCGAAGTTTCACGACAAGAACTCGCGAGTCCACAGCGGCAATCTCTTCTAGTAAGCGATAGGTCCGGTCGCGAGAGCCATCGTCCACGAAGACGAGCTCAAAGGATTCACCCACCTGCTCCATGACGGCTTTCAGGCGATCGTAGAGAGCGGTGACGTTCTCTTCTTCGTTGTGGAATGGGACGACGACGGAGTATTTCGGCACACAATGATGATACTCCGCGAAGTGCCCGGCAGGCGTACTGGTGCGGTGACATCCGGCAGCTGGCGAAATGCCGCGCCATGCACCCCTCTCCAAACATTACCTTGTTATGCGGAATGGTACTTGGCAGCAGAGGACGGACGCATCAGAATAGGTGCAGCGGCGATGAGGACGGTCATGGGACGCGCGAGCAGCCAAGCTGAAGACCGAGATACGACGCATCGAGGATGGACGCGATGCTAAGGACTGTCCTAATCGGTCTAGGGATTGTTGTGCTGGGCGTATTTGCCTATGTTGGCTACAACAGCTATGCGGTTGGCCGGCGAAGTGTGGGCGACGACGTGTATACCGGCGCGAACATCACTCCACCGGCTGAGACCAAGCCAACCAGCGGCAGCTCGGGGCTGCCAGCGACGCCACTCACGGGGGCTGACCCGGGTGGCAATCCGGAGGTGACGGCTCAAGGTGCGCCGACGGCCGCCGGGATGGTGCCGCCCGCCACAGATAGTGTTGCGCCGAATCCGCCGAATGGGATGACGTTTGGCGGGTCAGGACACTACCAACTGTATCGGCAGGGAGATCTGACCTGGCGGCTGAACACGGATACGGGTGACACCTGCGTGATCTTCGCGACCGATGAAGAGTGGCACAAGCCGAAGGTGTACAAGGCTGGATGCCGCGGCAAGTAGCGGCTGCGACGATCGCCAAATTTCACTTTGCGCCCGTTTCTTTGCAGCGCGTGAAGTCTGCGCTAGGCACGGGTGCGCCACTGCAGGTATGGTCGCGTAGACATTTGTTGAGCGAGGGAGCGTGTGATGAAGCGTACCGTGAACGGCTGGACGAGTCTTCTTCTGGTGCCAGGGAGGATGCGGTTGGTTGCGGGTGAGCCATCGCTGCTTTGGTCTTGTCTGTTGATTCCGCTGGTGATGTTCTTTGCGTCCGGCGCGAGGGGGCAGAGCCCGGCAAGTGTTCACTATGACGAGGGCTCGCGGACGTTCCGGATTGATGCCGCGGACACCACGTATGTGCTGGGCGTTAACGCGGAGAAGCGGGTGCAGGCGCTCTATTGGGGGAAGCGGCTGGGAGCACAGGATCAGTTCCCTGCCGCCAAGCAGATGCCCGAGGCGGCCGCGTTCGATCAGCCCATCACGACGACGCCGCAGGAGTTCGTGGGCTGGGGCAGCGCGTTGTATGTTGAGCCGGATCTGAAGATCACGTTTCCGGACGGCAACCGCGATCTGGCGTTGCAATACATGTCGCACACGATTGCCAGCGAGACGTTGCGGATTGTGATGAAGGATAGTTCGCGTGAGGTGTATGTCACGCTCGAATACAAGCCGGACGCGGAGACAGGCATTCTGCGACGATCGGCCGAGGTGGAGAACCGAACGGGTGCACCGTTCACGATCGAGCAGGTCTCAGCCGCAACATGGAACCTGTCGCGCGGCACGGATTACCGGATGCGCTATCTCACCGGGCGATGGGCCGGCGAGTGGACGGTGCAGGAGCGAGCGGTGCAGCCGGGAAAGACAGTCCTCGAAAGCCGCCGCGGAACGACCGGCGCGCAGAATAATCCATGGTTCGCAATCGATCATGCAGGGGACGCGGGGCCGGAAACTGGAAGTGTCTGGTTCGGAGCTCTGGGATGGAGTGGATCGTGGCAGATCACTGTGGAGCAGGATCAATTGCAGCAGGTGAGGGTCTCGGGCGGACCAAACAGCTTTGACTTTGGATACCGACTGGGAAAGGGTGAGACGTTCAAGACGCCGCCGTTCTATGGCGGGTACTCAAGTTCGGGGATTGGTGGGGCTTCCCGGCTCATGCATCGTTTCGAGGTCGATTCCTTGCTGCCGCATGCGCCCAATCCGAAGCTGAGGCCGGTGCTCTACAACTCGTGGGAGGCGACGGAGTTTCGGGTGGACGAAGCTGGACAGATGGCACTGGCGGAGAAGGCGGCGAGCATTGGGGTAGAGCGGTTTGTCATGGACGACGGATGGTTCGGCCAGCGTAAGGACGATCATGCCGGGCTCGGCGATTGGTATGTAAACAAGGAGAAGTTCCCGAATGGCTTGAAGCCGCTGATCGATAAGGTGCATGCGCTGCATATGGACTTTGGGTTGTGGGTGGAGCCGGAGATGGTGAATCCGAACAGCGATCTGTACCGGAAGCATCCGGACTGGGTGCTGAACTTCACAGGCCGGCCACGGACCGAGGCTCGCAATCAATTGGTACTGAACCTGGCGCGACCGGATGTACGGGCGTATGTCTATGGGTTTCTCGACAAGCTGCTGACCGAGAATGACATCGCCTTTCTGAAGTGGGATTACAACCGGAACTGGGCGGAGCCAGGCTGGCCGGCGGTGGCGCCTGAAGATGAGAAGAAGGTGTACGTCGACTTCATCCGGAATCTTTACTCGATCCTGGCAGAGCTCCGGGCGAAGCATCCGCAGGTGGAGATCGAGAGCTGCTCCGGTGGCGGGAGCCGGGTGGATCTCGGGATTATGCAATTGACCGACGAGGTGTGGACCTCAGATAACACGGATGCCTACGATCGGCTGCTGATCCAGAATGGCTTCACCTATGCGTACGCGCCCGCGGTGATGATGGCATGGGTCACGGATTCACCGACATGGGTGAACAATCGAACCTTGTCGCTCGAGTACCGATTTCTCTCGTCTATGCAGGGATCGCTTGGGATTGGCGCCAACCTGAATAAGTGGGCCCCGGAAGACTTTGCGACGGCGAAGACGATGGTGACGCAGTACAAGGCGATGCGGAGGACGGTGCAGCGCGGTTCGCTCTTCCGGTTAGTAACGCCGGAGCATGGAAGTGAGCAGTCGGTGACCGAGACTGTGTCGCGGGATCAATCTCAGGCTGTTGTGTTTGCTTTTCTTCACTCGAGCCGTGAGAACTACCCGTTTCCGCGGGTGTACCTGAAGGGGCTCGATGCGGATGCCAGCTACCAGTTGTCGGCAATCGACGGCAAGGTAGCGACCGATACGCCGTCTGTCGCAAGCGGAGCGTATTGGATGTCGCACGGGGTCGATGTGCTGCTGCGCGGAGACTTTCAGGCGGCTGCTGTGACACTTGACCGACGATCACAATGAGGATGTCCACGCTCGCGGAATACCGGTCGGCGGCGAGCAGATGTTGAGGCTGCCGCCCATCGGAGAGATGCTCCGCCAGCTGCGATGCTCCGCTGTAAGCAGCCGGGAGCTCGTCGAGCAGTGCTTTGCGGCGATTGAGGAGGCCTCTGGGGAGGGATCGCGTACCTATCTGCGGGTGTATGCCGAAGAAGCCCGGCGCAGGGCCGACACAATCGATCGCAGACGGCGTGCGGGCGACGATCGTGGCGCGCTACTCGGGGTCCCAATCTCGATTAAGGACCTGTTTGACATCGCCGGGGAGACCACGATGGCGGGATCAACGGCGCGTGCGGAGACGTCGGCAGCGACCGCCGACGCGACTGTGGTGCGGCGCTTGAAGGACGCTGGAGCGGTGCTGATCGGCCGGACGAACATGACAGAGTTTGCCTATTCGGGGCTGGGTCTGAACCCGCATTATGGAACGCCGCGTAACCCGTTCGATCGAGCTACCGGAAGGATCCCGGGTGGTTCTTCATCGGGTTGCGCAATTTCTGTGACGGACGGGATGGCTGCGGCGAGCGTCGGCTCGGACACGGGCGGATCCGTGCGCATACCGGCGGCGCTCTGCGGATTGGCGGGATTTAAACCGACAGCGCGACGAGTGCCGATGGAGGGTGTGCTGCCACTGGCCCCCAGTCTGGATTCCATTGGTCCACTCGCGTGGACGGTGGCGTGCTGTGCGCGCATGGATGCGGTGCTGGCTGCCGACGAGTTTCGGCCGCTGGCCCTGCCGCAGATCTCTTCTCTGCGGCTGGCTGTTCTGGACGGGTTCGTTCTCGAAGATCTGGACGCGGAGGTCGGCGCTGCGTTTGAACGGGCGATTTCGGCTCTGGCGGCGGCCGGCGCAACGATCGAGAGGCTGAGAGTCAGGGCTCTGGACCATGTTCCTGCCGGCAATCAGTTTGCCTCAGCGGAGGCGTTTGCGTGGCATCGGGAGTTGCTGACGCGGGAAGGTCATCGCTACGACCGACACGTTTCGGCGCGCATCTGGCCGGGCGCGGCGATCCTCGCGGCCGACTACCTCGATATGCTGCGGGTGCGGCGCGAGATTATCCACAAAGCGGACGAGGCGTTTTCACCTTTTGATGGAGTGTTGCTACCGACGACGGCGTGGACGGCGCCCACAATCGCAAGTCTTGAGGCCAGCGACAGAGCTTACTTTGAAGCAAACGGGGCGATGCTGCGGAACCCGAGCCTGATCAACTATCTCGATGGATGCGCGACGACGGTTCCTTGCCATCCAAGGGGATCGGCGCCAGTCGGTCTGATGGTAGCGGGTCTGGGCGGATGGGACAGGCAGGTGCTGCAGGTTAGCGCCGCGATTGAACAAGTGCTCACCCATGCGGATGAGGAGTAGAGAAGAAAAAGGGCCAGCTTGCGCTGGCCCTCGACTGAGCGTTGGAACGGAGTTACTGTGCGTTGGCTTTGCCGCGGCGAAACAGCTGGTTTACGGTCGCGATGAAATGCTTGGCACTCTCGGGTGTTGCCACATCGCCGCTCAAAATCTTCTGGTAGCTGACGTCCTTGCCATAGTAAGACTCGGTGTCGCCTGTGTTCTGGTTGACAACGTCCCCGGTGAGATCGACGCCGGCGAACAGGCCCTTGCTGCGGGAGTACGTCAGGAACTCTGCGTTTGCGAGCTCGGTCGTCGAGGCCTGAGAGTTGCGGCCAACCGGGCCTGCGGCGACAGCGAGATCTCCGCCCAGTTTGACCTTATCTTTGAGCAGATCGTCCAAGCTCTTGCGGTTAACGCCGATCAGGACGAGATCCGTCGCTTGACCGCCAGCCTGGAGACCGAAGCTGGCACCCGTCATCTGGATAAAGACCGGAGCGCTCCAGCCATTTGCCGAGCGGCAGGTGGCCACTCCCTGGCCGTACTGGGCGCCAACAAGAAATGCACCCTTCTTGAAGCTTGGAATCACGGCGACACATTGCGCCTTGGCTGCGATGTCCAGCGGAATGCCCTTGTCAGGAGTTGCCATCAGCTCATGGAGAACCGCGTGCGCCGCTGAGATGCGGCCGTCAAGCTTGGCTTTGTCCGAGCCTTCAGCAACTGCTATTCCAGAAAGAGAGAGAGCGACACAGGCGGTCGCGATGAAGGTTTTCATAGGGTTCCTTTTCTTGTTGAGAATTCCTTGCTGCAAGATAGATTCCTTCTTTAGACGAAGGAACTGCACAGAAGCTTGCTTTTTTGATTCGTACCGTATCACAGGCCCGATCTCGCACTATCAGCATACGCGGGGAAGCAGGCTAACTGGTTTTTGCGGAACTAAATGGATGGGCTGACTTTCTGCATCTGACTCAGAAATCGGACTGCGGAGATGGCGTAAGGACGGTGACAAGCATTGGCATGAGCGTATGCGAAGCACTTTCGTCCCTCACCAAGGGTGTAGGCGGTGCACCTCGTTTGCTGGTGGTGCTGGCGCATCCTGACGACGAGGTTCTGGCCGTTGGTGGACGGCTTGAAAGGCTCATGGAGTCTCGGTTTGTGTGTCTCACGGACGGCGTTCCGCTGGATGGGAAGGACGCTCTTCATCACGGATTTGCCGGTCTCGACGATTACAGGATGGCCCGGCGGCACGAACTGCAGGCTGCCTTCGAACTGGCTGGCCTGAACCGCGAGACCTGCGCAAGGGATGTGGCGCTTGCAGGTCGGACGGAGAGGTATGTCTCCGACCAGACAGCGGCGTTCTGGTTAACAAACCTCACGCGCAGTCTTGCCTCGGAGATCCGGAGCTTTCAGCCGGAGGCGATCCTTACCCACCCGTACGAAGGCGGGCATCCTGATCATGACGCGTGCGCGTTTGCCGTGCACGGGGCGGTGCGGCTGCTCGGAGGCAGCGTGCCGCTGGTTGAAGCGCCGTTTTACCATGCGACCTTGCAAGGATTGGAGACCGGTACGTTCCTTCCTGGCGGACCGGCGATATCGATCGATGAACTCTCGCCGGAAGAACAGCAGCGCAAGCGGGAACGGCTTGCCTGCTTTGTTTCGCAAAGGGAGACGCTGGGATCGTTTGGTACGGAGCGGGAGGTGTACCGGCCGGCTCCGGCCTATAACTTCACACTTCCTCCACATGATGGCGCGCTCTACTACGAAGGTTTTCCTTGGGGGATGTCTGGCGGACACTTTTGTGCGTTGGCGGCTAATGCCCTGCAGGAGCTTGGGCTAAGAGACTGATCGTGAGAGACGCTGTCAAAGCAAGTCCCGTCATCCTTAGTGTCGCGTATCCCTTCACAGCACTAGGGCCTTCGGCCGCAGGTGGCGCAGAGCAGGTGCTAAGCATGGTGGAATCCGGCCTGGTTACGGCCGGATTCTCGTCACTCGTAGCGGCGCATGCAGCGTCGCAGGTATCGGGGAGACTGCTGGGAGTCGATGTCCCTGGAGGCCTCTTAACCGAGGCGGTGCGAGTTGGGGTGGAGCGGCGACTCCAGGAAAGCATCGATGCGGCGTTCGCGCACGCGCCCGTCCAGTTGGTCCACATGCATGGCATTGACTTTCATCGGTATCGGGTTCCAACAGACGTTCCCGTTCTGGTGACACTGCACATGCCACTGGGCTGGTACCCGCCCGAGATCTGGACTCTACCGGCGAATGTTCATCTGCAGTGTGTCTCAGGGAGTCAACGCCAAACGAGTCCACCCGAACATCACAGCCGACTTCTGGTTATCGAAAACGGAGTGGCACTTCCTTCATCGGTGAACCATCGCAAGGGGCGATTTGCGTTGATTCTCTCGCGCATCTGCCCCGAAAAGAATCTGCACGTGGCGCTTGATGCTGCTCGCATGACAGGCATGCCGGTGGTGCTGGCGGGCCAAGTGTTTGCATACCCGGAACATCTGCGCTACTTCGACGAGGAGATCCGGCCACGGCTGGGGCGTGGCGTTCGTTACATTGGGCCGGTCGGGGGTGCAGAGAAACAGCGACTGCTGGCGCGAGCGCGTTGCCTGCTTCTGCCGACCGTGGCCGAAGAGACCAGCTCCCTTGTCGCCATGGAGGCACTTGCTTCTGGAACGCCCGTGATTGCCCTGCCCTCCGGGGCGATACCCGAGATCGTGGAGGATCGCCGGACGGGGTTTCTGGTGCGTGATGCGCGCGAGATGGCAGACAGACTAGGACGCCTGGATGAGATCGACCCAGCAGTCTGCCGAGCGGTTGGACGGGAGAGGTTTTCAGCGCAGGTCATGGTTCAACGATATTTGTCACTGTATACAAGGTTGCTGGGTGAGCAAGTGGGCGCGTGAAGCATCTGGCTACTTGGTCGCCCGCCGAGTAGGTAAGGAATCGTGTTCGCACCAGATCTCCGGGCGGTTCCGACAACATCGAACAATGCATGGTCTCCCTCTTCGCGCTGCTCAGCATTCTGGTTACGATCGGCGCGCTTTTTAGCCTGCTAAGTATCCGCGTACTGAGGCTACCCACAACGATTGGGACCATGATCCTTTCGCTGTTGACGGCGACGATGTTGATCGCTGTCGGTCACCAGGCGCCTGCGTTGCACCTCTTGGCGGAACGTCTGGTAGGGGAAATTGATTTCAACAAAGTCGTGTTACACGGGATGCTCGCATTCCTCCTGTTTGCAGGAGCTTTGCAGCTTGATCTGAAACAACTGCACAGTGAACGCGTGCCGGTGATCGTGCTTTCGATTGTGACGACGGCTCTCTCCACTGTCTTTGTTGCGTGGATGTTTTATGCGGCGCTGAAGGTCGTTCATGTGCCGATGAGTGTCTCTGGAGCGCTGCTGTTTGGTGCGCTCATTTCTCCGACGGACCCCATCGCCGTGCTGGATATGCTGCGACGGGCGGGTGCTCCGCGGGCGCTGGAGATTCAACTGGCTGGAGAATCGCTCTTCAACGATGGTGTTGGTGCCGTAATTTTTCTGGCTCTGCTCGGAGCTTCAGAAGGCGGCGGCCTGCCAACCGCGGGTGTCTTTGGCTGGTTGCTGCTGCTTAAGGCAGGCGGTGGGATTGTGTTGGGAATCAGTCTTGGCTATCTCACCTACCGCCTTCTCTGCCTGGTGAACAGTTATCGCGTAGAGGTAATGCTTACGCTGGCTCTCGCGATGGGAGGGTATGCTTTGGCGGATGCGCTACAGATCTCAGCTCCTCTTGAGGTTGTTGCCGCGGGCTTGCTGGTCAGTGGCCGAGCGCGGACGCAGGCTATGTCCAAAGAGACGCGAGAGCACGTAGAGCGTTTCTGGGAGCTCATCGACGACCTCCTGAATGTTGTGCTGTTTCTTTTACTCGGCCTGCAGATTCTTGTGTTGCCGTTTACGAGAACATACCTGCTCGCCGGACTCCTCGCCGTTCCGCTGGTGTTGCTTGCACGCTTCGCCAGTGTGGGGCTTTGTGTCCGGACGCTGAGCCTCTTTCGGGCGCATGTGCGGGGATCTGTGATGGTGTTGACCTGGGGTGGATTGCGGGGCGGGCTGGCAGTGGCTCTTGCGCTTTCTCTGCCCGGAAAGGCGGCCTATGAGCGTGACCTCTTGCTGATGGTTACCTTTGTCGTGGTGGTTTTTTCGATCCTTGTGCAAGGGCTTACGTTACCGGTAATAATCCGGCGGATGAGTCAGTTCACGACTGAGTTGCGAGACTGAGTGTCGCGAGAGCCCGTCGCTCAACAGAGAAGCCGAAGGTTGGCACTTCCGTGACATGCCAGAACTGCTTGTAAGTCTCGTCTCCGCGGAGCATATCGATGACCTGCACGCCTTCGGCAGCAGCAAATTCTGATGCCATCGCAGTCAAGAGCGTTCCCGGCTTCAACTCTGTATGCGCTTGCGAATGGCCAATCAGATAGAAGTATTCGGTGCGCCTCTGTCCGCCGGGAGGATCGATCAGGGCGTAAAGGGTGGCGATCGGAGCGTCATCCAGGTTGAGTGTGTACAGCCGCAGCGCGCCCGCGGCGAGGAGTAACGGAATCGCCTCGTAATGCCACGCGAGCACCTTGGGGTCAACCAGCACTCCCGGCAAGCCGGCTTCCTTCCAGCGCGCCGAGTGCTGCTGCGTGAGACAGTCGAAGGCGGCAGCCCAGGAGATTGCATCGGCGAGTCGCAGGTGCAATTTGCCTCGACCGATCGCAAAGTTGCGGAAGTAGCGGACGTCGGCTCGGACCTTTCTGGGCAAACTCGCGATCGGCGCGGCCGGGCAATAGGAGCAAGCCTCACCTGCGTAAGACCGGAACACGTCTGCTTTTTCGCCGGCCAAGGCCACATAGAGCGGCGACTGCGGAAGGATCTGCGACAGATGAGCGACATCCCAGGTTGTCTCTTTTGCGAGCAGAACAAGACCACCCAGGATATCGTCGCTGGTGCAGGCAGGCGAGAAGATACCGTCGAGGTAATCGGAGGTGCCGGCGCCAACCAGCAAGAGCTGGGATTCCTGTCGTGTGGGGTCCGTGTAGACATAGAGCGGAAGAATTCCAGTGAGTACACCGTCTCGCCGGAAGCAAAGCACGTAAAGGTGGGATTGCCCGAACTGATGCCACCAGGGGAGCAACCACTCTGGTCGCTGAAAGGGTTTGGCTCCCGGATCCTCCAGCCAAAGTCGATGCCACTCTGGCTGGAGGGCATCGAACTCCGATGGGGTTCGAAGAACATCTACAGAAGGGACGGACATTCGGGGTTGTTCCTGGTGTCTCAAGGGCAGCAATTGTCCCTGCGACCTGAGTCTTGAAGTACGTTTCGTTCGTGCCTGTCGATGCTACTCTCTCGATCTACACTCCGACCTGAACAGACGGCTGAATGGCAGATGCTCATGGGCCAGGAAGCACGGCTTAGAGCAAGCCTCCGTTCGTCAACTACTCCGACTTAGAGCGTCCTCAAACGACTCGTCTGTGGCGCACCCTAGATCGCATTACCCGCACCACATCGCACGGGAGATGAGCCTGAGTTTGCCAGAGCATCCCAATCGGAGAACCAGCCGGAACGCTAGGTACGGAAAGCGCTATGCGGATCCGCTCTCTACGTTTGCGTGGTGGCCCGGGCAGGAGTCCAACCTGCGACCTTCGCGTTAGGAGTGCGCTGCTC
>CAXTCB010000042.1:0-23234 GCA_964242875.1 uncultured Acidobacteriaceae bacterium
ATCTGGTTGGTGATGTTGGCGGGGGTGAAGAAGAAGGTGCCGTCGGGGAACTTCTGCTGCAGATCGGCACGAATGAGGCGCTGATACTGCTCGGTCTTGCGGGTGCCGGGCTTGAGGGCGATCTGGATTTCGCCGTCGGTGTTGGAGATGGTGGCGGAGGTGCCGAAGGCGAGGTTGATCCCGCTGTTAGGCAGACCGATGTTGTCGAGGATGAGCTGGATCTCTTCGGGAGGAATGAGTGCGCGAATTTCCTTCTCGATCGCGGCGAAGTATTGCTCGGAGTCTTCGATGCGCATGCCGACGGGCGGATTGACGTGCAGTCGCATCTGGCCGGAGTCGACGTAGGGGAAGAAGTCGCGGCCGATAAAGAGGAGCAGCGGCAAGGAGATGAGGACGAAGATGCCGCAGGCGACCAGCATGGCGGCAGGGTTTAGCAGACACCACTCGAGCACATCCTTATAGCCGTGGCGCATGCGTTCGAACTGGTGATCGAAGCGTTGATGCCAGCGCCAGATCCAGTTTGTCTTTTCCTCGGCGCGCGCAGCGGATTCATCCTGGTAGAGCTGGATCTCCGCGGGGAGGAGGAAGTGCATCATCGTGGGTACGAGGGTGCGGGAGAGGAAGTAGGAGGCCATCATGGCGAAGGCGACGGCTTCAGCAAGCGGCGTAAAGAGGAACTTGGCAGCGCCGGTAAGAAGGACGACCGGGATAAAGACGATGCAGATGGAGAGAGTGGAGACGAAGGCAGGCGCGGCGACCTGCTGGGCGGAGTCGAGGATTGCGCGAACCAGCGGCTTCTTTTCCGCCATGTTGCGATGGGTGTTTTCGATTTCGACGGTGGCGTCGTCGACCAGGATGCCGACCGCGAGCGCGAGACCACCCAGCGTCATGACGTTGATGGTTTCGTGGAGTGCGGTGAGGATGACGAGCGAAGTGGCGATCGAAAGAGGGATGGACGTACAGACGATAAGAGTGGATCGCCAGGAGCCGAGAAAGAGCAGGATCATGAGCCCGGTGAGAAGGGCGGCGATCGCAGCTTCGCGGGCAACCTCGGAGATGGATTCGCGGACGAAGATGGACTGATCAAACAGCGGGGTGATGGTGAGGGCGTCAGGCAGACCGGCACGGACGCGTGGAATGGCTTCTTTGACGCCGGAGACGATGCTGAGGGTGGAGGTCTGCCCGTTTTTGAGGACTGTGAGCAGGGCAGAGCGTTTGCCGTCCTGGCGAACGACGTTGGTCTGGACGGCGTAGCCCTCGCGAACCTGGGCGACATCCTTGATGTAGACGACAGAGCCGTTGGCGGCGCGGATGGGGAGATCGTTGAGGGCGGAGACCTCGGTGGGCGAGGAGTTGAGTTTGACGACCCACTCGCGGTCACCGAAGCGGGCGGTACCAGCGGGGAGAATCAGGTTCTGCTGGTTGATGGCAAGGGAGACGTCGGTCGCGGAGAGATGCTGCGCGGAGAGAAGGTTCGGGTCGGTATCGACCTGAATCTGGCGGACCTTGCCGCCGTAGGGCAGAGGAACCGCGGCGCCCTGCACGTTGGCCAAGCGAGGGCGGATGAAGTTGAGCCCGAGATCGTAGAGCTCCTGCTCGCTGAGACCCTGACCGGCGAGGGCAAGCTGCACGATGGGCACGCTCGAGGCGTCGTACTTGAGGATGAGCGGCGGGAAGCTGCCGGGAGGCAGGACGCGAAGGATGGTCTGAACGACGGAGGTGACCTGGGCGAAGGCAAGCTCGATCTTTACGGTCGGCTGGAAGTAGACCTTGATGACCGAGACACCCTGGTAGGACTCAGACTCGGAGTGCTCGATGTCGTTGACGGTGGTGGTGAGGGCGCGCTCGCAAACGGTGACGACGCGGCCTTCCATCTCATTCGGGGTGAGACCGCTGTAGGTCCAGACGATGGTTACAACGGGAATGTCGATGTACGGGAAGATGTCCTTAGGGGCTTCAATGGCAGAGCCGATACCGAGCAAACCGATGAGGATGGACAGGACCACAAAGGTATATGGACGACGAAGAGCGAGTTTTACGATCCACATGCCGGGTCAGTGTCCTTTTGGGGCTAAAGGAATGGACGGAGCCAGAGCGCAAAAAGTCACTTGCTCTATGGGGAGTTACAGAAGTCTAGTTTGGCAGGACACACAGGGTTCTGCGCAACGGGATGAACGCCGGCGAGGTCCGGAGTGTCAGCCAGCGCGCATGGACTTGCTGCGATCTGTGGGAGTGTCTTCAGCAGATTCAGAACCAGGCACACCCGCCTCACAGCGCTTCAGAATGGCGGTGTGTAGCCGCTGCTGAAATTCGACCGAGAGCGTGTAGAGCTCGTTATCGCGGTAGACCTCGATGGTTTTCCGAGTCGTGTCAAGGACGACTTCGCAGTGATGACAGGCGGCGGAGTGCTCGCGAACTTCCTCGAGAAGATCGGGGCTGATGTGCCCATCGAAGTAATCGGTCAGCTTGCTCAGGAAGTCTGTGCAGGTCATGCGGGAAGCCCTTCTTCCTTACGTTTCTTGAAGTATCGGCTGAGGCGCTCCCGCAGTTGGAGGCGAGCTCGCAGGAGTCTGGATTTTACCGCCGGAACACTCAGGTTGAGCGCTTCGGCAGTTTCCTCGGTTGACAGATGTTCGATGTCGCGGAGGGTGAAGACGGTGCGGAAACCTGGGGGAAGTCCCTGGATGGCGCGACGGAGGATGTCAGAGAGCTCACCCTGATCGAAGATCTGCTCTGGATTCGGGCGCCACTCTGCGAAGTCGCGAGGAATGCTGCCATCTTCGGTTTGTACGTCCTGATCCATGGAGACGGTTTTTGAAGTCTTGCGCTTGCGCAGGCGCATGAGGCTTTCGTTGACGGCAATACGGGTGAGCCAAGTGGAGAACTTCGAGTTGCCCTGGAACTGGTTGAGCTTTTCGTAGGCCTTGAGGAAGGCGTCCTGGGTGATGTCTTCCGCATCTTCGCGATTTTGCGTGATGTGCTGGGCGACACGGAAGATCTGGCGCTCGTACTGACGCACAAGCTGCGAGAAGGCTGCCGCATCACCGGCACGGGACCGCTCGACGAGGGCGACGTCGGGGTGGATCTCTTGAACTTCGGGGGTTTCTATCGCGGGCATAGGCAAAGTGCAGAAAGCTCAACGGCGAGCGCGGAATTGCGAACGAGGCGTGAGATCCAGCAGACCTATAGTAAACGGCGGGAGGTGGCGATCCAAAGCCGGCTGGGATGGCGGTGAAGGCAAGGAGCGTATCTCGAGAGATTCCGGGTAGATGCGCGCTCGCGGGGAGGGTTGGTGCGGGGCATACTGGAACTGCGGGCCACCCCGAAGCGAGAGATCTGACCTGATGTCCTGGACGCTGCTGCCGACTGCTGTACTGCTATCCCTGCTGAGCCTGCCGATGGCGGGACAGGGAGGTTCTGCTGTTCACAAGAAGAAGACGGCGGCCTCCGGGCAGATGGGCGGTGCCAAGCGAAACAGCGCGGGGGGCAGAGCTGTGAGCCCTCAGCACGGAAAGAAGACACCGGCCGGGACCAAGGGCCGCAAGGTGGGCGGCAAGAAAGGCGCGAGCAATGGGCCATCTCCGCAAGCTACGCGACTGGCCAGCGCGTTCCGGGCGACCACCGAGCTGCGGCCGATGGCGCAGCAGCTGGCGGCGCAACGATCCCCGGCGGCGTATGCGGGGGTGCAGGCGTATGCCGCGGGACACCCAGGGGAGGGAGCCTCCGCTGCCTATCTCGCGATCGGGCATGCGTATGCGCTCGATCATCGTTATCCGGAGGCGGTGCGCTCGTTTAAGGCGTCGCTGACGGGCAGTGACGCGCTGGCGGACTACGCAGACTACCTAGGGGCCCAGGCGGCGATCCGGGCGAGCCAGTTTGACGTTGCCGCCGCGCTCCTGAGCAACTTTGCGGAGCGTCACCCGGACAGCATCTTTCTGGCGAATGCGCCGGTCCTGCTGGCGAACCTTTATGTTCAGCAGGGTGACTCGGCAAGCGCCGTGAAGGTGCTGGAGCCGCTGCGCGAGACGGCGACGGCGAAGAATGTGGACTTCCGCTATGCGCTGGGACGGGCCTACCAGGGCGCAGGACAGGCGGGACAGGCAACGACGCTCTACCGCGAGATTTATCTGAAGCAGCCGCTGACGAATGAGGCGATCCAAGCGCGGCAGCAGCTGCAGGCCATGGGGCAGGGGCTGACGGCGGCGCAGCGAAAGGTGCATGCCGACCAGCTGTTTGACGCGAAGCATTACGCCGAGGCGGCGGAGGAGTACCACTCGATCCAGCGGGAGGACGCGACACTGTCGCAGGCGGACCGGGATGGCCTCTCAATTTATGCCTCGGTGTGCGATTACAAGTTGAAGAAGATCGGACGGAGGGAGGTCGAGAGGCTGCCCGCGACGACCGATGATAGCGGCGCGCTCAAGATGTACCTGCTGGCGGAGCTTTCACGCAGTGAAGGGGACCGATCGCGGCATGACGCGCTGATCACGCAGATGGTGCAGCAGTATCCGACCAGTCGCTGGCTGGAGGAGGCGTTGTACTCGGGCGGCAATATGTATCTGCTGCTGCATGACTCGGGTCAGGCGATTTACCACTACGCGCTGCTCACGAAGATGTTTCCGACGAGTACCTATGCGCCCTCAGCACACTGGCGAACGGCGTGGATGAACTATCGGCAGCGGCAGTACCCCGAGGCGGCCCGGCTGATGGACGAACAGATTCAGCGCTACGCCGGGGGGCAGGAAGTCCCTTCCGCGCTGTACTGGCGGGCCCGGATTTTTGAGGATGAGGAACACAACCTGCCGGCGGCCGCAGCCTATTACAAGGCGCTCTCGCTGACGTATACGAACTACTTTTATGCCGGGCTGGCGCGGCAGAGGCTCGATGTGCTGGGAGCGCAGCCAGCGGTGACGAGTGCGGTCCTAACGGGGGTGCGGCGGCTGGAGATCCCGGAGCTTACGGGCGAGCTGCCGGAGGATGATCCGCACCTGATCAAAGCGCGGCTGCTGGCGAATGCGTCCTTGAATGAGTACATCGGACCGGAGATCCAGGCGAGCCCGACGGCGGGGGAGTGGGGTGCACTGGGGCAGGCGGAGATCTATGCGTCCTACGGCGAAGTGACACGCTCGCTGCAATCGATGAAGCATAGCGGGATCTCGTTTTTTGCGTTGCCGATGGCGCAGGTTCCGCAGGTGTATTGGCGGCTGCTGTTTCCGCGACCGTTCTGGGACGGTATTGCGTCGAATGCGCAGGCAAATGGAGTCGATCCTTACCTGGTCGCCTCTTTGATCCGGCAGGAGTCGGAGTTTAATGCAGGTGCGGTGAGCCGGGCGAATGCGTATGGGCTGATGCAGCTGTTGCCCTCCGTAGGGAAGTCGATTGCGAAGAAGCGCGGGCTCAAGGGATTCAACCCAAGTCAACTGCTGGTGCCGGCGGTCAATCTGCAGCTGGGTGCGATCAATCTGCGGGAGGTTCTGGACCGATACGGTGGCCAAGCGGAGTACGCACTGGCGGCGTACAACGCAGGCGACGTGCCGGTGCGTCAATGGATGTCGAGCAATGACTACAAGGACACGCCAGAGTTTATTGAGTCGATTCCGTATACCGAGACGCGGGAGTATGTGCAGGCGATTCTACGAAACCGCGAGATGTACCGGGCGCTGTATGCCCCGCGGTAGGTTTGTTTATGCCTGGGTCTGGGCTAGGATGAAAAGGTCGCCCGGATGGTGAAATCGGCAGACACAGCGGACTTAAAATCCGCAGACCAGAAACGGTCGTGGGGGTTCAAGTCCCCCTCCGGGCACCAAGAAGAAACACCTTGCAAGCATTCTCGCAATTTCTGCTCAGCTCCTGTGATGCTGGTGCCACTTCTGGTGCCACCTGGTGGCGGAGATGTTGGACACGGTTAGAAGCAACGCCAAAAGAGAAGAAGATCAGGGGTGTGTTCCATCGTCCGCCTGCAAGGAACGCTGTATTCAGCGTAGAGCCGGCTTGGGTCTTCATCCAACGACCTCGGCTCTTAGCCGTCCACTCATGTCGAGGATTGCTATCCGAAACGGTCGTTCTCGGCGGCAAGCAGTTGATCGACTGTAGGCGGTTCAGAACTGCACTTTGAAACACAGTGGCGGTCCGGTGACCCTGGAGCGAACCCTTCTTCGCGGTTGCCACTACGTGTTTTTCGGGTAGGCCCAGAGCACCGTGCGGCTTCTGCAAGCGGTCGGCTTGTTGCCGTTCGACCCATCGGGGTGGGTAGAACTAACCAATCCGGTCCACTGATGAGAACGCATTGCTCGCCCTTAGGAACGGGGACCACCCGCGGTTTGATGATGGCATCCAGTGTCCGGCTGCTGCCTTGCACCTAGGATGTCGGACAGCAAAGTAACTGCTGACCTGTGGCGGCTTGCGTATCTGGCAAGTTGCGCTTGTCGCTGATTCGTACGTCCGATTTTGGCCCTCGGGGAGGAGCAAAAGCCTTGGACAGAGATTGCCCGAAAGAGTATGCTCCTGCGCGTAAGACTTGTGCACCCTCCCCTTCTGCCGAACAGCAACGAGATCGTTCCGTAAACGTTACCGCTCTGTCCCATGGAGCGGGACCTGTTTTGCGCAATGTTGCACACCTCCGAGGCCAAAATGCATAGATCGTATCCGATGCCGCACAGATGGTTCGCCACTTTAGGTTTCGTTCTGCTGTACCTAGTCGGCATCCCGGGCAGCGCCAAGGCCCAGGTAAGCGTGTTGACACAGCACAACGACAACAATCGCGATGGCCTGAATCCTGGCGAGGCCATCCTGAACACCTCGAATGTCAATGTGAATCAGTTCGGGATGCTGTTCAAGGTGGCGGTGGATGATCAGATTTATTCGCAGCCCCTGTACATGCCCAACCTCGCCATCTCCGGCGGCACCCATAATGTCGTCTTCATCGCGACCACCAACAACAGCGTGTATGCCATCGACGCCGATTCCGGAAAGCAGTATTGGCATCGCCAGCTGGGGCCGGCCTTCACTATCCAGAATGGCGGCTTCAGCTGCAAGGACGTGCTCGCCACCTCCGGCATCATGAGCACTCCGGTCATCGATGAATCAACCAGGACGCTCTATGTTGTGGCCCAGACTTGGGTCAATGGGACGTCGAGCCACAATCTCCACGCACTGAACGTCACCACCGGCGCGGATACGAGCGGCAGTCCAGTTGTCGTCGCCGCCAATGGATTCAATTCGAAGTACGAGCTGCAGCGTGCCGGTCTTCTGCTCTCGAAGAGCAATATCTACATTACCTTTGCCGGCCATTGTGATCAGGGATCCTGGGCCGGTTACACAATGGCGTACAGCACTGCGAATCTGGCACAGACGGGCGTCTTCAACGCCTCTCCAAGCGATAACGGAGCTGCCATATGGCAGTCCGGAAATGGTCCTGCAGCTGACACTTCTGGAAGCGTCTACCTCATTACGGGAAACGGTACATGGGATGGTGAGAACAACTTCAGCGAAACCTTCCTCAAGACGGACAGTGCACTGAAGCTGCAGGACTGGCATACGCCGTCGAACTACGCCAACCTGGACAAGTATGACGTTGATCTCACCGCCTCCGGTCCGTTGCTGATACCCGGTACGGATCTGCTCGTAGGAGGCGGCAAGGATGGAGTTCTTCATCTCATTCACACCGCTGGAATGGGACATCTTGGCGACACCACTGCCGTTCAAACATGGCCGGCGACGTCCTCGCACATCCATTCCCTCAATTTCTGGAACGGTAATCTCTACATGTGGGGTCAGTCTGATTATCTGAAGGTCTTTTCCTTTAACGGCAAGACGTTCGACACCACGCCGAAGTACAAACTGCCTAATAAAGCGATCAATCACCCTGGTGGAAGCTTGTCGCTCTCGTCGAACGGCACAAGCAATGGCATTCTCTGGGCGGCGACAAACACCACCGGCGGTTCGGACGGCCAGGGCGCCTGGCACACGACCGTTCCTGGCATCCTTTACGCCTACAACGCAACGGACATGAGCCTTCTCTGGACGAATGAGCAGAACGCCACCCGCGACGACTGCAACAACTATGCGAAGTTTACTGCTCCGACCATTGCGAATGGAAAGGTCTACTTGCCGAGCTTTGGAACGGCGCAAACGGCAAGTGGGCAGTTGTGCGTCTACGGTGTGCTACCTACGACAACGACACTTGCTAATGGCACCTATACGTTGATCGACGCAAACAGCGGCAAGGCGCTTGACGATCCCGGATCCTCCACGAAGAACAGCACGATCATGCAGATTTACACCGTGAACCACGGGTCCAACCAACAGTGGACGGTGAATAATCTCGGCAACAACATCATTACGCTGACTAACAAGGCCAGCGGACAATTGCTCGATGTCGTTGGAGCTTCCAAAGCGAACAGCGCGCAGGTCGACCAGTACCCGGCGAATGGACAGACCAACCAGCAGTGGCGGGTGACTGCGGTGGGCTCCGGCCGTTATGAGATCGTCAGCGTCAACAGCGGTCAGGCGCTGGACGTCACGGGGGCGGTGACGGCCAACGGAACCAAGATCGATCAGTTCCCCTACCAGGGCCATGCTTGGCAGCAGTGGATCTTTCAAGCTCCGTAGCTTGTCTTCCGTGCGGCTGCCCTACAGTGATTCCTTAGCGTAGCGATCTGCGTGCGAGATGGGACAGATCAGTTTCGGAGTAGACGATGCGGGTTTCACGTAGAAGATTTCTGACAAGCAGTGCGCTCGCCTCTGCTTCCTTTGCCGCTGGCAGGGTAGGGAGCGCGCAGATGGCAGGGATGCAACACATGGATCATGCGGAGCATGATCATCCCAAGCCCAAGCGGCCAGTTCCACCTCGGCTGCCCGCGCTGATATGCCGTGTCAGTAACACGATTGCTATCGACGCATCCTTCGCGATGCTCACCTCAGGCAGTGGTCCTCTCTCCGCAGCCCTGCATCTCTGCACCGCGGGAGAGGACGACGCCAACGATCACTCCACGGGTCTCGGAGCTCTACCTGACAGCAACGGCGAAATACAACTGGATGCCTGCTGCTATGACGGGTCCACGGGCCATGCTGCCGCTGTAAGCGCGGTCAGCGGAGTCCGCAACGCCGCGATGCTAGCCGGCAAGCTGATACAGACCAGCGGGGATGCCACGCTCGTCGGGCCAAGCGCAGAGGCTTTTGCCTTCGCGAACGGCTTTCGCAAAGACGATCTGCACACCGAGAGAAGTCGCAGGATCTACGCACTCTGGAAGGAGATCGAGGGGCATCCGAAGCTGCTAGGCAACGCGGAGGGCGATCCGTCATCACCGAGAGAGGATGGACGGGTCTACCGGCTTCCTGGATCGCAGAAGGACCTCGATGAGCTTCTGCGTCAACTAGAGCCGCTCGCGGCGCGCCACGGCCTCCCGCCCGAGGTCACATGGCGAGCCGCATACGACGTCGTCACCGCACCCGTTCAACCACTCTGCGTCGCCACGATTGACGAGAAAGGCCAGCTCGCCTGCGCAGTCTCCTCCGCTGGGAGGCCCTGGAGACGGTCAGGAGAGGCTAGCGACGTCTCTGTTCCTGGCGCTAGCTGCTTTCTCGATCCTGACGTCGGCTCCGTCGTCTCCAGCGGAAGCGCTGAGGCTAACCTTCGTGTAGGTGGAGCGCGCACACTCGTGGAGAACATGCGGCGAGGCATGTCGCCGCAGGATGCTGGTTTAGACGTTCTCGAGCGAATTGCACATGCCTACAAGAGCTCACCCAAGTCCCTACGCTTCGTCGAGATGACGTACTACATACTCGCCAAAGACGGGACCTACGCGAGCGTTTCGCTCTGGGAGGGCGACAAGACGGGTCACGTTCGCCAGTTCACCATCATGGATGCCCAGGATGTACGAAGAACGGAGGATTGTGTCTCTCTTTTTCCCTGCGGCCCCTTGAACGGCTGCGCACCCTCCGCTGCTAAGCAAGAGACTGATGCGTGACCCAAGAACCGAAAGACAATGGACCCCCGTCGATGCGCCAACCTTACAGCCGCCATCGGTTCTACGGTAGACCAAGCTGCTCTGTCCTGCTCTGCCTCGGCTCGCTGCCCGCGGTGCTCCCATCGCGAGGGGCCGTCGCACAGAGCGTGCGCGGAGAGATCGTGCTCGCTGTAGGAGGAGCGGACGGCCGCCCTCTCGCTGCGAAGGGAACGCTGGTAAGCGAGGGAAGGCAGTTCCGTCGCGACTTCGTCACCGATGACAAGGGGCAGTTCCTCGCCGATCATCTGCTTTTCGGCAGCTACGCTCTTCAAGTGACAGCTCCTGGTTGTGTGCCGGCCTTTCGGCAGATCGCGATCAAGGACTCGCTCGCGGTCGTGATCGACCTTCGGCTCGCCATTACTCCCCTGGTTCAGGCTGTCTCCGTTCGACCGGAGTCAACGCTGATCGATCCGCTGGCGACCTCCCCCTCGGTTGCCATCGGGCGGTCACAGATCGGAGATGATCTCTCGCCGCAGCCCGGCAGAGCCTTCCTCAACGTCATCCAGGAGCAGCCGGGGTGGATCTTTGAGGCGAACAGCGTACTTCATCCACGCGGGTCCGAGTACGACACGCAGTTCGTCGTCAACGGCCTTCCGCGCACTGAGAACCTGTCTCCTTCCTTTGCTGCACCGCTTCTGGCCGAGTCCGTGGAATCAGCGCAAGTGCTCACAGCCGGTTTCCCGGCAGAGTACGGTCGCAGCCTGGGAGGTGTCATCGACGTCACCACGGGCAGCAGTCGGCGCTCCGGCTGGCATGGGGATCTCGGTGCATCCGGCGGTTCCTTCGCCACCTCGCAGGCGGACACGCGACTCGGGTACGGCACCGGGCGACAACAGTTCAGCGTGGCGGCCGCGAGCTTTCGTACGGATAGGTTCCTCGATCCTCCCGTGCTGCAGAACTTCAGCAATCGCGCTACATCGGCGTCAGCCAGCACGACCGAGAATGTGGACCTGACATCAGCAGACAAGGTCGATCTGCATATCGATTTCGCGTCGCTGCACTCGATGATTCCGAACGAACTCGTACAGCAGGAGAGCGAGCAGCGACAGGATCGCGCCAGCAGGCAGATCTCAGGCGGCATTGCCTGGCGGCGGACCCTCTCTCCGGAACGCCTTCTCACCGTAGCCGGTAGTGGATTGGACTCGACCGCCGACTTGACGTCGAATCCGGAGTCCACCCCGGTTGACATCACGCAACGGCGAGGTTTCCGGCAAGGGTGGTTTCGCGTGGACCTTGCCGGACAAACAAGCCGAAGTGAGTGGAAGGTCGGTGCTGATGCGATCCTGCGCCACGTACACGAGCAACTCGCCTATACCATCACCGACCCAAGTGACTTTGATCCCGGCACCGAGCCTACGCTGAATCTCGCTCTTGCGCGTTGGGACTCCGAGCCATCGGCCTTTGTGCAGGACACGCTGCACTTCGGGCATTGGAACCTCTCGGTCGGGTTGCGCTATGACAACTACGCCTTCGTCTTGCATCGCCACGCGTGGAGTCCACGGCTGGCCGCATCCCGGTATTTTCCCGCAGCTCACCTTGCCTTGCACGCCTCGTACGATCGCGTCTTTCAGGTACCAGCTATCGAGAACCTACTGCTGGCAAGCTCTCCGCTACTTGATTCGGCGAGCAAATTCGTCCAGCGCTTACCCGTCGAGCCTGCACGCGCCCACTTCTACGAGGTCGGCTTCACCCAAGAGATCGCCGGCCATCTCCGATTGTCCGGCAACCTGTTTCTGCGCAGATTTCGCAACTTCGGAGATGATGACACCCTGCTCAACACCGGCGTCAGCTTTCCGATCGCTGACGCTTCGGCAAGGGTAAGCGGCTCAGAAGCCGCAATCTACCTGCCACAGTGGCGCGAATTGTCCTTGCAAGTGAGCTACGCAAACCAGAGCGGCGTTGCTGGCGGCCCATTGACGGGTGGGCTCTTTCTTGGCGATGAGGGAGCCGATGAACTCGCCACCACAGGCCGCTTTGCCATCTCGCAAGATCAGCGCAACACCATTCGCGGACAGGCGCGCTGGACTCCGCGGCCCAACGTCTGGTTTGGAGTGCACGTCGCCTACAACAGCGGCCTGCCGGTCGAGCTCGACGACTCGGTAGATCTGGCCGACCTGGAAGCCGCGTACGGGCAGGCCATCCTGCGCACCGTCAACTTCGTCCGTGGGAGGGTGCGGCCCTGGTCCTCCACGGATCTGGCTATGGGAGTTCGCCTACTCCCAAGGTCGGAGAGAGACCTGTCACTGGAAATACATGCTGCCAACGTGCAGGATCAAATCCACACCCTCAACTTTGCCAGTCTGTTCTCTGGAACGGCCATCGCCTCCCCACGGGCCATCGACAGCCGTCTGCGACTTTCGTTCTGAGATGAAAGGCGCTTTGCTGTCTTGGCAGCATATCGTTATGACGATGTCGCACCGGCACTACTGCGCTATGGTGTCTGACCTTGTTGTAAGCCGGGTGGAAAGCTGATGACGCTTGCTAACCAGCCAAAATTCAGCGGACCGCTGACCATTGCGAAGACATTGCTGGAGATCTGGGCACATCGGGCGTCCGGTTGATGTCTGTTTGATCTTCGCCGTTGCAACGCTCCGGCGAAGAAGCTACACCGAGGAACATCGACAGCGGCTTCTTTCAGTCGGGCGGACCAGTTTGTCTTCATTCCAGGCTATTTCTAGCGTGTCATTATGACCGTAGCAGACGCTCTTGGGAGAGCGTCTGCTACGGATGAGAGAGGATAGGACGGGGATGGTCCAGTCGGAAGAGCGAAGAGGATTCACTTATCCAAAGTATCTCCGATACGGACAACAGTGTCTTCGAATCACGGATCTATTCGACCGTGAGTGCAGTGTGCGTTCTGTGCCAAACAGCTCACCGCAGGTGTGTGGCAGCAAGATAAGACCCAAGATCCAACAAACCATTCGCTACATGCCGCGTTCAACGGAGACGTCCAACGGCCAACACCAAAAGCCAGAAACTTTGCTTGCGAGGCCTTCCGAAAGGTTAGGGAGTGACTTATGAGGGTGCTTGTCGCCGAGGATGAAGTAAGGCTGGCAGAGAACATCGCCAGTGCCCTGCGGGAAGGGCCAAACTACGCTGTCGACCTCGCCCATGATGGCGAGGAAGCCTTGCAGTTTGCATCAAGCCGTGCCTACGACGGAATGCTTCTCGATCTGATGCTACCAAAGCGCAATGGCGCAGACGTTCTGCGCTGTCTGCGGGCGCAGAGCATCAAAACGCCCGTATTGGTCCTCACCGCCATCGCCGACACCTCACGCGTCATCAAGATGTTGGACCTTGGTGCCGACGATTACCTGACTAAGCCCTTCGATCTGGGTGAGCTGATCGCCAGGATGCGCGCTCTGATCCGGCGCAGCACAGGCGCCGCAGAACCGGTCCTGCAGTTCGGATCCCTGCAGCTAAATGTCGCCGAACATCGCCTTCGCGCCAACGGACTTGTGATCGAGATGTCCCCCACCGAGCATCGCATTATCGAGTACATGTTGCATCGGCCCAGGATCGTCGTCTCGCAGCGCGAGATCCTGGAACATCTGTTTGACTTTACATGGCAGTCGTACTCGAACGTCGTCGAGGTGCATATTTCCAACCTGCGTAAGAAGCTGCGGATCGCCGGGTCATTGACCACGCTGGAAAACATTCGTGGACGCGGCTACCGACTGAGTCTACAGCCATGAATAAAATCCGGTGACGCGATCGCTGCAGATCAGATCGAGCGACCGTTCGCTCGTGCGACAGGCTGTCGTGGGCATTGTTCTGGCCGAGCTGCTTTGCATGATAGTCATGGCCGCCGTCTCGATTGTCCATGAACGCCGCGCACGCCTCCACGCACTCGATACCGTACTTGAGGGTAGGGCTGACTCGGTCTTCGGGGCAGTGCAGGATGCGGAAGATACGGGCGACAACGTAACGCTCGATTCACGAGAGATGCAGATCCCTGACGAAGATCTCTTCGCGGTGTACGACCAGAGTGGTCGTCGGCTGGGCGGATCGCTCGGCGCGCCGGGACCTGTAGAAGTTGATCGCGCGGATCACAAAGGGCGACTCAGCGTCCAACATTGGGCTGGCCACACCTACCGTGTCTTGTCACGGCCAAACCTGCGAGTCATCGACAGGGAAGAGACTAAAGGCGCCGGCCGCGAACGCCCCATTACCATTCTGTACGCGATGCCCCTTGACCATATTTGGGGAGAGGTCCTCGAAGGTATCGGCTTCTTCCTCGGAGCCAGTCTCCTGCTGACGCTCGGCACAATGGCCTTCATCGTGGCCCTTATGCGACGCGTTCTGCTGCCGATCGAGGAGCTTGCCGCGGCTGCCTCCGCCGTCTCCCCCCAAGAGCTTTTCTTCCAGGCCCCGGAGCACGCTCTTTCCACCAGAGAGCTAAGACCGCTGGCTCTTGCGCTAACGACGATGCTCGAAGAGCTTCGGGTCGCCTTTGAGAAGCAGCACCAATTTCTTGGAGATGCCGCACATGAACTGAAGACGGCGGTCGCCGTGGTGCGATCCTCCTTGCAACTCCTGCTTCTGCGGCAACGCTCCCCCGAGGCGTATCAGGAAGGTCTGCGCGCAACTGTGCGAGACAACGCCCGAGCTGAGGAGCTCATCGCACGCATGCTGCTGATGGCTCGTTTGGAAGAGATCACTGAGAAGTCGCAGTCGATGTGCGCTGATTTCAGGGCCGCCGTTCAGACCTCGGTCGGCCGACTTGCACCCCTCGCAGCACACGCCGAGGTGCACCTCTGGCCGGATGGCATTCCCGCACGCCAAACTTCGCTCGGCTGCGTGCCCTCATTCAGGGAAGAACGGCCAATCGGCGAGACCTTGAATGTGCCGGTCTCTCCGGCAGACCTCGAAGTCCTTGTAAGCAATCTTCTTGTTAACGCCATTGAGCACAGTGCGCCTGGTTCGATCATTACGACCTCGACCGTGCGAGAACGGCGTCAGATCGTCTTCCGCGTCATGGATCAAGGCGAGGGCATCCCTGAGAAAGCGCAGCAACACATTTTTGAGCGCTTCTTTCGGGTTGATCGCTCGCGAGCGCGAGTCACCGGTGGAGCAGGACTTGGACTTTCCATCACCAAGGCCATCGTCGACGCAGCCGGCGGAAACATTGAAGTTCTGAGCAGGGTTGGCGAGGGCACAACCATAACAGTCCGCTTACCACATGCCGTGACCGAGGAACAATCTGAAAAGGCTCTGGCCAGCGCTGGAGAGTTGTCTTCGCGGGGATGTCCTTAGTCCTTCAGGTGGTCTTAATTCTTTTAGAGCAGCATGAATAGATGCGCCGTCTACGTAGGTGCGAAGGAGAAGGTATGCAGCTTAAAGAGTTCACGTTCCGGGGATCCTCTCTGGCGACATTGCTGATCATCACCGGGATTGCCGGTCACGCACAAACACCGTACAAGGTCTTGGACCATTGGAAGATCGGTGGATCCGGCGGATGGGATTATCTGCTTGCGGATCCTTCTTCTCACCAGCTGTTCGTCACGCATGGATCGCAGGTTGAGGTACTAAGCACGCAGACCGGCAAGAGAATCGGGATTATCTCGGGCCTCAAAGGAACCCATGGTGTCGTGCTAGATCCAAACGGAACGCTTGGCTATGTGAGTGATGGTCAAGGCAATGATGTAGCAGTGTTCGATCGAAAGAGTCTTAACATCATTGCAACTGTGCCAGCTGGAACGAATCCTGACGGAATGACATGGGAGCCCACGACGAAATCCATTTGGGCCTTCAACGGTCGGAGTAACGATGTGACTGTGATCGATGCTGCCTCGCGAAAGGTGATCGCCACGACCAAACTGCCGGGAAAACCAGAATTCCCCCAAGCGGACGGGAAGGGAAACGTCTTCGTCAACATCGAGGATAAGAACAGTATTGTGAAGCTAAACGCCAGTTCTCAGGACGTTGTTGAAGTAATCCCACTTCAGGGGTGCGACTCTCCCTCCGGCATGGCGATTGACAACGTGCACCATCGGCTCTTCTCTGTGTGCGATGGCGGCAAGATGGTGGTGCTGGATACCTCTACAAGCAAACAGCTTGCAACTGCCAGTATCGGCGATGGACCGGATGCGGCGGGATACAGTTACGCGAAGCAACTAGCCTTCAGCTCGAATGGTGAGGGTACGCTCTCTGTCATCGATGCGGCTCATGACTACAAGACGATACAAACGGTGACGACACAGAAAGGAGCCCGGACCATGGCGTATGACAGCGGGGCGGATCGTGTGTATCTAGTGACCGCAGCCTTTGGACCGAAGCCTGCTCCTACTGCAACACAACCCCGGCCACGTTCGTCTGTGGTGCCCGACAGCTTCGAGGTTCTCGTCGTAGGCCGGTAGGTGCTCTGTGCATTATCCCGAACGCCGGACGCGAAAAGATGTTCGGCGTTCCCTGGTTGCCCGTGCCTAGTTCGCTCTTCGCAAGCGCTATGACCGAATCTCCGTGGAAACCAGGTCATGGCGGTAGTCTGGCGCTTCCTTGACTGGTCCGGAACTGCGCGTTAGCAGGTAGTAGACCACTGGCGTCACGACCAGGCTGAGCAGCAGCGAGATGCTGAGGCCGCCGATCACAGCAATCGCGAGAGGCTGTAGCATTTGGGAACCGGCTCCAAAAGCGAAAGCAAGAGGAAGCATGCCAGTTACCGCCGCCAGCGCTGTCATCAAAATAGGCCGCAGGCGTCGCTGAGCTGCAAGCAGCATGGCCTCGCGTGCGTTCGCGCCTTCCAAGCGGAAGCGTTCGTCCGCGTCCAGAAGAAGGATACCGTTCTTGGCCACGATACCGATTACCATGATCAGGCCCATGAACGACGCAACATTGAAAACCATGCCGGTAAGCAGAAGCGCAAAAACAACGCCGGCTATTGAGAGAACGGAAGAGACAAGGATCGCGACCGGTGCGGCGAAGTTGCGGAACTCTGTCAGAAGCACCCCAAATACGAGGGCGAGAGCGAGGAGAAGCACTCGCAGAAGATCTCCAAAAGATTTTTGCTGCTCCTGGTAGGTGCCGCCATATTCGACTCGGACCGAGCCTGGAAGATGCAGTGAGGCGACGTGCTGTTGAACCTGCTTGATCGCGGTTCCGAGATCCGACCCCTGCAGCTGCGCGGTCACCACCACAAGTCGCTGCAAGTTTTCGCGCCGAATCTCATTCTGAGGCGGAAGCTCGGTCACCGTCGCAAGCGAACCGAGGGTCGCGGTGCGACCCGTCTGACTGTTGAAGACGGTGTTCTGGATCGTGGATAGTGACTGTCGGGTCTCGTCGCCTAACCGCACCCGGATCGTATAGGGTCGACCATTGGCGATCAGCGGGTCGTTCACGCTCACGCCATCAAGGATCGACGTCGCATCCTCCGCCACCTCTGTCGGCGTAAAGCCGAGACGCGCCGCAAGCTGAGGATCGATCTGGAAGTTCGTAGCCGGTCCGCTGATCGTATTGTCAATGCCGTTCTCAATGCTGACCACACCGCCGATCTTCGCGATCTCTTCGGCAACCCGCGGAGCAATCGTAGCCAGCTGCTGAAAATCCTCGGAGAAGAGCTTGATCTGAACCGGCTCGGGTGCGTTCGAAAGATCGTTGATCATGTCTTGCAACACTTGCACAAACTCCACTTCGAGCTCAGGTTCGCTCTTCTTGATGCTATCCCGCGCGTCGGCAATCACCTCTTCGATATCGCGGCTGCGTTTGCTCTTGAGCTTCACCGTCATGTCTCCGGTGTTGGCTTCGGTCACTGCCGCAAGGCCCATCTGCAGGCCGGTGCGTCGGCTTGTGCTCTCCACCTCAGGAAGCTCGCGAAGCAGCTGCTCCACATGTGTCAGCACGCGGTCCGTGTCGGAGAGCGAACTGCCAGCAGGCATGATGTAGTCAAGAATGAAGCTGCCTTCATCCATGCCGGGCAGAAGATCGGACCCCAGTGAGCGATAGGCAAAGAAGGTTCCCGCGATCAGAAGCGCGCAGGCAAGACCGAGCCATAGCGGACGGATCAGGGCATGCTCCAGCAGACTGTGGTGCCATCGCATCACCCGAGCTAGAACAGAACCAGGCTCAGGATGCTGCTTCCCGTGAGAGGCTTGGAAACCCGCGTGGCGGCCTCCGCCCGCCGTCGCCTGCGGCGTTGTTTCTTTCTTTGGCTCCTTGAGCAGAACAAAGGCGAGTCCAGGCGTCCACGTGACTGCAAGCAGAAGCGAGGTCAACAGCGAAGCCGTCATCGTCACGGCCAGCGCTCGAAAGAAGCTGCCTGTCACGCCCGTCACCGCCACCAGCGGAAGAAACACAACCACCGGCGTAATCGTCGATCCCAGCAAAGGTCGCCAAATCTCGACAAGCGCTTTCCGCACGGCCTCCGAGCGACTCTCGCCAGAGTCCCGATGCAGCACAATGTTTTCCACCACCACGATCGCGTCGTCAATCACCAGCCCGATCGCCGCTGCTAGGCCTCCCAGCGTCATTAGATTGAAGCTCTCTCCAATCAGCCAGAGAAAGAGAATTGTAACCGCGACAGTGACAGGTATCACCAGGCCGGCAATCAGGGAAGAGCGCCAGTCCCCAAGAAACAGGAAAAGGATGATGCAGGCGAGCCCCAACCCGATCAGAATGGCGTCGCGTACGCTCTGGATACTGGCCCGCACCAGCGCCGACTGATCGTAGTACGGATCAAGGTGGACCCCCGCCGGCAGCTTGGCTCGCAGCTGATCAACCTGGGCGCTCACACCGTCCGCCACCGCGACCGTGTTGCTGTTTGGCTGCCGGGCGATGTTCAGCAGCACCGCATTTTTGCCATTTGCCGTCACGCGGGTATACACGGGCAGCGTTGCGTTCTGCACTGTCGCGACGTCCCCCACGCGCACCGGCGCGCCGCCGCTCGCAGTCTTCACGGTGAGCTGCCGAAGCTCGTCAAGGCTGTGTGCCTGCGCTCCTACCAACCCAAGTACAAGCTGATGATCCTGCTGGTAGAGACCAGGAGAGTCGATGACATTCGAGGACTGGATTGCATTGGTGAGATCGAGGATAGTTACATTGGCGGCCTGAAGCTTTGCCAGGTTCGGGACAACGTGAAACTCTGGAACCTGCCCACCCTGTACCGTGACCGTGCTCACGCCCGAGACACGGTTTAGCGGCGGCTTCAGGGTGTAGGTAGCTAGCTCCCACAAAGCGGCCTGCGATGTGGTGTCAGAGGTAAGCGAATAGCCGAGAATCGGGAAGGTGGCAAACGTGAGTCGGTTCGTCGTGATATGCGTGGTCGCCGGCAGCGTCTGCTGCACCTTCGATAAAGCCGCATCAACCAGTTGCAGGGTCCGGAACATATCGACGGACCAGTCGAAAAAGAGGCTCACCTCGGCAGATCCACGGCTGGTCGTCGATCGCACCACCATCAGGCCCGGCACGCTATTGACAGCATCCTCGATCGGCTTGGTGATCGTGACCTGCATCTGTTCGACCGGCATCACCCCGTTATCCACGCCAATGACTACGCGTGGAAAGTTGGTATCCGGAAACACCGAAATTGGTACGCGGAAAGCCGCGTAAATGCCCGCTACCGTAAGCGCGATGGCAAAAAAGAAAATGGTGCGGACGGAGCGCGCCAGCCAGAATGGAGGACGGGGAACGAGCAGTTGATCCGTCATGCTAATTCTTCTCTCCGGCACTTGGCTTTCCGGTTCCTACCGTGACCTTGGTCCCGTCATCCATCCCGTAGGACCCTTCAACGATGACGTTGTCAGCAACCGTCAGCCCGGAGAGGATCTGCACCTGCTCTGGCGTCCGTATGCCCACCTTCACTGGCCGCTTATGCGCGCCGCCGTCGCCGCCGACCACCATCACGCTGCTGCTGCCATTCTGTGCCGGAAGCAGAGCGCTCACAGGAATCTGTAGGGCCTTCTCCACCGTGTCTCCCGTAATCACGGCGTGCACGGGCGTGCCTACCTTCAGCTTGTTGTCCGTATTCCGCAGCTTAAGCCACACTTCCACCGTGGTCGACCCTGGGTCCAACGCCGGACTGATGAAAGACACTACCGCCTTCAGAGTGTCTTCGATGCCGGGTACGCTCACTTCTGCCTCTCCGCCCGGGGCGAGCTTCTGGGCTGAAACTTGCGAGAGATGTAGCTTTGCCAGCAGTGAGCTCGTGTCCATCACGGTGATCACAGCAGTTCCGGCTGGAGCTGTCTCGCCGGCGAAGAAGGGCCGGTCCGTCACCACGCCGCTGATCGGACTGCGCAGATTCGCATAGCTCACTTGCGCCTCGGCGCTTCCATACCGGCCCTCGGCAGAAGTCAGTTGCCCCTGTGCAGATTGAGTGATCGCCGCGCTGGTCGTTTCGCGAACAGAACTGAGGTGTTTGACGGCCATGTCGTACGTCGCGCGCGCCTGCACGGCAGCAGCAATCGCTGTGTCAGTGTCTCGGCCTGCAATAGCGCCCTCCGCAAAGAGTCGCTTGCGCTCCTTAGCCGTACGATCGGCAACCTCGAGATTCGCGCGCGCCTGATCGACGTCGAGTTGCGCCTTCTGAACCTCTTCCGGAAGGGTGGCGCGGATCGCGGTTGCGAAGGTCGCTCTTGCCTGCAGAAGACTACCCTGGCTATCGAGGGCGGACCCCCGAAGATCCTTGTCTTCGAGCGACATCAGGAGTTGTCCTTGTCGGACGTGCGAGCCTCGCTGTACGTAGAGAGCGCGGATGGGCGCGCTGATCTTGGGTGCGATCGCGGCTTGAGCTAAAGGCGCCAGGATTGCGTCTGCCGTGATCTCTTCCGAGATAGGCGCGATCCGCGGGTGCGCTGCTTGCACCTCTACGGAAGCCGCTGGAACTTCCTCCGCGGTCTTCTTACAGGCGGTCATCGTAAAGAGTAGGCAAAGAGAGCAAACAGCCGGGATGGTACGCGTGCAAAATTGAGACACAGACTGCAAAGCGATTGGAGGCATGTGAGTCAGAGTCTCCCAGTCAAAGTTTGTAAGCGTGCTAATGCCATCTCGTACCGAACTGTGCCGTCAGCTTGGGCGACTTCTGAGAGCGTGAGCGAGTTCTGTGCATCGACCACTTCCAGCGCTGTGCTCTCACCATCGATATAACGGAGGTTTGTGAGCCGCAGGCTCTCACGCGCATCTTGGACGCTAAGTCCGAGGGAGGCGAGCTGTCTTGAAGCGGTCTCGGCCTCAGCATAAAACTCGTACAGGTTGGTCAGCACGCGCCTCTGTGTGGCAGTTACAGCCACTCTGGCTGCACCTTCTCGTATATGAGCCTGCTTGATCTTGCGTTCGCTGGTGAGCCAATCGAAAAGAGGGATGTCAAGTGTGGCAGAGCCGGAATATCCGAGATTACTGATGCGAGCTCCGTCAGGATCTACCTGACTCGAGCTCACCGTCGTAGCATCGATGCCATACGTGACGTTGACGACGAGATCGGGAAGAAGCGCAGCCTTCGCCGCGTAGGTCGAAGCCTGGCTGACCTGCAGGGAAGCCATGGCACTCCGAATCTCCGGGCTGTTTTCCCGGGCGCTTGCTTCGACCGACGCCCGATCCGGAAGTGGGGAAGGAGTGTTCTGGGAGACAACCTGAAAGCTGGTTTGCGGGTCGTGGAAGAGAAGGGTACCTAATTCCAGCTTTGCGTTTTCCGCGGCAAGCCGAGCATCTTCAAGCTCCCGCGCGTGTCCCTGAGCTTGAAGTTGAGCCTTGAGAACGTCGGCATGTGCTACTTCACGCCCGGCCTCTCGCTTCTTTGCTGTGTCCAGGAAGTGGTCTGCTTCGTCGCGTGCGCGTTGCATTGCGGCGAGTTTGAGCTGCGATGCGCCTACTGTGTAGTAGAGGCTCACAACGGTCGCCACAAGTCCGCGCCGCATGATCTCTGCCTCAGCGACTGCTCGCGCCGCATTCGCGTCTGCCAGTCTAATCCCGGCTATCTGTTGGAAGCCGATCGTCTCATTGACGAGACCTTGTATGGCGTACTCGCGGATTGCGTTGTTGGCGATAAAGATTGGAGAAGCAGCTCCGGTTGTTTGGCCGATCCGACTTGTGGGAACACCATTTGGTTGCGTGTAGATCGCCTGGTTGTGATCGACGGCCGTTGGCAGCAGGGCAACGCGAGCATTGGTACGGTCAAGTGCAAGGGCACGGCTCTCCGCCGCGGCCGCAGCAAAGGTAGGTTCGTTCGCTTCAGCGCGGCGCAGCGCATCTTCGAGTGAGATCGTCTGTGTGTTCAAAGTACTGTTGCTCGTCGAAAGAGCCTGCGAAGCAGAGGGTCCACTATCCTGTGCCCAGAGAGAGGACGCCAACGCAACCACTCCGAACAGGAGTGCCGAGTGAACTCTTCCGTAGTTCAAGGTCATGCTGCGATCCTACTTTGCCAACCTTAACGTGGTCTGAAGGACTCGGCAGGAAGGGCGAGCGCAGATCAGCACGGAAAGGCGGCCGGGAACGCATTCTCGTCGAAGTCAATGTTCGTGGCCGCGGCCTCATGGGGTCGTCGCTGAAGCTTAGAAGGTGACCGCCGCAAAGGGTAAACATTCCGGACGGATTCGAGCTTGAGTGGGCCGGTTTGAATAGCTCAAGAGTGCCAGCTGACGACTGACGATCGTCGTTCCGACTGCGCTGCTGCTACTCTTCCTCTCGCTCAACTTCAATTTCTAAACGACGCTTTCTGCGGCCCTGACCTTCTAAACATCCCGCCGTCAACCTTGCAAACCGGCGTGCCGCCAGCAGTCGCCGCGCCGTCGCTTGCTTGCTGCGAGAGGGGACATTACTACTCTTGGGCTCCGCGGCATGCACCTCAGTCTCTCAGCGGGTGTTGACTCCAACCTCCTGCACGACGGTCAGAAGCCTAAGTTATAGATCTGCTTTGGCAAACATGCCAGGCGCGTTGGCGCTTGCCATTCACGGGTGGCGGTAGAACGGTACCCGACTTCACGCACGCGGTCAGGCTCACCAAACTGCTGACGGACATCGAGAAGGCGACCAAGGAAGCGGTTCTTAGATGGACCAGCTACTTCTCGCTCTCGTAGCCTTGCACCGTACTGTTGAGCTGAATGGGTGCATGTTGGGGGTGAGGTCGATTCGTCCGGGCTCGGGCTGTTTCGAGTCAGGTGATGCGAGACTTGTGAGCACCACGCAGGTCAATGCAGCTTGAAGAAGTTGACCGAGCAAGTATCCTGCTTTGAGAAGGGAAGCAGGAGGAGGTTTTAGGTGAGTGACATGCTTTCACGACGGACCTTTCTTTCGGGAGCT
>CAXTCB010000043.1:0-23160 GCA_964242875.1 uncultured Acidobacteriaceae bacterium
ATGACACGGACATCGACCTTCATAGGGGCGCGGCTGCCGAGACGCATGAACGTTCCATCCTGGAGAACCTGAAGCAGCTTGGCCTGAAGGATGGCGGGCATCTCACCGATCTCATCGAGGAAGATGGTTCCACCGGAGCAGATCTCGAATTTTCCGGGTTTGGTCTTGACGGCGCCGGTAAAGGCACCCTGCTCATAGCCGAAGAGTTCGCTCTCGAGCAGATCAGCCGGGACGGCGGCGCAGTTGACCTTGAGGAAGATGTGCTGGCTGCGGACGGACATCTTGTGGGTGTAAAGGGCAAGAACTTCTTTGCCGGTACCGCTTTCGCCGAGGATGAGAACGGGGATATCGGCACGGGCGACAAGGGCGGCCTGCGCCTCGAGCTCGCGCATGCGCTTGGACGAACGGACGAAGGAGTTGTTCTCGGTAAGCTGGATCTCCTTGGGCGCGTCGGTGGCCGGCTTGCGGTCGGCCAGGGCGAGGTGCTCTTCGATGGCTGTCTCGATATCAGCAGCGATGAAGGGCTTCATGACGATGGCGCGAACGCCGCTGCGAACGACCCGCTCAAGCTCACGGACCTCGCCCGAGCAAGAGAGCACGATGATGGGCAGCTGGGGCCGGGTGGAGCGGATATGGGAGAGTAAGGGAAGTGGGTCCTGCGTGGGGTGAGGGGCGATCAGGACAAGATCGGGCTCGCTGCCGCTTTCGATGCGATCGAGGAGCGCTTTTTCCTCGCAGTAGGTGCTAAGGGTGTAGTTCCGTTCCAGCGAGGTACGCAAGTAGTTCAGGACGGCGAGGTCCGGCTCGAGAAGTAACACCTGTGACCTGGTCTTCGGCGCCCGTGAGGCAGAGATGGGAAAAGAAGACAACGATGCGGACATTCCAGTACCTCGAGTGAAGGAGCCGGGGCCGTGCCCGGACAGCCTCGTTACAGAAGTTGCAGTCTAGCGATCAGGACGTGTGCCCCTCGCAGTTGAACCCCGCGCGCATAGGACGATGTGAGTCACCCCTCTGGTGACCTGAACTCAGAATGATTCTAGTTGGGCCGGGCGTGAATTCCAGAGAAATGTTACGGACTTTGCTCGAAAGTAGGAAAATCATTTGCCACTTTCGTGGGACAGATGCATATTGTTGCATACCTGCGGAAAACCTAACACGGCGCACAGCCCTCTTATTGGAGGACGAGCGAACCGGCATTCTGGATGTTTCGAGGCTGGTAAGTGATACATCTGAAAGCGCTTGTCGCGCTGTTATCTTAGGGCGCAGCGGCAGGCCGAGAACGTGAGGATGGCTTTGCAGCAGGACACGGGGTCACTTTGCGATTGGTGCTCTACGTGCAAGATGAAAGACATTGCAATCGACTGCACCGTTGACTTCTCTTTTCAGGATATGACCTTGGCCATCGATAAAAACAACGCCACTCTGAACCTTCCGCCTCTCGACATCATTTTTGGTAAGACTGCGATGATGCAGGCTGTCCGAACCAAGCTGGAGAGGGTAGCCGAGACCGATGTCCCGGTGCTTTTGCAAGGCGAGAGTGGGACCGGGAAGGAGATCTGCGTACGTTTACTGCACGCACTTTCCCTTCGAGCGAAGGGTGCCCTGGTCAAGGTGAGCTGCCCGGCGATTCCGCATTCGTTGCTGGAGACCGAGCTCTTTGGGTATGAAAAGGGCGCGTTTACCGGCGCCATGACGACGAAGCTGGGCCGGGTGGAGCAGGCGCATCAAGGAACACTTTTCCTCGATGAGGTCGGGGCTCTGGATCTCGGGGTTCAATCCAAGCTGCTGCAGGTATTGCAGGATGGAACCTTCACGCGAGTGGGCGGGCACGACCCGCGATCGATTGCGACTCGCCTTGTCTCCGCGGCAAACACGGATCTCCGCACCCAGGTTGAGGAAGGCACCTTCCGTCTGGATTTCCTCTTCCGCATCAATGCGGTCACGGTGAACCTGCCACCCCTGCGCCAGCGCATTCAGGATCTGCCGATCCTGATCGACTACTTCATTGAGCACTACGCGCGCATTTTTCATCACACGCCAGAGTTGCTCTCAAAGAGTGCAATGCGGTTGATGCAGAGTTACCACTGGCCTGGCAACATCCGTCAGCTTGAGAATTTGATTCGAAGCTATGTGCTGATTGGGTCGGAAGAAGCTTTGGTGGCCGAATTAATGCCGGAGGAGCAGCGTGGTGGAATCACAACAGAGATCGATCTCAGCGAGCCGGTGAGTTTGAAGCGGATTACCAAAAAGGCGACGCAAGATCTGGAACGACAGATCATCCTGAAGGTTCTTCAGGCAAACAGCTGGAATCGTCAGAAGACGGCGAAATGGCTGCAGATCAGCTACCGTTCGCTTCTGTACAAGCTGAGTGAGGTTGGGATGCCTGAGGTGCCATCGCGACCACTGCGCATACCGCAGCTCGTACGAAAAGAGGCCGAGGTGCCGAGAGGAACGATTCTGACCCGGAGCCGCATCTCCTAGACTGCGGCTTCCGAGTGAAAGGGTTCCGCTGGGCACAGCGATGGCTTTTCCAGACTTTTGGCAAAGAGCGGCCCAGATGCCTTTCTCACAGCAGGGTTTCGGGTCAGCTGATAGGGTCGTGGCGATCAAAAAGAGGTTGACGCGCCGAGAGGGTTCTTTGGTGGTGTCCAACGGTGTTCGCATCGTGCAGATCGTCAGAAGCCGTAGAAGCAAAAGACGGAATATGTTTCCGGAGCTCCACTCCCGAGTCAGACCTATCTTGCAGGACCTGCAAGCGACCGAAAAGAGTCGAAGAAGGATCGATTGACTCTTTCCGGTTCGGGTATGGTCTGAGCTCAGCCCGCCCTCATTTACATGGCTGCATCGGCACCTCGAGATACGCCGCCTCGGGCAGTTTGGAAGCTGGGGCAAGGCTTGGTCATGGAAGACGTCACAGTGCAGGCGTCTTGCCCATGAGCTTCCAGAATCCAACCGCGAAGGCGGAGCTGATTATCTCGGGAGTGGTCTGGTTTTGTCGCCATCCAACAGGCTTTCCAGGGTAGAGGCTAGTTGGTGAACAGGGTGCGGTAGGAAGGAGCAGCCGAAGGCTCCGCCACGGGTGTGCAGACATGCAGCATCAGGTCTGCTTTCTGTGTGCTGTCTTCAGTGGAAACAGCCTCGAGAGTGACTGTTGCGTTTGACGCGACAGCGGACGCTCCGGAGACAATGCAGGGACTGCCCGTCGCAGGAGCTTTCACGTCAACCCAGGAGCCGGTGGTCGCCGAGAGGGTCGCGGAGCCGGATTTTACGGACCATTTGACCTGATTTGTCGCACCGTTCGTCACGCTTGCAAAGATGCGGCGCACGGACCCCGGGGCGAGATCGAAGCCAGAGCTCGGCTGACTGAGGGCGACAGAGAGGCTTCTGGAACCGGGTGAAGGCGGCTTGGGTGAAGGCGGGGTGGGTGAAGGCGGCGTGGGTGAAGATGAGGTGGGCGCAGGCGAAACGGTTACCGACGCGGAGTTTGAGCTCGCTGCAACGTAAGTCGCATCGCCCGGATACACGGCTAGTGCGGCGTAGGTGTTCACTGGTAAGGATCCAATGCTGACCGAGGCGTACCCGGATCCATTGAGGGACGCAGAGAGCGTGGTGCCATTGATGGTGAACGCGATCGTGCCGGTCGGAATGTGCCCCCCGACGGAGGAAGCGGACACCGAGAGCGTTATCGCCTGACCAGCAACGATTACGCTCGGGGAGATGGAGAGGGAGAGAGAGGTCGGTTGTTTGCCGGGGGGTGTCGTTGGCGCTGAGGGCGAGCCGGGCGCCGTGGGAGTGACGGGCGCTGTGATGCCCGCTCCGAACTCAAGGGCCCCCATGGATGGCGGGTTGTTGCGAGTGGTACCAAGCAGGTCCGTCCCGAGAAGATTAGAGATCGAGATGCCGGGGGTCTGAAGGTTGAAGGTTGGTAGATGCACTCCGGCGTACTTGGCGGGGCTGTTGGAGGTGAGATTGAAGTTGAAGTTATCGAGCACCGCCTCCGAGGAGATGGTGAGGCCCGGTTCGTCAACAAACTTTGCGTCCGCGCAGAGTTCACCCGCATTGAGCGGAGCAGGGCAGCCGGTACCATTTCGGAAGTTGAAGTAAAGGTTGTGGTCGCGCACAGCCCAGCCGCCGTTGGCTGGCATGGAGGCGCTTTCCGTGTAGAAGAGTCCTGGTTGCAATCCCGGCTGATAGACGGAATTGACGATGCCGATATTGATGTTGTTCTGATAGGTACTTTTAGCGTCCGGGCAGGTCTCAAAGCCAGACTCGCAGGTCATGTCGTACGAAGTATTTCCGTAGCCCGCGTAGCTATTGTTCTGGAAGATGTCGCTTCCCATGGCCGCCATGGAGATCACAATGCCGTCGCCTGCTGCCCGGCAACCGGTGACGCCGGGAATGATGGCTGACGAAGGTTCATCACCGAAGGGGGCAAGAATGCGTTCACAGTTGTGTACGGTCGTGTTGTTGGCGAACAAGACTGTCTGTCCTGAACCCAATTTGTATTGTTGCCCATCATTTCCGTAGCTTTGTGAGTTGGTGACGCTCAGCGACCTCATTCCGGAGTGGAGGAGATCTAATCCATCCTGGAAGTTATAACGCCAGATATCGTGATCGAAGGTCCAATCTCCGGAGGTGTTTGCAGTGCCCAGGCCGTCACCGTATCCCCCTGTGTTTTGGTCGCGGCATTCTATGTAGGGATAGTTATGGACGATTGGATACTCCTCTACGCATCCGGAGAATTCCGTTATGGAGTTTGTAAGCGTGAAGCCGCCGGCGCTGGAGATATTTGTGGCGTGCCACGCGGCATTGTCCATGTCGATTCCACCGAAAGGCATGCCGCTGATTCTCAGATGATCGGCGACCACGTCCGGTCCGCTCGGGCCATGGATGGCTTCCGCGGCAAGGCCGTGGATGGCCAGATCGGTCAGATTTGCAGAGGCCAAAGAGTCCTCTACGATGCCGAACTGGCCGAAGTGGTCAGTGGCGGTGCAGTGATTGGTGAAGTTTCCGGATGTCGTGCAGGCAGCAGCGTCCGTGACCTCGAAACAGGCGACATCGACGAACTGGGAGTCAGTGATGTTGAAAGCTGCCGAGGCCTGCAGGTCGAGAGTTAAACCAGTTTTCACTGCATCGGAATGGCAGCTTGCGTAGTTGGACCCCAGGATCTTCGTGTGGTGCAGAGCTGTCCCGGAGGGGATGGTTGGCATGAAGCAGTTGTATCCGGGATCCCCTGCGCAGTTAACTCCTGTCTTTCCGATGACGTACCGATTTGCGTTGGGAGCGACGATAACCGTGTCGCCGCCGGTGATGATCCAGCTAAGATTGTTCGGCGTTACCTGATCGGCCCAAAGGAACGAGAGATTCCCCAAGGCGCAGTTTTGGTTGGTTCCATGGCCGGAGTAGGCAATGTTGCTATGCCCGTTGCACTGTCCCGCAGGTGTGCGACTTGCGGAGATGTAAGGAGTTCCCCCATCAGGACGGACGTACCAGGTTGCGGAGCCAGTGCCTCCAGCTACGATGTTGAGCGTGATGACGTTTCCAGGAGCCTGCCAGCCACCTTGTGTGCTGCTGCCGAACTTTCCATTGCCGCCGATGTTGCAGGTGAAGGTGACGGCGCCGGGGGCGAGAGCGGTCACGCGGGCGTCGCTGTCGATGGTGGCTTTTGATGGGTCCGAACTGCTCCAGGAGCAAAGGGACTGGATGGGGAATCCGGTACCACTGTCCGTGTTGTTGACGAGAAAGCCCTCTCCGAGTGCCACTCGGGAACCGATTGCCACGTTGAGGGTAGGGTTCTGTACGCCATAGGTGGTGAACGACCGGTAATCGGGCGTGGGATAGCGATACCAGGTGTCTCCTGCGTGCTGCGTGTAGACACCCGCGTGAGCACTCACGCCTCCGGCCTTAACGAGAACGAACTGATTCAGGTAGCGATTGGTGTCATTGGGCGACACATCGGTCAGAGGATCTTTGATAGCGTTCGCCACACCTGAGGCGCTTACTGCCATGCGAGAGTTCCACGAACTGGACCATACGGCTCCTCCGGCAGCGGCGCAGTTGTCTACGGAGTTATCGGAGTAGGTGCAGGTAGCCGAGAACTGCAGGGAGGAGCCACTCTGGATTACGGCACCCTGCGGTGATATCGAGACAGTCGAGACAGATTTCGCGTAGGCAAATGGCGCCAAAAGCAGGAAGAGCGTGGCTAGGAGCTTGTTCATTTCTCGGCTTCGCCTCCAGGCGTACTGCGACGGATCGCAGGTGTTCGTTGATGGAGCGATTGGACGAACAGGGTAAGTGTCTTTGCCCGTCCAAAAAAGAGTGACAGAGAGGAGGTCAATTGGGAAAACACCATCGTGGTAAACATCCTGCGACCTTCTGGGGATTCAATCCCTGTCGCAGCCACCGAGGCTACTGAATGTAGGGCTACAACGCATATGTCGCTGAGTAGATAGCGCAAAGGCAAGTGCCTTCTGCTACGGGACGAAGCAAGCTACGCTGGGCGGCAGGGCAGCAAAGGGAGACTCGCCTGTCCTGACAGATCGCAGGAAGCTACTTCGGCGGAGATGCCATCACCTGGTCGTAGACGGAAAGAGTCTGCCGGGCGATGGCATGCCATGCAGATGCTCCAAAGTTCAACGCCTTTACTGCAGCCGAAAAGCGTTGTCTCAACTCCGGTTCAGCAAGCAGTTGAACAAGTGCCTGGCTCAAACGATGTATCTCAGGAGGAACAAGTGAGGCGCTCACGCCATCTTCGAGCAGCTCTTGAAAGACTGGTAAGTTCGTGGCAAGGATTGTCTTTCCAAAGGCGAGACCCGTGGCCAAGGCACCGCTGGTGGTGATGGCGCGATAGGGGTAGACGACGACCTCAGAGGCACGATAAAGCGTTACAAGCTCTTCCGCAGAGATGAACTGCTGGTGGAGACGAACTCTCTTCAACCCCAGAGCATTGACTTGCTCTCTCAGGGCGGAGAGTACGGCCGGATCACCTGTACCCGCTACGACAAGGTAAGCATGGTCATTCGCCTGCTCCACGTTATGCCATGCGTCCAGCAGCAGATCGACTCCTTTGTAGGGGAAGACAAGTCCCTGCCAGAGTACAAGCGACGCGTCTGGAGGTACGCCAAAGCGCTTCAAGGTTGAAGCCGGATCTTTCGCCGGAAGATCGAAGAAAAAGGGGCCATGCGGAATGACCGAGACCCTGGAAGGGTCGGCCTGAAACTCATGCATGAGCCGGGATTGTATGGAAGCGGAGTGACAGATGATGTGATCCACGAAGTGGTAGAGATCGCGGAACTCCGATTGATAGGTGTCGGCGCTGTCATGCGGCAAGAGGTCGTGTACGGTGAGCACGATTCGCGCACCGCGGCGTTTGCAGTATTTGAGGAACCAGAGATCGATGGGAACCGGCCAATGAAGCATTGGCAGGTATTGGACGTGCACAACGTCCGGTCTGGCGACTGTAAAGCGCAGCGCAAGAGCAGAGAGGTTGACGAGAGACTCGGCAAACTTCAGGAGTCTTCGCGGCAGACGGGGCAAAGGGAAGCGGCCAACCAGGTCGAGTGCGCCAGGATTGTTCTTGATTTGCCGCGAGGAGAAGCAACCGGGATCGAGATAGTAGGTGATGGAGCCAACGGTCAGATCGGCGCCGGCGTCGAGCAGTGCGCGGGAGAGATACGCAGTGTAGTAGGGGACAACCGCCAGAAGATCCATCATGAAGATACGACGTGGCTGGATCAGAGCCGATGAGGAACGTGTCCCCATCAGGCGCGCCCATGAGATAACGCCGTGAGAACGCCGCGGTATACGTCCTGGTATCGATCGGTCATCTGCCTGGCGGAGAAGGCCGACTCCACGTGAAGCTGTGCGGCATCTCCCAACTGCCGCCGAAGGGAGGCGCTGCTGAGGAGAGTTTTTAGTCCACCGACGAGTGCGATCACGTCATTCGGCGGCACAAGAAGGCCGGTTTGCTGATGCTGAATCAGAGACGGGACCTCTCCAACGGCTGTTGCGACGATAGCGCGTCCACTGGCCATCGCTTCCAGAAGAGAGATGGGCAGCCCCTCCTGGCGGGAAGACGAGACGATGATATCGAGAGAGGCATACACAGCGGGCATATCGACTTTGCGGCCAAGCAGGTTGACGTGCCCGACGAGGTTGAGGGAGCGAATGAGTTGTTCCAAGGCAGAACGTTCTGGTCCCTCGCCAACGATCGCGAAGCGAGTTCCCGGAAGTTCTTCAAGGACCTTGGCAGCTGCGCGAATGAAAAGATCGATGCCCTTTTCATAAGAGAGGCGGCCGACAAGGCCGACTGTGAGAGGACCATCCATTGCCAACTCTGGACGAGCACTCTGATGAACGAAGGGCTCAGTGTCGATGCCATTTGGAATGATGGTAAGGCGCTCGGGCAAGACTCCTGCTGCATTAAGCCGCGCTTTCACCTCCTGCGAGACGGCAATTACGGCGGCGAAGGAACGCAAGACTCGCCGGTCGGCCGCGCCATACGTGCGAAGCAGGGTGCTGTCGTCTAACCAGTTATGACACGTTGAAACGAATGGAACGCCGGTCTTTCGAAGCGCCGCCCACGTATAGAGATCGGCTTTGTAGCCATGCGCGTGCACGACATCCGCCTGCGTGGATTGCCTGAGATCACGGATGCGCTTCAACACGGAGAGGTCAAGCTGGCCGTGGCATGGGAGGCGGTGGGTTGTGATCGATCGTTTCGCGGCGGCGGTCTCAAGATCGTAGTTTGGGTGCGGCAGGTTTTCAAAGAAAGCCACTTCACTCTGACTTCCCTGACTTTGAAGAGCCTGAGAGAGATTGAGGATGACGGCTTCGGCGCCATAGAAGCCACCGCTACTGATGATGTGCAGAATCCTCATGAAGGCACGCCTTCCTGATCAGCAGGAGAGGGTTCCTCGTGATTGGCGAGGGCCCACAGGCGTCGATAGAGGGCATCGCCAAGAACGCGTTTGGCAGCGGATTTTAACCGATCAGCTCGTTCCACCCGAAGGAGGAGACCGGTCGAGGCGTCAAGCAGATCGCGAAGCCAGGCGACGGTTGTATCCCCCCGCAGATTCAAGCGGCCCACACTGGGAGCGAGAGGAACCGCTTCAAGTTTTGGCGAGGAGGTAAAGACATGGAGAAAGCCGGCCTGCCAGCAGGCTTCGAGGGTCGCCTGGGTTGCGCGACCACCTGGAAGGGACATGGTGGTGACGGGGGCTCCAAGCGTGTCTTCAAGAGTCAGCCGAGCGACGCGTAGCTCCTGGTCCAGCTCAGCGGGGGAACAGTGCGTGAGGAGCTTGTGTGTGTATCCGTGAGCCCCGATCTGCTGGCCGGCGGAGTGCAGTTGACGAAGATGGCCGGCGTCCATAAAGCCAGGTTTCCTGCCCGTCCAGCCAGCGGTGATGAAAAAGCGCGCAGAGGTCTTGTGCTCGAGCAGAATGGGCAGGGCTTCGGTCAGGTTGGAAAGATGACCGTCGTCAAAGGTGATCTCGGGCCTGAGTCCCGGAGAGGCCTGGAGCTTTTGGAAGAGCCTAACGTGCGCTTGAAAGAGATCGGTTTGAGTGACGTAGGAGTAGGCCGAGGAAGAAGGCCGGAGCTCATGATAGAGAAGGAAGAGGCTGCGCGATGCTGAGTCTTGGATTGAACTCTGAGGTAAGGGCACGAGCAAATTCCACCAAAAGGGTATCGTTTAAGAGAGATCGACCTCTTCATAGTAGAGGACGGATGCAGGTTGAGAATGCCACGAAAGGGGATGTGATTAACGCTATGGAATCTGAGCAGGTGAGGACAGCGATGCAAGATCGCGTCAGTGTTGTGATTCCTGCGTACAACGTCTCGGCTTTTCTGGAGGAAACTCTACAATCAGTTTTCAACCAGACGAGCCAGCCGCATGAAGTGATCCTTGTGAATGATGGCTCACCGGATACGCAGGCGCTTGAGATGGTGCTAGCCCCGTATCGTGATCGCGTTCACTACATCGTGCAGGAGAATAGCGGGCCTTCTGCCGCAAGGAATCGTGGCATTGATGCCGCCACTGGAGATCTGATCGCCTTTCTGGATGGAGACGATATCTGGCTTCCCGAGTATCTTGCCACACAGACTGCGTTTCTTCGATCACACCCGTCGGTTGATCTGGTGTATTGCAATGCCGTTTTCTTTGGTGACTCCGTCTATGCAGGGCAGGAGTACATGACGGTTTGCCCATCGTCTGGCGAGGCGGATTCGGCGGCGCTGATTGCGCGTCGCTGCCACGTGTTTACGTCAGTGACGGGACGCGCGAACGCACTGAAGACACTTCGTTTTGATGAGACATTGTGGTCGAGCGAAGATTTCGAATATTGGCTGCGCCTGACCGCTGCCGGCCACAGGATCGGCTATCACCGTAACGTGTTAGTGCGCTACCGCAAGCGGCCGACGAGCTTGTCTGCCGATCCGACATCCATGGCAAAAGCGAACCTTAAGGCTCTCACAAAGGCGATGTCATTCTGGCCGGAGACGTCTGCTGAGGTGAATTTGCTGCGAGATGCCGTTGCGCGGAAGACGGCAGAGCTTGAGATTATCCGCGCCAAGCTGGCGCTCAAGTCCAACAATACCGCGAGTGCAATCGAGCATCTGGAGCAAGCGAATCTTGTTTACAAGAGTACGAAGCTGCGCGGTGTGGTGGCTCTGGTGCGGTATGCTCCAGCGATTGTCCGCGGCGTATCCGCCCTGCGCGAACGGTTGATGCGATCGTACCGAGGATCGAACTAAGTTCGGCGACGACTCTGCGAGTGTCCTGATTCGACAGCTCTTTTCAGCGGGCCGCTTCCACGAGTTCAAACAGTTGGCGCGACTTCGTGTAGATCCAGGCGATGCGTCGCCCATCAAAGGCGACAGCGGGAGCAGGCTGGCTGACGATCAGGCATTTCAGGCGGACAGCGTGTGCGAGTGCCTCGTCCAGGTTGTCGGTTTCAAAACAGAGGTGATAGGCGGACCCACCCCCTTTGGCGAGAGTCGCGCGGATGGGAGAGTCTTCTGTGAGCGGGGCGATCAACTCGATCTCAGCAATGTCTGACTCCTGTGTGGCCAGGAAGTTCACAGAGACACGCTGAATCGGATCGTCGAAGGGGCCTGAGATGACGCGATACCCAAAGAGCGAAGTCATCAGCTCGGTAGTTGGGCCGAGGTCCGGGACGGCGACGCCGACGTGCAGAAGGCGAAAGCCCAAGGCAAGCAGTGCGGAATCAGAGTGGTCAGTCTTCTGCTCGTTGGTGGTGGACATGGAGGAAGACGGCATCACAGGGCGACGCCTTTTTCGGCGAGGGCTGCCTGGAGCTTGCCGACGGAAGTTAGATCCGGGATGCGCTGCGGATCGAACTGGACGCCGTACTCGCCTTCAAGTGCGAGGATGACTTGCAGGTGTGTGAAAGAGTCCCACGATTCCAGAGTCTGGGTGGAGAGCTCGGGCGTGATCTCTGCCGGTGGAAGGTCCAAAGTATCAGCGAGAAGAGAGCGAAGAGAGTCCGGTACTGGCTGCGAGTTCATGGGTGACGGTTCCTTCTGAGGTGATCCATGCCGGGGTAGCCGGCATAGACGTCGTGAGATCGAGTTCGTAGAGAATTCTGCCGGCGGTGCTGCCCTGTTCCTCGGGAGAGGGGGAGAATCCGTGATCAGGATAGAAGCCGGCGGCCGGGGCATTCTTTGCGGAAGGAATGAACTCTCCGGTCAGACGCGTGGCTCCAAGCTGGGCTGCGCGTTGCGCGATGTGGGCGAGCAACGCTGTTTCGATACCGCGGCCGATGACGCGGCAGGAAAGAAGCAGGGAGTCAATCAGGCAGGAGGAGTCCTGGTTCCGTGCGAGGGCGAGACCAACAACGCCTGCATCCCCGAATCGATCCCGGACCCTAACAACGACGGCCTGTCCGGCCGGGTCTGCGGCGAAAGCCTCGATGTCACCTGCCGTGTGGCGACGCGTTGTGAGGTTAAATTGATTTGTCTTTGCGAGGAGCTGAACGGCACGTGCCAGCGGTGCTTCCAGAGCGCTTTGCATGGTGCAGACGATGTCCAGTGAGGCGAGGAACTCGTCGCGACCCGCGGATGACGCTTCCAGGGTGGCGCGCTCTGCCTGAGCCTTGTACTCGACCACTCGATTGCGATCGTCTGCGGTCACGCGCAAGACATCGAAGAAGCCCTCATTGCCGAGCAACTCAAGAAGGCGCCAGGGCTCCTGCACGGGAGCTTCGATGACGGCGACCTCGGGAAGGTGTTGTCGAATGGCCGCAGCCTCTACGGGGTTGTCATCCACGAAGACGAAGGAATCGACGCCTAGGGAAAGTTCCTGAGCGATCTCACGCAGGGACTGAGCCTTGTCGTTCCAGTTGACCTTAAGTGCGGTGAAGTCTTCGAGAGTAAGAGCAAGATCAGCCGAGCGCAGGGCGAACGCCTCACGCACGTCCGCCTCGTTGTTTTTGGATACGGCAGCGAGCAGGATGCCTCGCAAGCTTAGTTGTTTGAGGTAACGCTGGTAGCCGTAGTATGGCGTGCCAGGGAAGGTTGTTCCGGTAACGATGCCCTGCACTCCGTCTTCCCCAAGGACACCTCCCCACAGGGTGTTATCGAGATCGGTGCAGAGTACCTTTCGCGGCGCCTTGAAAAGAACACTGAAGCTGCGCACCACCGCACGCGCATAGACGGCGAAGTTGGCAGCAGCCACGGGTAGTCGAGACGCCAGGAAAAGGCGCTGGTCCCGCCAGCGAAGACGGCCTTGCTGCGCCGCCGTTGTGTCGACGTCGTAGAAGACGCAGTCAGCGATTGAGGCACAGAGCGTGGCGAGCTGGTCATTGAGGTGGGCAACCGCCTTTGGCAGACTCTGCGCTACATTCGCATCCGCAACCTCGCCAAGAGACGACATGTCAGGAACAACGAATCCTTGGAGAAGAATGCGAGCCCTGCTGCGGGCGCGCACGCTATGGAGCAGATGGGAGAGGTGTTGCACCGCGCCGACGATTGCGTCTTCGACCATCGCGCCGACCCCATCCGCACAAAGGTCCGGCAGATGTCCGGCGACGTCTTCGAGATCAAGGATGATGAGAAGCAGATCGGGATTGGCATGGGCGACAGCGCCCTGCGGGCTGAGCAGGTCATCCATGTAAGAGCCAAAGCCGCCAACTGTCGTCTCCAGCACGAAGCCTGAGAGGAGGGCCGAGGTTTGCAGGTAGGGCAGGACAGGCTCGATCGTGACAGACCGAACCAAAAAGGTCCGCAGAGGGCGAATGCCTGCCTGATGCCTGAGAGTGTCAGAGAGTGCATGCACCGCCCGAGCACAGAACTGTACGTCTGAAGGTTTGGCGTCGGCGGCAAGCAACTCCCGAATGGAGTTCGTGGCAGTTTGGGCGTCCTTTGTGCCTGTGGCTGCCGTAATAGAGTGGCGCAGGGCCTGGCGGCGAGACTCGTCAAGCATGCATGCTCTCCTTGGCGGCTGGTTCCGTCGAGACCGAAGTTGGAGGACGCATAATGACTCGGCCGGGAACACCCATGACGGTAGCACCTGCTGGGACGTTACTGATCACGAGCGTATTTGCCGCGATCTTTGCCCCGGAGGCGACACGCACTTTCCCAATAATGGAAGCGCCTGTTCCTACGTACACATCATCGCCCAACGTCGGCGCACCCTTTCTTCCCATGGCGGAGGTTCCGATTGTGACACGGTGAGCGATGTCGCAATTCTTTCCAAGCGTCGCATCCGGATTGATATGGACACCACCGATATGAGCGATGAACAGACCTTCTCCGATAGAGGCGCTCGGATCAATGCACATTTCCATAAAGATTTCGCAGAACTTATTGCCAAGGAGAGACAGGATCTTTAGCGGAATGCGCGCGGGAAGAGGCGGCGGAGAGACGTTCAGCCAGTTGCCCAGACGATACCAACCAACTGCCCAGACAGCGGGGTTCAGCCAGAGATCTCGCCCGCTGTTTCCCTTCTCCCGATATCGCTTCAGGTCCGCACTGAATTTGCGCATGTGCCTCTTTCACTGCTCAGGGGTAATCCTACGGCCTACCGCCGGAAGCCGCTATACAGGCGTGGACCGCCTGAGGAAAGGTTAGGTGCTCCCTCGGGCTGCGGCCATACTCCAAATGAGTTAGTGGTCTGCCCTGGTGCGCCGGCGTGGAAGGTCATTGAGCAACATCTGTGTGGAGGTTTCCGCGGCGCTTTTGTGCTGCTCCCACGAAGGGGGCAGTCCGTAGATGAGGCTTGCCTTTATGATAGCCGAGTCGAGAAAGGGCGCTCCATGTCTTCGTCGTCAACACCGGATACGGCTGCGCGTGAGCCCAAGGTCCTTATCGTGATTCTGAATTGGAACTCCTGCGAGGAGACCATCGTTGCGGTACGCTCCGCCGAGCAGATGAGCTACTCGAATAAGCACATCCTTCTGATCGACAACGGATCCGCGGATGATTCGGCTACCCGGTTGCTGCAACTCTGCGGCGGCAAGATAGACCTCATTGCAAGACCTGTGAATGAAGGATTTACGGGCGGCTGTAACCACGGCTTCGATGTGGCGGTGCGAGATGATTTTGATTATGTGTGGCTCCTGAATAATGATGCGGTGACGGACTCAGAGACGTTGACTTCTCTGGTGCGCCTCGCGGAAGAAGACTCGAAGGTGGGACTCGTCTCCCCGCGCGTCGCTTCCCTCCAGGAACCAGCGAGACAACTTAACCTAGGTGGCCTGTATCGCCCGGAAACACCAGCGTTTGAATCCACGAAAGACATGACCAAGGCAAAGCGCTGGGCGGAACGAGAACCGGAATGGATCATGCTGATGGGTACCGCGCTTCTTGTTCGTGTCAGTCTCATTCGCACGATCGGAAAGCTGGACGATGCGATGTTTGCGTACTGGGAGGACACGGATTACTCCCTCCGAAGCATTCTCGCCGGCTACCGCAACCGCCTGGATTTCAGTTCGGTCATCTACCACAAGGAGAAGGACTCTGGAACACAGGCGATGGAGATGAAGCCGTACTACTGGTATTACATGGCTAGGAACGAGGTGCGATTCTGGCGCAAGCATGCGCGCGCTTACAAAAAGTTGAAGGCTATCTGGTGGGCGTATCGCTTCAATCTGAAGAATCTTCGTCTCGTACGTGGAAATATGCCGTCGCGCCAGGCAATCCTTGCCGGTCTGTGGGATGGATGGTCCGGAAGGGTTGGACCCTACTTACCATCCCGGCGGATGCCAAGGGCAGTAGCACGTTTTGTCGAGTGGCAGAGCGAAACGCTTTCTTCCCGGTGAACTTGAAGATAGAGGAGGGTCATCTGTGAAGCTGGATGTGGTCGTACCTTCTTACAATCGCAGCGTACTTCTGCAGCGAACGATCACGAGTCTGTTGGAGGCCCCCATCCCTGAAGGTTTGGACGTAAGCCTTCATATTGTGGACAACAACAGCAAGGACGACACCCGCTCTGTCGTGGAAGCGTTGCAGGCGCAAACGGACCGTTGCCTGCACTATCATCTCGAGACACGACAATCCTCTTCCTACGCGAGAAACACAGGTATCCTGGCTGGCTGCGGAGATGTGATTGGCTTTATCGATGATGACGAGGAGATTGATCCAGCCTGGTACGACGTTGTGTATCGAGAGTTTCAGGGCGAAGATGTGTCCTACATCGGCGGCCCCTACTACGCTAGGCCGGGACTTCGACTACCTGCATGGTTGCCGCCGAGCTACCGAGCTGCGACTGGTGTCCATGATCCGAAACCCAGGGCTGTGTTCGGGCAAGGCCACACAGGAAATCTGAATAGCGGCAATGCTGTCATCCGACGGAGTGTATTTAAGCAGATAGGGCTCTATTCTGAGAAGCTGGGTCGCAGCGGCGTAGGCCTGTTAGCCGAGGAAGATGCTGACCTTTACAGGAGGATTCAAGCTGCAGGCGCGCGAGGAGTCTTCGTTCCCGAACTCATCATCTACCATCATGTTCCTCCAGAGCGCATGACAAAGCACTACCATCGGCGATGGGCTTTCTGGAGAGGCGTGTCCCTTGGGGTGGTTGATCGTGAAAAGCGGGAAGCAGCGACCTACCGGTTTGGGATCCCGCAGTATCGTTTCGGCCGTGCTCTTCGAGCACTTCCAGATATGGCCGCAGCCCTGGTAAAAGGTCGAGCGTCTCTCGCGTTCGATCATGAGTTGTCTTTGTGGGATCTCGCGGGCTTTATCTATGGCAAACGAGGCGTACAAATCGAGAACTTCTATAAGTAGCGGCGAAGCCCGGGTTAAACAAGTGTCTCGGACTGTGGTGAGCGCCAGCGAGAGAAGGCTTTCCCGATGACGGCCTGCGTGTCTTTTGGAAAGATCAAGCTTAGGGAAATTGCGTAGATCGGCAAGGTTACGAGAATCTGTAAAAAGAAGACCAGAAGCGATCGTGGGTGCCAGAGGCGATCTGCAAAATAGCAGACGATTCCATAGGGAATCGCGCCAAGCGCTGCCTTTCCCCACCCAAGTGACAGATAGGTCCAGATGGGGATATCGAGCGTCTTCCGGATATATCTCGGCCAAAAAGCAAGCGTCACGAGGCTTACGGCAATGGATGTTCCCCATGCAACCCCATACGCACCGAATCGTCTACAAAGAACAAGAGTAATCGTGACGTTCAGGACCGCTTCGACCACTGCAAACTTAGCAGGCCCCATGTGCTTCCCGATCGCCATCATGATCGATCCTGCAGTCGCAACAGCGACGCTCATGAATTGAGCGATGAGGAGGATCTGCAAGATCGAACCTGACGTTTGCGTGTACGACGGTCCCATCCAGAGGCCAATGAAGGTTCGTCCGCGGAAGAGAAGGGCAAGGCTGATCGGGAAGGACAGTACCAATGTGGCCTGCGTTCCACGGATGAGCAGATTGCGCAGCTCTTTGATCTTGCCTGCCGCTTCAAGACTGCTTGCAAGTGGCGTAAAGGTGGTTGTGAGTGCAGACACGATCTGGCCGGAGTAGGTAACGAGACTTCCGCCGATTGCGTAGAGTGCCGCCATGCGTATCGAGACAAAGTGACCAACCATCAAGTTGTCGGAGCTTATGATGACCTGAACGGCGATGATCCAGATGAAGGTTACGAAGCTGTAGCTCCAGATTTTCCGCAGGAGAGTCATCTGCGGCTTTCGTATTCTCCCGCGACACGCCGGAACAAGCTTGAGCGCGGAAATGGTGATGGTCGCACCGGAGATCGTGATGACAGCAAGCTCCCAACAAGCGAGGGAGATGAGACCGTGACCGGACCTTAGAAGGAATACGACACCGGCAGCACGGCCGAGAGTCTGCGCCATGGATATGGTGCTGAGGCGATCGAAACGACTCACCGCTGCAAGAACCGCGCCAAACACTCCTGTGATCAGCGTTACCGCCACGCCCAACGCACAGAGCAGGACCGTAATTTGAGAGCTGCGATAGAGATGCTGCGGGATCTTGAACAAATAAGGGAAACTTATAGCGAGGCCGATGCTGATCCCTGCAACCACGAGCGCAATCAAGAGGCGAAACCAGAGTGCGGCTCCTACGACGTCACGAACTTCCGAGAAAGCGCCTTCGGTTCCCGCCTTTGACACGAAGCGAATTACGGCGCTTCGCATACCAAGATCAAGCAAATTGAGATAAGAGACAGTGGAGGCGGACAGAATCCAGACCCCATACGCGTCTGTACCAAGGCTATTCACAACAAAGGGTGTGAGGAAGAAAGGGATGAGTAGTCCGACGCCAGTTGCGGCCCAGTTCATAACGACATTGAAGGCGAGTTTGCTGGAACTAAACATATCGGACTGGCTGAACCTTTCGATGGTATCAGGCCACGCTTCTCGATCCGATGTGCGCGTTTTCGGGCGCTGTTGAGGTATCTCGCTTGCTATGAATACTTTGAGAGAGGGGATCGCGACGTTTCGATGATTTGCTTGCCATCCTCCGGAAGGCTGTCACTTTTGTGGCACTGCCGCGCGTATTTTCACCTCGTGCAAAGGCTTAGTATGTGAGGTGTTATCTGACACTTGCCCGGCCAGGTGCAAGCGCTGCCGGCGCTCATCCACCCGATTTTGAGAACGTCTTGAACAGCATGAGAGAAGTGTTCTGGCTATCGCTCGCCCTGATTGTGTACACCTACGCTGGATATCCGCTTTTACTGCTAGCATCTGCGCGGGCAAGACCGAGACCAGTCAAAAAAGCGGAGATCCTTCCACGCGTTTCGATCATCATGGCTGCACGGAACGAGTCGCATCGCTTGCAGCAGAAGTTAGAGAATCTCTGGAGCTTGGACTACCCCCGACATCTTTTCGATATCGTTGTTGCGTCTGACGGGTCTCAAGATGAGACGGAGACCATCTTGCGGCAGCAGGGTGACCGGCTGAAAATTGTGGTTTTTGAAGAGCGTGTGGGAAAAGCCCTTGCGCTTAGCGCTGCAGTCAAGCAAGCCACTGGGGAGATACTTGTCTTTCTTGACGTCAGACAGACTGTGGATGCGAGCGCGATACGGGAGTTGGTTGCGAATTTCAGTGACTTACATGTGGGGGCCGTAAGTGGGGAGTTGCTTTTGCGAGATGCGGTCGGAGTGCCTTCTGGAGATGCTGTAGGTCTCTACTGGCGAATTGAGAAGGTCGTACGCCGGCTGGAGTCTCTGTCGGGCTCTGTGGTGGGCGTAACGGGCGCAATCTACGCTATACGCAGAGATCTATTCTTTGATCTTCCAGCTGGGCTGCTATTGGATGACGTGCTTGTTCCGATGCGTATCGCCAAGGCTGGCAAGAGGATCATCTTCGAGCCGAGGGCGATGGCGCATGATGTCGTTTTTTCGGAGCGCGGACGGGAGTTTTCCCGCAAGGTGCGAACATTGACGGGTAACTATCAGTTGCTGAAGCTTGCTCCGTGGATCTTGTCTGCAAGTAACCCGCTCTTATTTCGCTTTGTAAGTCATAAATTGCTGCGTCTACTCGTCCCGGTTTTCCTTGTGTGCTGTTTCTTCTCGAGCTATGGAGCGGGTGGTGTCTTCTACGGGGCGATCTTCTTGATCCAGGTACTGCTGTACTTGATGGCACTTCTTGGGAGTGTCAAACCTCCAAGCAGGCGTTTTAGAGTGATAGCTGTTGCGACCACTTTTGTGACGCTCAACGCCGCTGCGGCAGTCGCTTTGTATAATTTTCTACTAGGCAAGGACGAGGTTTGGGCCTAAACGGATCCGCTCCTCAGGGGAAACGCTGACGTAAGTCGCATGGGAGAGTTCTGTGGGAACAGGAATTGGGCACTACATACCTCAGGCGGCTTATATCGTATGTTGTCTGGCGTGCCTCATGGCCCTTTGGCGACCGCTGTGGGGGCTTTACTACATGATGCCGCTGCTTCCATACCGCACGTTACGAGACCACTTTCTGGATTATCCCTTAGGGGGAAATCTTCTTACCATTCTGGTGCTCTGTATCCTCGTCGGAGGTGTGATACAGGGAAAGCGCTTGCCTAAGTCCGGGCTCTATGTCACATGGCTGATCTTCGCGGTCTACCTATACCTCTCGATGTGGTTAGGAGTTGCTCTGTCGAATGCTCCATTGCCTTTGTGGATCCACGACGTCAACTTCGCGCTTTGGAAAGACTATATGTTGCTGCCCCTTATCTTCGTGGCGGCGGGACTAGTAGTCGAAGATCGACGAGCTATTCGCGGAGTCATCCTTGCGGCGGTGGTTTCCATTCTCTTTATCGACCGAGCTTCATTAATGAGCAGTCTTTCGCATTCCTGGGGACATTTTGACGAGAATAAACGTGATGGAGGGCCGCTAGGTTTCGCCGGCTCCAATGGACTAGCGGCTTTCCATGCCCAGTTCGCCCTTTTCCTGTGGGCGATGGCGCAGTTTGTGAAACGTAAGAAAGCCAAGCTACTGCTCTATGGCCTGGTCGCCGCCACCATTGTGGCGACGATGTATGACTTCTCTCGCGCGGGATATATCTCTGTGCTGGGAGGCGTCATCGTTCTCGGCATCATGAAGGACCGGAAGCTCATTCCAATCGCGATTCTGTTTCTGTGTGTCTGGCAAACGGTCGTTCCAGCGGCTGTGAGCGAACGGGTCAATATGACTGAGAACTCGAATGGGCAACTAGAAAGATCAGCGCAGGAGAGAGTTGATCTGTGGACGGCTGCGAAGGAGACGATCGAGAGCAGTCCTATCTTTGGCGTGGGGTATGGAACATTTGGTTTGACCGCGCACGTGGACAATCTTCGTGACACGCATAACTGGTATGTGAAGGTCATGCTGGAGACGGGTGCTGTCGGCATGGTGATGGCACTCGGCCTGATTGCACAGATGTTGATGCTGAGCTATTACCTATTTCGGAGAGGAAGAGATCCGCTCTACAAAGGACTGGGGCTCGGCTTGTTTCTTCTTACGGTCTGCTCCCTGATTTTGAACTGCTTTGGCGATCGATGGACTTACCTTGAGATCCACGGCCTCACCTGGGTCCTGTTTGGGGCCGCAGCTCGCGCCAAGCATCTGGTCCAAGCCGGAGTTGTCCAGATCGAGCAGCCAAGCGAAAAAGAGCTTTCGCCGTTGCCGGCCTACCTGGCCTACCGATGAGCAGGATCCGTCTGCTTTGTGGTGGAAAGGCCGAGGACTCGCCGGAGACAGTTGCTAGACCGCACATCCTTCTGGTTGTGGACCAGTTTCCAAAGGCTCTTGGAGGAGGAGAACGGATCGTTCTCAAACTCGCGAAGATGTTGCCGGCGTACGGCTATCGGGCCTCCATCCTAACGTTCGCGGCCGACGAGGAGAGTCTGAGATCACTTGAGCCTCCATGTCCGATATATCTGCTTCCGCTGAAACGCACCTATGACCTGAAGGCGTTTCGCGGAGCTCTTGCGTTGCGCCAGTTTCTTAAACGCGAGCACGTTGTGCTTGTCCACACTTGCTTTGAGAGTTCCGATCTCTGGGCCGGAGGGATGACGAAGCTTTTCTCGCAAGCCAAGCTGGTCTGGAATCGGAGAGATATGGGTATCCTGCGCAGCCGTAAGCACGTGCTCGCTTATCGATGGCTCGCGCGCATGCCTGATGCGGTGTTTGCTGTGTCGGAGGAGGTGCGACGCTACACTATAGCGGTTGATAGAGTTGCACCCACAAGGGTGATCACAATCCATAACGGACTTGATCTAGACCAATGGCCAGAGCGGAAGGATGACTGGGAGAAGACTCGACCCGTCATTGCAACGCTCGGAAATATCCGCAGGATTAAGGGCCACGATGTCTTATTGCGGGCGTTCGCGACCGTTCACCTGAAAGATCCGAACGCGAGATTGATGATCGGCGGGGCGGTGCTGGAACCCCTTTTCATGCGGGAGATGCAGACGATTATTGCGGACCTTCGGCTTGAGAGTAGCGTCTCGTTTGAGGGTCCTATTCAGAATCAACAGAGCTTCCTTCAGGATGCGTCGATGTTCATCCTGCCCTCCCGGAGCGAGGGTTTCTCGAACGCGATTATTGAGGCTATGGCTTCGTCTCTTCCCGTGGTGGCCACCGATGTTGGTGGGAACGCGGAAGCTGTGGAGGACGAGATCACTGGGTTTGTGGTGGCGTCGGAAGATGTTGAGGCGATGGCCGCAGCACTCCTGAAGTTGCTGAGTGATCCTGAGAAGGCCAAAGTGATGGGGGTAGCCGGTCGACAGCGGGCCCTGGAGCTATTTACGACGGAAGCGATGATGCGACGCATCGTAGCGACGTTTGATCGCCTGTTGGCGTGATTCGTGAATGTAGTAAGTGAAGCGAACGGAGGAGGTCTCTGCTCTCCTCCGCTTCTTGCAACAGCCACTAGCAGCGGTGGATCTTTGGGGACGAGATGCCTTTCGTGGCGTTCCGAGTATCGACGACGAGTTTTGAACGATTCACGATGTCCTGGTAGTCGTAGTCCGTGTGGTCGGTCACGATCAGGACACAGTCGTACTGTTCAAGTTCGGTAAGCGGCGTCGAGGTCATGTTCAAGTTGTAGTGGCGACCTCGACCAACTTTGGGGTGATATGGATCGTTATAAAGAACTTCCGCTCCCTCTTCGCGTAGCAGTTCAATGATGGTCAAAGAAGGGGATTCGCGCAGATCGTCGATATCGCGCTTATAGGACATCCCCAGCATGAGGATGCGCGAGCCGTTTACAGCTTTCTTGTGTTGGTTGAGCGCCTTGCCCACCTGCGCTGTGACAAACTCCGGCATTGCTTCGTTTACCTCTCCGGCAAGTTCGATAAAGCGGGTGTTGAAGTCATACTCTTTCGCCTTCCAGCTTAGATAAAAGGGGTCGATCGGGATGCAATGACCACCTAATCCCGGACCGGGGTAGAAGGCGTGGAAACCGAACGGCTTAGTGGAAGCAGCATCGATGACCTCCCAAATATCCACTCCCATGCGCATGGAGAGGACCTTGAGTTCATTCACGAGTGCGATATTGACGCAGCGATAGATGTTTTCGAGGAGCTTCGTCATTTCTGCCACACGGGTGGTGGAGACGCGAATAGCGCGCGTGAAGATTCCTTCGTAGAGCGTGGCGGCGAGTTCCGTCGCAATCGGCTCATGACCACCGACTACCTTCGGGATATCACGTCGAGCAACGTCGGTGTTTCCTGGATCTTCGCGCTCTGGTGAGAAAGCGACATAGAAGACTCCGCTTTCTTTCTTCTCGCCCGTAGATTGAACCTTAAGGCCAAGTTTGTTGTCGGCCTCCAGGATAGGAATGAGGATGTCTTCCGTCGTACCCGGGTACGTGGTGCTCTCAAGAACGACGAGCTGCCCGGGCTGGATCCACGGCGCGATGGACCGTGCGGTATTTTCGATGTAGCTAAGGTCGGGCTCTCGATGACCCGTGAGAGGGGTAGGAACGCAAAGGATGATCGCGTCCTGATCGACAAGACGGGAGAAATCTACTGTCGCGCGAAAGCCATGCTCGCGAGCGCTTTGGATCTCCTCTACAGGAATGCGAAAGATGTAGGATCGACCTGCCTCAAGATCTTTGACCTTCCGATCATCAATGTCGAACCCAGTGACCTCGAAACCGGCCTCCGCGAGCAGGAGGGAGAGCGGAAGCCCGACGTAGCCGAGGCCGATGATGCCGATTCTGGCGTGACGAGTCTTCAGGCGCTCGAGGCGCTCGCTGGCAAGTTGGGGGAGAGTTTCCGGG
>CAXTCB010000044.1:0-22941 GCA_964242875.1 uncultured Acidobacteriaceae bacterium
CTCAATCTGCCGAAGACGCCACCTTCCCCTGCCCTGCACCCACCCGGGGAACCTTTGCCTATGGCCCGGTGTCTAAGTCCTGTAGAGTGAGCGAGCACTCAGCCGCCGGCGGCGCACCTTCCCTCGCAGTTTGCGCGTGGTACCAGGTTGTCGTACTTTAGAGGACACTCCAATGCTTCAGGCGGGCGCTATCGTGGGAAATCTGGCAAGTGCGATCGGCTTCTCCACCGAAGAAGCCACCCTCATTGCCGACCTCAAGGCCGGCTCCGAGGAAGCCTTCAGCATTCTGATCGCCCAATATCATCAGCCGCTCTTTTCGCTGATCGCCCGTAGCCTTGACGACCCCGCCGACGCTGCGGATATCACACAGGAAGTCTTTATCAAGGTCTTCCGCTCCATCCGCAGCTTCAACGGCGACTCCAGCCTTCGCACCTGGCTCTATCGCATCGCGCTCCACGAGGCCTCGAACCAGCGTCGCTGGTGGTCCCGCCACAAGCGGCGTGAGATCACCCTCGATACCCCGCCTTCCGAGATGGGGGAAGACGCTCCTACTCTAGCCATGATCCTCGCTGACGCTCACGGCACCCCGTTAGACCACGCTGAACAAGGTGAGCTCCGCGCCAGCGTCGAGCAGGCCCTCCACGAGCTTCCAGAGGCCTTCCGCACTGTCGTCGTCCTTCGTGAAATTGAGGGCTTCGCCTACGACGAGATCGCTGATGTGTTGGGCGTGAATCTCGGCACCGTCAAAAGCCGCCTCACCCGTGGCCGGCACCTTCTTCGTGACCTGCTTCGACCCTGCCTCAAACCGGTCCGCTCCGAACCCGGCATCGCCGCACGGAGGTCCGCATGAACTCTCAGATCTCCCTCAACGGTGGCGTCGGTTCCGTCCAGCCTTTTGCGAGTGACTCCTGTGAGCCCGTTCGCTCGGCGCTCTCGAGCTATCTCGACGGCGCCGTCACTGGTGTCGAAATGCAGGTCATCGCCAGTCACCTCGACGATTGCTCTGCCTGCGCAGCCGAGTTCGCTCTCACCCGGACCGTGCAGCAGACGCTGGCTACCCTCGGGCCCTCCCGTGTGCCGGTAGACCTCAGCCTCAGGCTTCGTCTCGCCATCTCGCACGAGGGCCGGCGTACCTGGTCCAGCCGCCTCGATCGCCTGAACCTCAAGTGGCAGAACGCCCTCCGGCCCCTCGTCATGCAGGCTTCGGCTGGTCTCGCCGGCGCGGTTCTGCTTCTTGGCAGCATCCTCTTCCTGCTTGGTGCCATGAGCGCGGCAAATCCTGTCATGGCCAACGACGAGCCGCTGGGCGCCATGACCGCCCCGCACTACCTCTATTCGGTTGCCGGTATCCAGCCCGTTACCACCGCGGAAGACAGCACCATTGTGGTCGAAGCGTCCGTCAACGCCCGCGGTCAGGTCTACGACTACCGCATTGTCTCCGGTCCGCAGGATGCCGCCGTACGCAACCAGGTCGTCGACCGGTTGCTGAGCAGCGTCTTCCGTCCGGCAAGCGTGTTCGGCGTTCCCATCCGCGGGCATGTTGTCATGACCTTCGCCGGAATCTCCGTCCGCGGTTGATCCAGCCCCCGTCGGATACCGTTCGCTTGCATGCAGTCCACACGCTCTCCTACACTCCATGGGTGCGTCGAAACCCCATCGTGTCCGCGTTCATGGCTCCCGTCAAGCTCCTCACCCTCGTCCTGCTTTCCCTTTGCCCTCTCGCGTTCTGCCAGGCACCCGGCGTCGCCCAACCTCCCTCGCAGACGCTGGGGTCCTCCTCCTCGAGCAGCGGCGGACAGGAGTCCTCGACCCGCGTCCGGCAGCCCGAAGCGACCGGCTCAGCCGTGACCCTCGAAACCAGCGAGCCGCTCTTCGATCTCGCCGTCTCCCTTAACACCTGCGGCTACGACGCCGATCTCTCCACCTCAAGTCCCGTTCGGGCTGCCGTCCGCCAGCAGGTCGCCGAGGCAGTCGCCGCCTCGCCACAGGCAGAAAAGGCTCGTGACGCCGTCTGCTCCTATATCCGGCAACACACCCTCGCCGATCACGGCCTTAACATCGCCCAATATGTCTCTTTAGCCCTCTATACCTCGCCGGAATTGACCTTAACGGCAGACGAAACCGAGCTCCCGCCCGATTCCACGCAGGTCCTCAACATCTTGCCGCTGGTTCACAACTTGTCTGATGCCATACACTTACATGCAATCTGGGTAGGAAACCGGCCCGCATACACGGCACTCCTCGACCAGTTGCACGATCCCCTGACCAAGCTGATCCTAAATACCAATATTTACTTACACTTACCGACTTCCAGCTACGATGGCCGCCGCTTTCTCGTGCTGCTGGAACCCATGCTCGCCCCTTCAGCCGTCAACGCCCGCATCTACGGCTCAAACTACATCATCGCCATCTCCCCCTCCGCCGCCAGCACGTTCCACATGGAGCAGATCCGCCACACTTACCTCCACTATGAAGTGGAGCCGATGATCTACGCACGAGCATCGGCCATGGACCGACTGTTGCCGATCCTGAAGACCGTACAGGATGCACCGATCGACTTCGCCCATAAATCTGACATCGTCTCACTCATCACGGAATGTCTCATCAAAGCCATCGAATCGCGCACGATGGAGACTGGCCTTACCCCTCCACAAAAACCGGCGGTTCTGCGGGAACGCGTTGATTTTGAAAAATACGATGCAGCTAAAAACCTGTTTGAGCGACAGACGGAGGCAAGCCGTCGAAATGCCGCCGATCTAGCCACACGTCAGGGGTGGGTGCTGACAAACTACTTCTATCAGCAGCTCCTTCTGGAAGAACACAGCGGCGTCAGCCTCAAGGACAACATTGGGCAGATGGTCTACGGCATGGATGTTGACCGGCAGGCCCACGAGGCAAAACAAATCGCCTTTGTCCCCGAAGCATCCCACGACGTCGTGCGTCGTGTTCCTCTTCCGCCCACGGGACTTCGGCTTGCGGAGATGAAGCTGATGCAGGGCGATGCTCCGGCCGCTGAGGAGCTTGCGACGAAGGCGCTTGCAGACCCGGCCGATGACCACGCCGAAGCGAACTACATCCTGGCCCGCATCGCTCTGCTGCAGCGTCAACCAGAGGAGGCCATGACCCACTTTCAAGCCACGCTTTCGATTGCCCGGAACCCGCACACCGTGGCTTGGTCTCATATCTACCTCGGTCGCCTCTACGATGTTCAACCTGACCGGCGGAAGGCTTTGCAGGAGTATCAGGCCGCGCTCGCCGTACCCGGTACCCAGCCGGACGCGCGCGCTGCCGCCACAACAGGCCTGAAGACGCCTTTCGCGCTTCCGAAGCAGCAGGCTCCTGCTGAGCAGGACGAGGCTATCGATCCGAGCGGCAAAGCAGAGAAGAACGCCTACAACCCAAACGCCAAGATGTAACGAGTGCATGCTGCGCCTTGGACAGTAGATATATTCGTAGGCTCTCTTCATCGGTTGGAGGCTAAAAGTGACGCAGTCCGGACCTGCAAGCGAGCGGCCCCGAAAGCAGAATGCGATCACCCGTGCCTTGAAGACCTTTGAAACGGGCCACATCTTTCGCGATCCCGGGCTCCTTGATATCGCCCTCACTCACAGCTCCCTGCTCCACGAAGATCCAGCCTTGCGCGGACCTGGCACGAGTCCCCCGGGTCCGGATAACGAACAGCTCGAGTTCGTCGGAGACGCCGTTCTGAGCCTCGTTGTCGCTGAAACACTCTTTCGTAATTTCCCTTCCGCGCGCGAAGGTGATCTCACTCGCCTGCGCGCCTCCGTCGTAAGCAGCAAGCACCTTGCCGCGATTGCTATTAACCTGAACCTCGGTGCGTACCTTCGCCTGGGCCGCGGGGAAGACCGCAGTGGAGGCCGAAGGAAACCGGCCTTGCTCGCGGACGCTCTTGAGGCTGTCATCGCGGCGCTCTATCTGGATGGCGGTCTTCCTGCCGCGGCTGTCTTTGTCGAGCGTGAGATCGTTGCGCCCGCCCTTCCGGACTTGCGGCAGGCACTCGCTCAGGGAGTCTCGATCGGAGATTACAAGTCTGCGCTCCAGGAGCGCCTTCAGGCGACTGGTCTCGGACAGCCTCGTTACGTGTTGACTGACGAGAGCGGCCCTGACCACAAACGGCTCTTCCGCGTGGCCGTTGAGATTCGTACGGCCGAGGGGCTCACCACCTCTCTCGCCGAGTCCGAGGGTCCCACCAAGAAGCACGCGCAGCAGGAAGCAGCACGTCTTGCCATTCTTCAGCTGGAGCAGCAGATGGACCGACAGATGATTTCCCCTGCGACCTCCGCCCGGGAGCGATCATGAGCCTCGAGCCCGCTGCTCCACAATCGAAGCCGGATCCGGCCACACCCATGCAAGGGGTTGCCGCCGCTGAGAACACACTGCTGCTCGCCGTTCAGGCACTTCTCTCCATCATCATCGTTGCCATCTTCATCATCACGTTTACCGTCCAGCCCTTTCGCATCCCTTCTGCCTCTATGGTGCCCACCCTCCTCGTCGGCGATTTTCTCCTCGTCGACAAGCAAACCGCAGACCGCGACCACGTCCCCTTTGCACCTGGCAACATCCATCGCGGCGATATCGTCGTCTTCCATTTTCCCGCGAGTCCCACCGTTCACCTGGTAAAGCGGGTCATTGGTCTTCCTGGAGAGCGGCTCCGGATGCACGACGATCAGGTCTTTATCAACGGCAAATCCCTCGACGAACCGTACGCGGTCTATCGTCCGTCCCCTCCGGACAACTTTCGCGACAACTTTCCCCGTTTGACCTCCACCGATCCTGACATCGATGCTCGCTGGTGGATGCAGCTTCGCCATCTCGAGGATCATGGGGAGCTGCGTATCCCAGCCGATCAGTATTTCGTCCTTGGAGACAATCGCAATAACAGCGAAGACAGCCGTTACTGGGGCCTGGTTCCTGCACAAGCCATCATCGGTAAACCGATCTTGGTCTATCTGTCGCTGCGTGAGCCCGAAACAGACGACCGGGACACCCGCGACGATCCCTCCACGAAGCAACCAGGCGCTCTCGCGAATCTGCTCAGCCTCGCCCGCTGGCATCGCGCATTGCACATTGTCCGTTGAACCCGGCACGTCCGCGAACGATACACTGACAATCGGAGCCCTTCATGACGACCATGCTTTCCGAGCACAACGAACCCAGAGCGACCAACGACGCGATCGCCCAGACTCCGCCTGCCCCGGCGAAGAAGGAAGATCGTACCGAGACTCCACTTGAGTCGTTGGCCTCCATCTGCACCGTGCTCGCGGTCGGTCTGTTCGTCATGACGTTTGTCTTTCAGAACTTTGAGATCCCCTCCGCTTCCATGCAGAAGACGCTACTGATTGGCGATCACGTCCTGGTCGACCGCATCACACTCGCGCCACCTTCGCGCTGGGCGAAGTTCCTGCACTACCGCGATGTGAGGCGGGGTGACGTCATCGTTTTCTACAAGCCGAATCCGGAGACCCCGGACCTTTACCTGGTTAAACGCGCCATTGGCCTGCCGGGCGACCGCATTCATCTACACAACGGCATCGTGTATCTCAATGGCGTGGCCCAGGATGAGCCCTTTGCCGCCAAACCGGTGGATGACGGCAACCCACAGCACGCTTTTGACTCCTATCGAGACGACTTCCCCGCCGGCGGTCAGGCATACAGCAACATCACCGCGCTCTGGGCCGAAGAGATGCCAAAGTACATTCAGGGCGGTGATCTGGTTGTCCCCCCGGGCAGAGTCTTCGCTCTGGGAGACAATCGCACCGAGAGCCTCGACGGTCGCTATTGGGGATTTGTGCCCCGCGAGAACATCGTCGGCCGTCCCCTCTTTGTCTATTGGTCATTCAAGACACCGGCCAACCAAATTGAGAAGCAGAGCCTTGGAGAGAGAATCTCTTTTATGGGCCACATTCTTATTCACATCTTCGACCAGACCCGCTGGAATAGAACCTTTCACCGCATCCAGTAAGGTGCGGCCACAGCAATCCGGCTGAGCCCAGGCTTCGCCGAAGACCGAGACCTATGCAGCAGGAGATCTATTCAACAAGCGCGCTCGCGGAGACTTCCGGTCCAAAGCTTGGATCGCGCCTTCCCCGACTTCCCGCGCGTGGCGTAGCTGTCATCCTGATCTGCGCAGCTCTGCTTTTACTCGCCATCATCCCACCTCTCCTAAGTCTTAACCGGTATCAGCGCCGTGTAACGACCAGCATGGCGCAGGTACTCGGCCGCCCTGTGCACCTGGATCGCATCACGCTCAACCTGCTTCCACTTCCAAGCTTTACCCTTGAGAATCTCGTCATCGATGAGGCGCCGGAGTTTGGAGCTGAACCCATCATTCGCGCAAACACCGTCAATGCGCGCCTGCGCATCGGATCGCTGTGGCGGCATCGCGTCGAGTTCTCCCGCATCACCTTCACTGACCCCAGCGTGAATCTCGTTCATCTGCCCGACGGCCGCTGGAACCTCTCCGGCATCCTTCTGCAGGCGTCCCACGTGGACGCTGCCCCAACGGCGCAGAGCCGCGCCGGCGATGCACCGCGCTTTCCCTACATCGAAGCCACTGGCGCCCGCATCAATCTCAAACTCGGCCAGGAAAAAACTCCTTTTTCCCTGACCGATGCGGACTTCGCGCTTTGGCTGCCGCAGCCACGGCAATGGAAGATGCGCATCCGAGCCAAACCCGCGCGCACAGATACGAACGTCTCCAATACCGGGACAGTTCAGATCGAAGCTGGTCTGGAGCGTGCCTCCGCGCTCGGCGATGTTCCGCTCCTGGCAGACGCGACCTGGAGCGACGCGCCCCTTGGCGCAACCAGCCGCATCCTTACAGGCAATGACGCTGACGTGCGCGGCCAGATGAATCTGTCTGCCCATCTGACAGGGCAGCTTTCCTCGGCTCGACTCCAACTACGCGCCCAGATCGACAGTTTGCATCGTGCGGACTTCGTGCCGGAGCACACGCTCTTTGTCGACGTCGAGTGCACCGCCCTCGCAACCCACATCTTTCATTCGTTTGAAGACCTGCGTTGCAGCTGGCCAATACCGGAGAGCAAAGGTGCCACTGTCGCCCTTACCGGCGGGGTACCCGACCTGTTGAACCTGCGTCGATCCGCCCAGTTCCAGATCGGCACATCGCACCTGCCGGCCTCCGTCCTGGCGACCTGGGCTCACGTCCTCTCTTCCCGCGCGCCTCCCGATGTTCTTGCTTCTGGGTTCCTCTCTGCGAGCGTTCAGTATCCCGGAACGCAGCCGTACCGCTGGGATGGTCACGCCACCTTTGAAGCTCTATCTCTCTCCGGCGGTCATCTTGGCGAGCTTCCGCTCACCATCGGAGATGCCTTCCTGCAGACCGCTCCCGGTTCCACTGTGGAGCTCGCCCCAATCGATCTTCCGCTTGGCGGCCACGATCCCGCCACGCTTGAGGGCTCGGCGGCCGCAGACGGCTACAATCTCCATCTTGCCGGCATGATCTCCATTCCCCGCTTACTTGCACTCGCAGCGACGGCACCTCAGTTTGGCGACGGACTCGCGGAGGCCCTGCCAAAGAATCGCGGCGCTGGCCCTACACGCCTTGACCTCACCGCTCATCGCGCCTGGGGGGCTGCGCAGCTCTGGACCGACACCCTGAACCGCACCGCGCCGCTCCCGCAGCAACATCCTGTTCGCCCGTCGCGCCGTCACCGCCGCTAGGCCCTTTGGATCTCCCCCTAGGGTGCTACGGATCCACTTCCCTCCGGCGGGAGGAGATCTCGCACATGCCGGCTGACACTCATCTCCGGCACACTCCCATCATTCACTTCCACCTGCTCCGGTTTGCCCTGGAACAGAATCCTCGTCGAGGCCGACCCATTCCCAGGCACCCGCAATCGTTCCGTCGCTGTCAACTCACCGGAACGCACTGTAACGGGTATATCCGCTGTCGCGTCTCCGTCATTGTGAACCTCCACGGCGACCAGATAGCCCTCGCCGGCTCCTGCCCTGCCTGGATTGGCCCGCGCCGCTGCACTCACAATGGAGAGCTCTGGCAGGCCCTTGTCCGCCATCACCCAGTCCTTGAAGAACCAGGCCAGATCTTTGCCTGACGCCGCTTCGAGCGCGGCTTCAAAGGCCTTTGCTCCGCGACCAGCAATCGGCTGCGTTCGGAGGCCGGCCAACGCTTTCTTCAAGGCATCCTCTCCGGCGAGTTCGCGCAGCATCCACAGCACTGCCACCGCCTTGTTGCGGTAGAAGACCTCCCGGCTCGCATCCATCAGCCCCACGCCACCTGTGTCCTTGGCGTTTGATTCTGCAAGCGCCAAGGCCGGTCTCTGATCTTCAAGCTGTGCCAGCGCCGCCGACCTGCCGCGCTCACGTTCCATTGCTACAATCGGCAGAAACTGCGCGACCCCCTCATCGAGCCAGACCTCGTCTGCCTCAAACCACGCGTGGCTGAGCAGATGTACCATCGCGAACGAGGTCGCAGCGTCGTCGGTCGACTCCACCAGCAGAGCGCCCTGCGCGAACGGCTGCCCGATGTGGTCCAGCAGGATCGGCTGACGTTCCCGCAGAGCTCCCAGCCACTCCATAATCAGCGGCTTCGCCGCGTTCGCAGCGCCTTCTAGCCGTTCCGCCCCGCCGGCATTCTCTGTAATCACACCGACCGTCTTGCCCTCCAGCATCGGCGCACGCGGAACGATAAAGAGGCTTGGCGAGCCGAAGCCAAGCGGCATGGCAGAGAAGTCGGCCACCGCCACTCCGGCCGGGCTACTCTCTGTCGCGCCCGCGTCCTCCTCAAGTGGTCGCAAGGTGCCCATCCTGCCGCAGAAGAAGGCCGTCATCGGCGCTTTTCCGTGATAGTCCACCTGCAGCCGCAATCGAGCGGTCGCGGCACGTTGTCTCTGGCGCTGCCGCCCTGTCAACTCCGCCAGGTGGGCACCGTCACCCAGAAAGCTCTGCGGTGCGCTTACCGGATACCACAGCACCTGGCCAAATCCGCGCAGGAGCGTCCCCTCCTCGCTGATCTTGTCCCAGTCAGCCCGCTCTGCCTCTGCTGCCGGAGCTCCGCTACGCTGCAGCCGGCCAGATGAGGATTGAATCGCGCCGGAGTAGATAGCCGTCAGCTCCAACGTCGCCCCCGGTGCGAGCGCCTCTCCGAGATTGAGGACCGCTTCGTTTTCCGCTCCGGTGTGGTCTGTATCTGTGTCTAGCCGGTGCTGCTCGAAGCGAACCTTCACCGGGACACCTGCCGCACTCCGCTCAGAAACACTCTCCCACGCGAGCGTGGACGAGAGCTCGAGTGCCATGCGTGTCAAAGGAGCCGCACCATCATTGCGAACCTGCAGGCGAGCCACGACGCTCAAGCGGCTCTCCTCCGGCTTCAGGTGAACATCCAGGTCATAGCGGACAAACGTGACTGCATCGCGCTCGGCATCGCTGAACGCCGCTGCCTTCTGCGCTGCTCCAACCTGCGTTGCCGCGTCGAAACTTGCATCTCTGGGCGGTGAGGGTGCCTGAGCCCTCGAATACCCGACAACGAGCATCAGCGCAGCTGCCAGCGCGCTCGTTCTGAATCCCGTCAACTTCCCAGTCCCTTCAACTTCTTGGCTGGTTCCCGTGTCGGGGCTGCCAGTCCCTTGCCTCGACGCTGCCGCATGGCTTCATACATCACGACCGCGCCTGCCACGGAAACGTTCAAGCTCGAAACGCGACCGGCCATCGGGATCCGAAGCAGGTGATCGCACGTCTTTTTCACCAGGTCGTGCATGCCCTCGCCTTCCCGGCCCAGCACCAGCACGCAATTCGTCTTGAAATCGAACTCCGTGTAATCCATCGATCCGCGCTCATCGAGCCCGATCACCCAGAAGTGCCGTTCCTTGGCCTGTTCGAGCGCCCGCACCAGGTTCGTCACACGCGCGATCCGCACATACTCCATGGCACCGGCCGAGGTCTTCGCTGCAACCGCCGAAAGTGGCGCCGAGCGCCTCTCGGTCAGCACCACCCCGTTCACACCCGCCCCATCGCAGGTCCGCAGCAACGCTCCCAGGTTATGCGGATCTTCTACCCCATCGAGCGCCAGCAGAAACTGATACCCAGCTTCCGGCTTCGGACTTGTGTTGGGTCGCCCAATCAGGTCCTCGAGCGCCAGCAGCTTACGCTCCCGCACCATCGCCACCACGCCCTGGTGCGTCTCCGTTCCAGCCACCCGTGTCAGTTGCTGCCGAGAGTCCGTCATCACACGAACTCCTGCCTCCCGGCAAAGCCGAGACAGCCCTTCCAACCGCTCGTCCTTCCGCTCTCGCGCAATCAGCACATGATCGAGCGACTTTGGGTTCGCCCGAACAGCCTCCTCAATCGGGTGCAGCCCATACAAAACATCCATACTGCCAAGTTTATCCCGTTGCCAGGGTCCCGCCCGACTCCCACGCCTATGTCCTACAAGCGCCAGTCCACTAGAATTAAGTCGTAAACGTACAGAGACTTTCCTTCCTATGAGAGCGTCTTCAAAGGATATGCGAGCGATGTCGATGCAAAACGCGTCTGCCGTAGCCGCCGCCCAGACACAGGCGGACACCCTCGTCATTGCTCAGGGTCTGAAGCGTCAGGATCCAGAACTGCTCGATCGGCTCATTGAAGAGTTTCAACATCGGCTTCTTCGTTATCTGCTCTTCCTCACCGGCAATCGAGAGATCTCGGAAGATCTCTTCCAGGAAACCTGGATCCGCGTCCTTCTGCGCGGCGCCCAGTTCAACGGCAAGTCGCGCTTCGATACCTGGCTGTTCACCATCGCTCGTAACCTTGTTATTGATCTTTCCCGTAAACGAACCATGGCCAGCCTCGACGAGATGAGCGAGGGTGGCGAGAACGAGCGTCCATTCGAGATCGTCGACAACGAACCCTCTCCGCTCGATCAGTTCCGCTCCGGAGAGGACCGCGCAGAGGTTCATCAGGTTCTCGTCCGTCTTGAGCCTCGATCCCGTGAGGTGCTGGTCCTTCGCTTCTATGAAGAACTGTCCCTGGAAGAAATCGCCTCCATCACCGGCGCCCCGCTCTCAACCGTCAAATCACGACTTTATCGCGGCCTCGCCTCGGTGAAGCCCGAGCTCGCCAAGCTTCGTTCCCTGCGTACCTCAGAGGTGAGCGCGTGATCCCGACAGAAGAACTCTCGAAGCGGCATAGAGATCCTCACCATGGAAACTTCGAGGACACAGGCAGTCCATCCTCCATCGCCGCGCATGCGCAATTAGTCAATCGTACGCATCGCATTGTTCGCGAGCGTGCCCAAAGCCTCAAGTCACAACGCTCTCGCGGACGAAGCCTCTGGATTCCCATGGCAATCAGCGCGGCCTTCCTGCTCATCCTGTGCACTGCGGTCTGGTCGCTGCTGGATCAGTACGAACTCACACCCACAGGCATCCCGGACGCCAGCAGCCAGATCTTCATCTTTCTGCTCTGGTTCTTCCCTGTCTCTGCCGCTATCCTGGCCCTCGCGTGGGCTCATCGTACCCACGCCGATCGTGAGTCGATCGAATGAACTTCCTCTCGGGATCAAACCCATCCACCGACTCCTCCGAGGCCGTGCAATCTCTCGGCTCTCGTGAAGATGATCTCAGTGTCATCCCGGCCTGGTCGATCGCCCTGTCAATTCTTGTATTCCTGGGTGTGCAGTACCTGTTCCACGTCGTCATGCCGCACCACAAACACGAGATGCTGCCGATGCGCCTACTGATGGGCTACTCCTGGGGCACAGCCTTCGCGAGCTACGTTCTCCTTGTCGGATACGTGAGCCGGGACGTAAGACGCCGCAACATGTCGGCTGGCATCTGGATGTTGATCGTCGTTCTCATGCCGGGTGGCATCGGTGCCGTTGTCTATTTTCTTCTTCGTCAGCCCATCCAGAAGCGGTGTGCGCATTGCAGTACAGAGATTGCTGCCAACTTCCATTTCTGCCCGCAATGTCAGTTTCAGATGGCTCCCGTCTGCGGTCGCTGCTTCCGCGGTGTCAAGATCACCGACATCTACTGCACGCAGTGCGGGCACGATCTTGCCGAGGACCACTCCCCCGCTCGCCTCCGTTCGTACAGTGACTGAGAGACAATGGTCGAGTGACTGCGCTCATCATTGATGACGAACTTCTCAGCCGACAGGAGCTCCAGTTCCTGCTCGAAGATGCCGGCGGCGTTGAAGTCCTGGCTTTGGGAACCAACGGGATAGAAGCCGTGGACCTGATTAGCAGGCTTCAGCCCGATCTGGTGTTTCTCGACGTTCAAATGCCAGGGCTCGATGGATTTGCCGTTCTGAAAAAACTCCTCGACCGCCATACGTCCATGCCTCACGTCGTCTTCGCCACTGCGTTTGACCAGTATGCCGTGCGTGCCTTCGAGGTTAACGCCATTGACTACCTGCTCAAGCCCTTTGACAAAAAGCGAGTCCTCCAGACTCTCGAAAAGGTCCACGCTCGCTTGTCCCGCACCCCCGGGACGCCACCTCCCGCTGGGTCCGTGCACACGGACGCCACCACCGAGGCCAAGCTGGATGCCCTGCTTCGACTGGTAGGCGAACAGGCAAGCAGCTCCCGCGGCGCCGTCCTCAATGCCACAGGACAGACCGCCAAGATCGTCGTTCGTGCCCACAATCGCCTGCTGCTGGTGGATCAGCGCGAGATCTGCTTCGCCTCCATCGAAGAGGGTGCGATCAGCGTGGTGACTTCCGCCGTAGAAGGGCTGTCAAACTGCCGTACTCTGGAAGAGCTTATGGATCTGCTGGATCCGGATGCCTTCTGGCGCGCACACCGCTCTTTTATCGTGAACATTCAGCACATTCGTGAGGTGGTTCCCTGGTTCAAGTCCAGCTATCAACTCCGAATGGATGATCCGAAGAAGACGGAGATCCCGGTCAGCCGCTCGCAAACAAAGCGATTACGCGACCTCTTCAATCTCTAGCGATCTCTTCGTCGCACCTTGTAATGGTGGTTGAAGTCGAAGCGGTATGCGACACCAACACTAAGAGCCTTCGGATTGATCGCCCCACTCGCGACCGCTGGCGTATCCCAATACTCATACTGCAGGTCGACCTTAGCCGCCCATTGCGGGAGCACGTCATACTCGAGACCAACGCCCGGCGAGTACACCGTCGTCACAGTCTTGATGTAGAGCAGGTCGCCTCGCTGCAGTCCAGGGTTCTTGAAATCGATCTCTCCGCGGCCAAGCAGAAAATTCGCGTAGGGCCGAAATGGTCCAATCTGGCGTTCGACCCTTAGCCCACCAGTGACACTCTTCTGTCGGTTAACCTGACCATCATAGAGAGGATAGTTCCCTCGCACTTCGATCACTGGCCGAAGTTTGCGATAGGTCAGAAATGCCAGGTCCGCCCCTGCGGTAACACCGAGGTTTCTGCCGCCCAGAATGTTTGTCCAGGTTCCCGTTCCCATCCCGAATGCCGAAAGACCTAGCGGCTGGACTGCCGTTGCCGCGCTCTGCGACCGCGCGTACTTCCCGGTAAACGCCACCAAGGTTGCTGCTGCAAGAACAACACCCTTGCCCGTCAAAAGAGTTCGAGACTTCAACAAAACACTGACCTCACGGCGTTAGACGAAGGAAGCGGCATCCGCGGGTTCGCCATCCCGCCGATCTTTCATGCTCTACTCTCTCCCGAGGCGGGCTCCGGTGGCAACCCCGCTTTATGCCTCGATAGCGCGCGAGACGTGCCGTACTATAAATCGCTGGCGATCTACGCGAGTCTGAGCATCCGGGGCGCATCGTTATGACAGTTTGGCAGCTTCTCCAGCGATGGGTCGGCAGGGTCCTCTTCGCGGCGCTGCTTCTGACCCTTCTCGCTTTCGCAGCAGACTGGCTCCTCTGGCGACTTCACCTCGCTCACGGGACCGGAACCGCTACGGTCCAGGTCACGCGCATGGTTGTCGCGCCCCTCAAAGGCAATCGCGAGGAGTACTACATGGATGGTACGGAAGACCTGCCCTGCAGCCGATCCGTCTTTCCGCAAGGCGGCGATGAGGCGTGTTGGTGGCTTGAACGGCATCGTGTCGTCTTCGAACGCTGACCGCAAAGGGCATTGCCGCGGAATTGTTCGCTCTCAGAGCGAAAAACTGTGTGTGCCACGTGCATCCTGCGATACAGTAAGCGCACGCACCCCACTTCAACGCTTGATGCGCACGCGGTCACCAGATCGTTTCGCACACCACGGCTCCGTTTCCGACCGGTCGCCTCCAGCCGTTCCGCCTTGTCGCATCGCCTGATCTCGATAGGAGCTTCTGCATGTCATCTCCTCTGGTACGTGCCTCCCAGCCCTCACGTCGGTCCTTTCTCCGGATCGCCTCCCTCGCTGCCTCCGCACCCATCCTTACAGAAGCAAACTTCGCCTACGCGGCCCTGCAAACCTCCAGTGCCGATGCCGCTAAGAACATCCCCCACGGCGGTCGCCGCCCGCGTGCCGCCATGCCCGCCAACGCCGTTCTCATCAACGCGAATGAGAACCCCCTGGGCCCCTGTAAAGCCGCCTGTGACGCCATCGCCGCCATCGCACCGCAGGGCGGTCGTTACGACATCTTTGGCGAAACCGACAAGCTGACCAAGACCTTCGCGGCTCAGAACAACCTCAAAGAGGAGTACATCGCCGTCTATGCCGGCTCCTCCGAGCCGCTTCACTACACCGTCCTGGCTTTCACCTCGCCAGCCAAAGGGTTTGTCACCGCAGATCCCTCCTATGAAGCCGGCATGATGGCTGCTACCGCGAGCAAGGCGAAGATCTCGAAGGTTCCCCTGACCTCCACCCATGCGCACGATGTCAAAGCCATGGTCGCCGCAGACCCCAACGCCGGCGTCATCTACATCTGTAATCCCAACAATCCCACCGGTACTCTCACGACCAAGGAAGACATCGCCTGGGCGCTTGAGCACAAGCCGAAAGGCTCGATCCTGCTTGTCGACGAGGCCTACATTCATCTCTCAGACTCGCCAAACGTGCTGGACTTCGTTGCCGCAGACAAGGATCTCATCGTCCTTCGCACGTTTTCCAAGGTCTATGGCATGGCTGGTATCCGGTGCGGTCTTGCCCTCGCCCGCCCGGACCTGCTCGCCCGTCTTCAGCCCTACGGGCAGAATGCCATGCCTATCACCGGCTCCGCCGCAGCCAACGTGAGCCTGCTGCAAGCAGACCTCGTCCCTACACGCAAAAAGATCATTGCGGATACCCGCAATCAAACGTTCGCCTGGCTGACCGACAATCACTACACCTTCATCCCCTCTGTCTCAAACTGCTTCATGATCGACACGGGGCGGAACGGGCGCGACGTCATCAAAGCGATGCAGGCCAAAAACGTGATGATTGGACGTACCTGGCCCATCTGGCCGAATATGGTCCGCATCTCCGTGGGCACTCCGGCCGAGATGGCTCAGTTCCGAACGGCGTTCAAATCCGTTATGGATCAGCCCGTCACCGCGAATGCTCGCCTGGAGCGCATCGACGATCAGCTCTTCCCTTCCATGGGCTGACCAGACCGTCACTCGACAAATGCTGAACGTCGAAAGGGAGGAGCGGTTGCTCCTCCCTTTCTATCTGGCAGCTTACGTGAGTCTTCATGGCACAGCAGATCAGACCCACGGCCCAATTAGCTGCTGCCGTGTCGTTGACGAGGACAAAGCGCGTCTACTTTCCGCGCACCGCAATGACCTCAATCTCTACCAGAGCCCAGGGTGCAGCCAAAGCCGCTACCTGCATCGCGCTGCGCGCAGGCTTGTTCGGCTGGTCGGCAGTTCCGAAGTACTGCGTATACGCCGCTTGCAGGCCGGCAAAATCCAGCTTGCCGCCCTTTGCCGGATCACCCGCAAGAAACACCGTCATCTTCACAACGTCCTTCATGTCCAGCCCCTGCTCCTTGAGCAGCGTCTGGATCTTGACCAACGCACTCGTCGCCTGCGTCTTCGTGTCTCCATAGACCGCTTCTGTGCCTTTGGCTGCGTCAGCCGGCGTGACCGGGCTCGCGAGCTGACCGCTCAGATAGAGCGTGTCGCCTGCCCAGACGCCATTCGCGATCGGGCTCTTCTCGTTTGGTTGCAGGTGTTTTACTTGAACCTGCGCGCCTGCAAGCTGCCCCGCGAACAACGCCAGCACCGCAACACTCGTTCGTCTGATCCTCGTCATCACCCCTCCTTGTTGTTCCTCGTGCGCCAAATCCGAAGATCGATCAGGCTTGCTTCGCCTTTACTACGTCGGAGATCATCTGGATCGCCCGTAAGGAACTCAGGGCCGCGCCCTCCTGCCAGCCAACGATGTGGCTTACGTGATCTCCTGCAAAGTAGATCGGGCCATCCGGCTGGATCAGAACCTCATAATTAGGATTGGTCTCGGTGCGAGCTTTCCCGGCCGATCGAGCCTGCCCCGTCTGCCGAGTCAGCGACATCCCTGGCGCATGATCCTGGTCCGGCGCATAGCTGCGAATCCAGGAGCCTTCGTTGTGCTCCATCTTGCCCCAGCAGACGTACATTGGCTTCTCGAGCTCCTTGCCATGGCCCGGGTGAAGTCGCTCAATCGATCTCCGGCTCTCCTCGAACTTCGCAGGCAGATCCATCTTCTGGAATGGTGTATCTCGTTCATCCGTGTACCCGCTCACCAGAACGCCCTTCGGGGAAAACAAACCTGCCGAGGGGAACCAGATCGGACTGCAGCCGGTGTTCACAAACTCCAGGCCGCCATAGATGTTGTAGTCCTGCTCCCAAAAACGACGGCTCTCCCAAGCCACCTTGTAAGCATGCGAGTAGCTGCATTCGCTGATCACCTTCTTGTAGGGTGCGCTGAAGTCGTTTGGCGTCTTCTTGAGGATCGTCAGCGGCATGGCACAGATACAAAAGTCTGCTTCGATGGATTTGGCGCCGCCTTTCTGTGTGTAGCCGACCTTAACGCCTTTACCGGACTTGCGGATCTCTGTGACAGGGGCGCCGTATTGGACCGTGTCGCCCAGGGATTTCGCGAACGCGTACGGGATCCGGTCCATCCCTCCAACTGGTTGAAACATCGTGGCTTGCATATCGAATTGTTCGTCAAACAGCATGCCTTGCCAGAAATCCTCGTCGAGCAGGGTGTGCATATCGATGGGCTTTTCAAGCACGCCGGTTTCGTCTCCAGCGCCCGCGGTGCGAAGGTATCCGGCGCGATCGCTGCCCGCATATTTACCAGCCTCATCGAGCGGACCGTAGATGCGTAAGAAGCTGAGCATGCGGTCTTTATCCTGCGCGGACAGCTCCTGATCAAGGGCTCCACCCTGTACGGATTTCATGAGCAATTCGCTGACGTGGCCGCGGGTGTCGTTGACGACGCGACGTTGGATAACGGGTTTGCCGTTGTTGGCGGCGTCGTTTTGCAGATAGCTGGAGCGGGTGGAGTTGACTTCGACCTGAAGTTCCACGCCCAGTTTGCGGCAGTAGCCGAGGATGGTGGGGTGGATCGAGGGCAGGCGGGCGGGGCCAAAGTTCTGATAATGCGTGGGTTCCCAGTCGCAGTGCTGCTTGGAGCCGTCGGTGAGGGAGACCGTGTCGCCGGGGCGGATGGTGTAGTTGCGGCCGCCGGGGCGCTCGCGAGCTTCAAGGACAGTGACCGTAAAGCCAAGCGAATGAAGCTCATACGCGGCGACAAGACCGGCGATGCCGGCGCCGAGGACAACGACGGAGGTGCCTTTGCCGAGGTTCGGGGCGGCGGAAACAGTCTGCGCGCGAGCGGTGCTGGTGGGCGCTAAGCCCAATGATTGCATAGCGATAAACGCTGCACTGACACCGCCGGCGTGGCCGACACGGGTGATGAAGTCACGTCTGGTCCAACCAATCAAACAACACCTCTCGCGGGATAACGATGGGTGTGCCTCGGCGGGTGCCAGAGAGGCACAACGTTGGGTGCGGCTGTTCTAAACTGCTGACACGAGAGACACTTAGGGGGAATCGCTCGATGACAGCGGAAAGAGCAACGACTGATTTTCAGATGGTGTCTAGACTGTACCGCAAGAGTTCCCCCCGCGCGCCGGAAATCGGACGAAAGGGCCATTTTCGTCGAGGTGGAGCGTGTTTTCGCCGAGGTTAGGGGGTGTTTTGCGCGGGTTTCGCCGAGGTTAAGCAGCGATGCCCTGCCAACGGGTGGCAGGGCATCGTGTTACATGGCGAACAAGGTCGCTTAGAGATTGCGCGAGCGGTTTCCGGTGACGAGGCGCAGAAGCAGGGTGAGGATGACGGCACCGACGACGGCGACGAGGATGGTATAGAGCAGTCCGCCCTGTCCGGCGAAGCCAGCGGCACGCATGATGTAGCCGCCGATGATGGCGCCGAGGATGCCAACGACGATGTCACCCAGGGTGCCGAAGCCGGAGCCCTTCATGAGCTTGCCTGTGATGAAGCCGGCGATGAGACCTACGATGATCCACCAGATGATAAACATGCTGTCGATTCTCCTTGGATAAGCGGTACGAGTTAGAGGTCTAGAACGGGCCGCGGGGAGGACGGACGAACAGAGCGAGTGAGAGGCCGGGCAGGCTGACGTTCGGATCGGTACCTGCGGTCAGCGGTGCGAGGGGTACGTGGATTGAGAGGGGTAACGTGACTCTCTGGGTTGTGTCGCGAGACATGAGTTTTCGCGTGAGCGGCTGCAAGCGGTCGGCGCGATGAAGGAATGGCCCTGGTGCGGCGGCGGCACCGGGGTCTTTGCCAGGCGCTCACTTCGCGGCGGCGGGCTTGCCGGCGATGCGAAGGTCGTTATCGACGGCAAAGGTGCCGGGGGTGGAGTTGGCCTGCATGTAGGCGATGCTGGAGTCGCTCTCGGTATCGACGACGCCGGTGAGGATGACGCGGCCGTTCTCCACGATGATGTGGATGGCGTGGTAGCCGAGGGGTGGATCCTGGGTGATGCCGCCGGCGCGGCCGGCGACGGACGGGAAGCGGCCGAAGCCGACGGGACTGCCGGTGTATTTGCGCAGAGCGGGCTGGGTGTAGATGCGGCGATAAACGGCGACCCGGATGCGGTCATCCATGGGCGAGTTGGGGAGGACCTTGATCTGATTCTCGACGGCGTCGATGCCGGGGATCGATTTGACGGCGGATTCTGCGTCGGACCTGAGGACGGGGCGGGAGGCGTAGCCCTCGAGGATGATGGTCTTGCCGCGGAGGCCAAAGGAGAGGGAGTCAAAGACGGAGTAGCGGGCGAGCGAGAGCAGCTTGTGCTGGACGGCGCGGGCGATGGTGAGGGTCTGCTGCTGGGAGTACGTGGCGGGGTTGTCGCCGTGGTCGGGGTCGGCGTTTGCCTGGGGTGTCTGGAGAGGCTGGGCGAGGGCGGTGCCGGCGGCGAGGGCAGCGGCAAGGGCGAGGGCAGAGAGGCGGTGGAGGATCATGCGGGCTGGCTCCTGAAGACGGGGATGGTGGCCGACTGATTGGGTGGCCCAGTCTACTCGATTGGAGCAGTGGGGACCGCAGAGAAAATTCTGGAAATGTGCCGGGGGAGTAGTCTGACGCAAAGCAGCGGTGAGGCTCCGAAGACTTTCTGCAGGGGAGGGAATGGTGCGCAACCGGGTCTTGAAGGGGTGTCGCCAGCGGCATGCGGAATGGGAGTACCCCTGAGTTTGCAAACGAGTGCAGAGGGTGGGACAGGGCGATCCGGGAAGTTGGGATAGAGGAGTACTTAGGTAACAGTACTTTGGTCATTAAACTGCGGGTAAGAAAGACGTACCCGGGCCCAGCTGTTTTGCCTGATGTTCCGCGGTCGCCGGTCGCGATGGACGACGCCCTCTTTTCCCTTGATGTCCCTTTCTGATTCCACTGGAGCTGCCTATGTTCTCTCGATCTGTTCTGTCCTGTGCTGCGCTCTCGCTGGCGGTGCTGCTGCCTGCCCTCCCTGCCGCGCGTGCAGATACGTACAAGATTTATAACCTGGGGGAGGCGAACCCCTTCTCCGTCTATGGCATCGACGATGCAGGAACGGTCGTGACCCGGGGTGTTTCCAATGCGACGTGCGGAACGAGCATGCCGTTAACCCTGTGTTATTCCACCTGGGTGAACGGGGTGAAGACCGCGCAGTCCACGGTGGCGCCTACGCTGGCCTATGACAACGGGACGCCGTGCGTGATTGCGACCAGTGAAGGCGGACAAGCGGGCCGATGTAACAACGGCCATGAGGCGTTCGGAGCCAGATTCTCAAACCCGTCTGTTGGTGGACTCTTTGACGGGCCGGACCCGACCGACCTGGTGTATGGCGGGGTGAGCGTGGACGGCCTGGTTCTGAACGCGAAGGGGGATATCGCCTGGACGAGCGGGTCCACCGAGACGATCTACGAGGCGGTGGACGTGTCGACACCGGAGCCGGCGAGCCTGGCGCTGCTGGGAACGGGAGCGCTGGGGGCGGTGGGCGTGCTGCGGCGGCGGATGCGGGAACACCGGCGATAGACGATTTGCGATGCTGGCCCTCCGCGGTGTTTGCCGTGGAGGGCTTTTTCTGCGCGATTGGCCTGTGGCGTCCGCGGCATGGCGGAGGACTGCGGCCGGGATAGGGGGTCGCTGGGTCGGACAGGCTGGAGTCTCCCGGGAGCACGGCGGGGCTGGAGTGACCGGTACCAGGAGGATGTGGAGCGGTGACAGCCCGCCGGGCAGCGGAGCTGTGCGCCGCCACCGCGGCCGGCGACGTGGCAGGAGCGGTGGCGATGGAGCGAGCGGCCGGGGGCTCCTACGCCCGCCGAGGAGGGGAGCGCTGATGCACGAGAGGTGGCGGCACGGGTGGACAGGTGGCGCGCGCGGGACCGGCGGCCGCGGCTGCCGGAATGGGCCGAGGGGAGCGACGCCGAGAGGGCGGCGATGAGAGCGGGGGCCGGGTGAGAGCGACTGAAGGGGCAGGGCCGGGGTGCCCTGGGGGAGGAGGCAGGGACTGCCGGCGACGGATCAGCTGTTGAGCTGAGCGAGCAGAGCGCCGGTGTCGAGATGCATCCAGTGCTGGGCGATGCGGCCGTCGGCGATGCGATAGAAGAGCATGAGGCTGGCGCTGACGGGTTTGCCGGTGGGGGCGATGCCGGCGAAGGGACCGCCGTGGGTGCCGCGCATGGTGGCGCGGACGGCGACGGAGTCTCCTTCGGCGATGATCTGATCGGCGTCGAGCCGGTAACCCGGGAAGGCTGCTTCGGCCTGGCGGATGTGTTCCTTGAGGAGGGGATCGGCGATGTAGCGATCCATGAGCGCCTCGGTTTTGGGCTGGGAGGTGAGGGCGTGAAAGTACTCCTCGATGAACTGCCTGTTGCTAAGGTGCAGGGCGGGTGCGGGCATGGCGAGTCTCCAGATGCGGCGGGTGGGTGAAGGAGTCTGGAGGACGGCGGCCCGCGTCCTCCGGAGAGCGTGTTCCCTGGGCGCAGGGCGCGAGCTGCTAATCGGGCGGCTCCGTGATTTTGTCGTTGTGGACCCAGACCCCCTGAGGACCGACGAAGTAGGTATGGGCGTGTGCGACCTCGAGGTTGTAGACGGTCGCATCCTCCTCGACGGGCGAAGTGCCAAGGACGGTGAGGTACTGGTTGCTAAGCGTGACGACGGACATTCCTGGGGTGAGCTGGCCGGCTGCGAGGAAGCCACGCTCCGGGACGAAGAAGCGATGCTGCCGGGTGGTGTGGAGGGTGGTGCCGTCCGAGAGGAGCAGCAGAAGGGTGGAGCAAACGTGATGGGTGAAGGTCTGGGTGGTTGGTTGTGCGCTGACGTTGCCGGTGAACGGATCCTGTGCGACGACCAGGGTGCCGAGGGGGATCCCCTCGATGGGCAAGCTGGTTCCGTCGGCGAGGAGGACGGGCGTTCCGCCGAGGAAGCAGCCACCGCTGCCACCGCTGCTGCCGGAGTCACCCTGGCCTGCATCCTGGCCGCTGCCCTGACCGCCGTCCGGGCCACCCTCGCCGGTGCTGAAGGGGCCGATGCCGAGGGAGCCCCCGGGGTCTCCGGAGGGACCGGATTCTGTCGCGGGAGGCGGGGCGGGGTCGTCGTCACCGGCGAGGGTGCCGATGGCGCCACCGATGGCTGCGCCGATGCCGGTGAGCGCCGCATCCACGCCGACGCCGGCGGCGATACCGGCGGCGACGCCGGCGGCGGGTGCAGCGGGCCCGAGGATGATGCCCGTTGCGCCGGTGGTGGCGACAGCGGTGTTGATGCCGACGTAGATGCCGACGGGAATGCCGATGGTGAAGCCGATGAGAGCGCCGATGGCGGAGCCCTTATCCTTGCTGCCGGTGCGGTCTTCCTGGGGGCCGTGCGCGTGGCGGGTTGATCCGCGAGGGAGTGTGGGGGCGAGAAAGGGACGGGAGACTGCGGTTGCCATAACTACCTCCTGTGCTCTGCGGGCAGACAGGGATAGGGGCCGGGTTGCGGGGGTCTGCTAGGCAGAGGTGGCCATGGTAGCACCGCCTTTTGAAATTACAAGATCAATTACGCGACGTATGGGAGGGCATGGGGGCGGTGCAGACCTAGGAGGACCGGGCGACGGCAGGATAGGGTGTGCGCTGGTGTTGTTTGCCGGGCGAAGACTGTTCGCGGCAGAAGGCTTCGGTCTGCCAGAGATCCGCTCTGCATGGGGGATCGCGATCTCAGGCGGGGTGCCGGGGGAGAGTGGGCTCGCCGCGGCTGCAAGGGCGGGTCACTTTGCTGGGAGGGCGTGGTGGTTGTAGGAGAGGACGCGGGCGACGTGCCAGGCGCCGTCTTTGAAGAGCCAGAGGTGGACGAAGTCGGCCTCGCCCGAGGCGGTGGGGCTGCCGTTTTCAAAGAAGCGATGAGTGCCCATTTCGATGGCGCCGAGGCCCTTCATAGGGTAGACGCGGAGGGTGCCGGGGGTGAGTTGGCGGGTGACGTGGCCGCAGACGTTTTTGCGGACGGACTCGGTCAGGGCGTCTCGGCCGAGGGTGAGGCCGCCCTGGTCGTGGTAGAACTCGACGTCGTCGGCGAGGAG